>NZ_JBKOTS010000002.1:0-411822 GCF_049737935.1 Streptococcus sp. CL9.43 | reverse complement strand
TAAAAACCGCAAACTCTATTATCCGTTTGCTTTGGCTGTCATTTTGGCAGTCACTATCAGCTATCTCTTTTACTCTCTAACCTTCAATCCCAAGATTGCGGAAATCCGTGGAGGATCCACCATTCAAGCTACTCTAGGATTTGGAATGTTTGTCGTCACCCTTGCGTCAGCCATTATCGTCCTTTATGCCAATAGTTTTGTTATGAAAAACCGCTCCAAGGAGTTGGGGATTTATGGTATGTTGGGCTTGGAAAAGCGTCATCTGATCAGTATGACCTTCAAGGAACTCTTGATTTTTGGGCTAGTAACAGTCACTGCTGGGATTGGGATTGGTGCCCTCTTTGACAAACTCATCTTTGCTTTATTGCTTAAACTTGCAAAGATGAAGGTAGAGCTAGTCGCAACCTTTCAATGGTCCGTAGTGCTTTCAATCCTTCTGGTATTCGGTTTTATCTTTTTAGTCATCGTTTTCTTAAACGCTATACGTATCATCCGTATGGATGCTCTGCAACTCTCTCGTGAGAAAGCAAAAGGGGAGAAGAAGGGCCGTTTCCTAGTTCTTCAGACACTTGTAGGGCTAATTGCACTAGGTAGTGGCTACTATCTAGCGCAAAGCGTAAAAGATCCAGTTTCAGCAACCCTTACTTTCTTTATAGCAGTCATGTTGGTCATAGTTGCGACCTATCTTTTATTCAATGCGGGTATTACAGTTTTCTTACAGTTACTCAAGAAAAACAAAAGATATTACTACAAACCTAATAACCTAATCTCTGTTTCTAACCTCATCTTTCGTATGAAGAAAAATGCTGTCGGTTTAGCAACCATTGCCATTCTTTCAACTATGGTTTTGGTTACCATGTCAGCAGCAACCAGTATCTACAACGGATCTGAAAATATAAAAAATATTATGTATCCTCATGATTTTGATGTTAAGGGAAATAATATTGAAGTTGAGGATTTAGACAAACTTTTGACTCAATATGCCAGCGAAAAGAACTTAACGATTAGCAACAAAGATGTTCTTAGATATGCCAGCTTTGGTCTTTCCAGTCAAGATGGAACTAAATTAACTACCTTTGAAAAAGGGCAAAACAGTGAATTGCCTAAGACGGTTTTTCTAGTTTTTGATCAAAAAGACTACGAAAAAATGACTGGACAAAAGCTAAATCTTATCGGTAATGAGGTCGCTCTTTGGGCTAAAAATGACCAACTAAAAGGTCAGAAATCATTTAGTCTTAACAGTCAGGAGTATAGTATCAAGCAAGAAATCCAGCAAGATTTTTTAGCTAACCATGTTTCCAATCTCTATATCCTTTTAGTTTCAGATTTTAACTACCTAGTTGTACCAGATCTTCAAAGCTTTTTGGATCAGTACCAAGATTCTGCTGTCTACACTCAGTTCTACGGTGGTATGGATGTCACCGCAAGTCTAGAGGAACAGTTAAAACTAGCTGATGATTTTGATGAGTATGTAAATAATTTTAGCCATAATCTCAAGAGTGAAGATGCTATGGTTTACGGGGGTAATGGTTCAAGTGATGCAATTGCCCAAATGAATGCTCTCTATGGAGGGGTTCTCTTTATCGGTATTTTCCTCTCTATCATCTTTATGATAGGTACTGTACTTGTTATCTACTATAAACAAATCTCAGAAGGTTATGAAGACCGTGAACGCTTTGTCATCCTGCAGAAGGTTGGTTTGGATCAAAAACAAATCAAGCAAACCATTAACAAGCAGGTCTTGACTGTCTTCTTCCTCCCTGTAATCTTTGCCTTCCTACACCTTGCTTTTGCCTATCACATGTTGAGTTTGATTCTCAAGGTTATTGGTGGTGTGGATACAGCTATGATGTTAAGTGTAACACTTTCCATTTGTGGTATCTTTGCTTTAGTCTATGTCCTAATCTTTATGATTACTTCAAGAAGTTATCGCAAGATTGTTCAAATATAATAAGAAGTGTTTGTCAAGGAATCATAGTATTAACCCCAACGAATATTTTGGGAACGTTAAAGTTCACGATAAAAAAGATTATTGATAGGCATTTCAAGAAAAAATCTTGGAACGATGTTCGATTAAATGCATATTGGGATTATTATAGATTTTAAAAAAAATTAATGAAAACAAGAGACCCAATTATAAGATGGAGTCTTTTGTAATATGGTAAGTGCCTATGAAATTAAAATTATGTATCATTGGATTTTTCTTTTGTTTGATTGCTGCAATTGGTCTGGTCACTATTAGCGATACCGAAACGCCCATACCTTTACCAATTGATGGTGCCTTTTCTATTCAAGGAAAAAGCAATCTTTCCAATAACGAAATTTACGAAATGATTCGTGACCTATCAAAAACGGAAAATGTTACCATTTACAAGCCGGTCGTTCAGAGTTCTGGTCAGTTGAAGTATGTAAATTTCGATGATGTAAATAATGAACAATTAAAGTCAGCACCAATAATAGGGATGTATTACACCCTTGGAAAAATAAATATAAACAGTTTGAAACCACTTACGATGACTGGACTACAAACAGTATATATGGCTTATCCTTGGTATATAGGAGGAATCTTACAATTCACTGGAACTTTAAGAATACTGTTAATGGGTTCAATTTACTTAACTTTATTAGTTGTTTTATTTGTTGTTAGGACGAGGCAGATTAAAGAAGGAGTGATACGACGGTCTTTGGGATTGCCTGTATACGACCTTAGAAGAGAGTATGTCATTTCTCTTATTTTTGAACTGATTATGATGGCTTTTTTGATGATTTTTTACAGTTCTTTTTTGGGAAATGGTTTCTTCACCTATAGTTCTAAGTTATTTTTCTCTCTGCTTTTAACGAATTTTATACTATTTCAAATCATTGATCTCATCACCTTTGTTTTATTTTGGTTGACGATTCAGATTGAAAAGCCCATTGAAATTATCAAAAACAAGGCGAAAAACAAGCTTATTTTTGTCGTATGGCTTGCCATTATTTCGATTATTATCGTTGTATCAGGAATTTTTTTACAAGAAACAAAGAGTAGCCAATCCAGTATTAACATACAGATACAGAATTTAGTACCATGGGACACAGTAAAAGACTGGAGAAGGATTGAGTTCCTTGGAATTGAAAATAACTCTGCTAAAAATGGAGAAGTAAGTGATTCGGATGGTCAGTATCTACAGATAGCTGCTTCCTTAAAAAACTTAGATTATTTATATATAGAACGATCCTCGGCCTATGTTCCAGATACATCTCATGCTTTAGAAGACTTTTCTAAACAATTAGAAAATGATGGAATAACGAACCCAGAAATAAATAAAGATCTGATTTATATCAATCAAACAGGTGCTAACCTACAAAATAAAGTGAATGGAACAAACTATCATCTTTTAGATAATAAGATAGCAACTATCTATATTCCTGAAAAATGGAAAGAAAACCAGAAATCTATTGAGAATACAGTTGTAGCAGAACAATTTATTGGAACAAACTATACAAAAGAAGAACTTGCAGTACAAATAATTCCTGATGGTGAAAAAATTTTTTATTTCAATGAGGATGCTGATATCGATCATAAAAATAAAGATATTTTTCCAATGGCAAGTGTAGCAGATAGCAAAGATAACATTGTTGTTGTGTTAGATACAGACAAAATGATCGAAAACAACAAGTTTTCTTTGGCTAGTAATATACTATATAAATCTCTTTTTAGTCCTGAAGCGGTAAAAAAAATAAATGAGATGACTACCCAGTTGAATGTTTCAATGAATCCAGTAGATGTTTACCAAATTGTGAAGTTGAAGATCCAATCCTTAGAGCACCAAATTCTACTGTCACAAATCTTGCAGAAGATAATTTACAGTATTGTCTTTATACTCATTTATCAATATGTCCAACTTTATATTGCCCTAAAACAGAATGAATATGTGAAAAAAATCATTTTGGGTCTGTCAAAAACATATATAGCAATTTCAAGTCTCAAGTACTTTATGATGACTATTACAATGGTTATTCTATTTACATTTCTTATGACAGGGCAAATAGAGCTGCTATATATTGGTCTTGCTTCTCTGCTGGTTTTGATGTTGTCAATAATCATGAGTTTTAGAAAATTATCTGAAAGCTATACTAAAATTTTAAAAGGAGATGAAACATGACAATTGACCTTTTGAACGTTTCAAAAAGTTTCGGCTCAAAAAAGATCTTTACAGACTTAAATTTAAGATTTGAATCTGGAAAAAGCTATGCATTGATTGGAGGTTCTGGCTCTGGTAAGAGTACTCTTCTTAATATTATAGGAAGATTAGAAAAAATTGATAGTGGGAATGTTTTAGTTGATGAACAGGATATTTGGAAGATAAAAGAAAGAACCTTCTTTAAAAATACTGTTGGATATGTATTTCAGAATTATTCTTTAATAGAGAACAAAACAGTATATGATAATTTGAAACTTATCACTAAAGACAAAAAAATAATAACTGATGTACTTGAAAAAGTAGGACTGTCGAGCGACTATTTACATCAAAAAATATATGAATTGTCTGGAGGGCAGGCTCAACGTGTAGCTATTGCCAGAATGTTAATGAAACCACGTAAAATTATCTTAGCAGATGAACCTACAGGAGCTTTAGATGGTGAGATTGGAAAAGAAATTATTCGTTTATTATTAAATGAAAGAGATGAAGACAAATATGTTATTATAGCAACTCATGATCCAGCTGTCTATAACAAAGTTGATGTGATCATTGATATGAAAGATATAGGGGATAATGTATGAAAAAGATAATTTATATTGCTTTGATCTTTGTAGCTGGGCTACTTGGTATTTTCTTCTTTGGAAAACAAATGATCATAAAAGAAAATACTAATAAACCAACACTGGAGTTAACAGTTTATACGGTTTCTTCTAGTGATACAGAAAAATGGAATAAAGTGAAAGAAGTAGAAACAGAAGAAGCTACATACTTCATAACTGTAAAAGAAGTAGCGTCTTCAGAAGAAGTATTTTCAAACATCATTGCAAATGGAGCTGCTATGGGGTTCGGAGTTCGTGAAGAAGAAGTGAAGCGATTTAATAATAATTTAGGAGACACTATAGAGGACTCTAAGCATAATAAACTCATTGAAATAGAATTTTTTACTTTTTCTGATGCTGACGAGGGATTTGTAGTAGCAAATTTTGACTATGGTAAAGAAGAGTTGAATTCTCAGAAAAAAGATATAAAAGAGTTCTATAAAAAATTATATGAATCTTTTAAAGAAAAAAGTAAGTGATTGCGATTTATTTGCCTGTTTTGATAGAAAAAAGTCAATTTTTAATTCTAATATCTTATCTTGATGATTGCGTCTTTAAGTTGGTAATGGTTACAGATTATAACATAAATCAGCTAAGTTTGGAAGTAATTCTGTTCTGTGATATTCTAACAACTCATGAATATTAAATGATTAGTTTATTTGTTGACAGTATCCCAAGTCAAATGTTTCTATAGGAAAATTCTCATACTGGTTACCCTAGATTTCATCCAACTATGCTTATGAAGATGCACTGTTCGCCTATGCTCTTTAAGTGTTCTATGGACATAAAATCGTTCAAATGAACCCTGAAAATGGTAGAGCATAGATTAATTGTTGCTTTGAAGAGTGCGTGTTAGAAACAAACAAGCAGTCGAAACAGAGATAGGATTCATCTTCATGACTATGAATCTCACAAAATTAGTCAAAAATCTAGCCTCTAAAATATCTATTGTTCAAAAAACCACACAGTATTTCTTTCTTCTTGATGGAATTCAAGACTGAAATTACTGTGTGGTTTTATTTTAAAGCTAGTTTTTGCTCAGCGTCAATTTTTAACTTAAATACTAAACAACTGACCCAATAGATAGGTAACTCCCATGGTCAAAAGACCGATACAAAGGTTACGAATCATAGCTGTTTTAGTTGGGGCTTTCCCGAGTTTGGCACTGGTGTAACCTGTAATCAATAGAGAAATCGCAACGATAAAAACAGTAGCAGGGATTCGATAGTCACTTGGAAAGATGGTAATGGAAAGCATTGGTGGTAAACTACCAAGAACAAAAGCGATGAAGCTAGATGCTGCAGCATGCCAAGGATTTGTAAACTCTTCATACTCGATTCCGTATTTTTCCTCAACTAAGGCTTTAAGTGGATTTTTAAGAAAAGCTTTATTGACTAAAAGTTGAGCTGAAGTTTCACACTCACCATTTTGAAGATAAGCAGCATAGAGAGATTTCTTTGCGGCTTCGATATCCTTATCCAAAAGTAATTGCTCACGGGCTACAGCGGCTTCCTCTGTGTCTTTTTGAGTGGATACTGAAACATATTCACCTCCAGCCATAGAGAAGGCACCCGCTAAGATGGCAGCCAAACCTGAAAGAAAGATTATCCAGATATTACTGGTTGCACTGGCAACCCCGATAACAACTCCAGCGATGGAAATGATCCCGTCATTGGCTCCGAGCACACCAGCACGTAAAATGTTTAAACGACCAGCGAAGTTTGAATCAATTTCATGTGTAATTTCTGACATAGTCTTCTCCTTTATATTCATTATAAAGTATAGGAATAGCGAATACAAACTTTTTAAACTATCTGAAAAAAGTTTTTCAATTCTAATAAATGCCATAGCTATTTCTTATCCTATATAATAAAGTTTTATTTGAAACTGACCGCCATAGATGATACAATTAATTTAATGAAATCTTTGGAGGTCTGATGATGACTCGTGAATTTAAATTTGAAACCCTACAATTGCATGCAGGACAAGTGGTAGATGCTACTACCAAGTCTCGTGCTGTCCCTATTTATCAAACAACATCTTTTGTATTTGAAGATACACAGGAGGGTGCAGACCTTTTTGCCCTTCAAAAAGCTGGAAATATCTATACTCGTATTACCAATCCAACAACTTCAGCCTTTGAAGAGCGTATTGCAGCGCTAGAAGGCGGAGTTGGTGCACTTGCCACAGCTTCTGGAATGGCAGCTCTTACTTATACTATCCTTGGACTTGCTCACGCAGGAGACCATATTGTTGCAGCTTCAACTATTTACGGTGGGACCTTTAACCTTTTGAAAGAAACCCTTCCCCGCTATGGAATCACCACAACTTTTGTTGATATTGACAATTTAGAAGAAGTGGAAGCAGCTATTAAAGATAATACCAAACTTGTTTTGATTGAAACTTTGGGTAATCCAGTTATCAACATTCCTGATATTGAAAAAATAGCTGAAATTGCTCATAAACATCAAATTCCTTTAGTTTCTGATAATACTTTTGCAACACCATATCTCATTAATGTCTTTTCACACGGTGTAGATATCTCAGTTCACTCGGCTACTAAGTTTATCGGAGGAAACGGTACAACAATCGGTGGTGTTATCGTTGATAGTGGGAAGTTTGACTGGGCAGCTTCAGGGAAATTCCCTCAATTTGTCAATGAAGATCCAAGCTACCATAATTTGAGCTATACTCGAGATGTAGGTGCTGCAGCCTTTATCGTTGCTGCTCGCGTGCAATTGCTTCGCGATATGGGAGCTGCCCTTTCACCATTTAACTCATTCTTGCTCCTACAAGGTCTTGAAACACTATCTCTCCGTGTTGAACGCCATGTGCAAAACGCTGAGAAAATCGTTGATTTCCTTGTGAACCATCCGAAGGTTGAAAAAGTCAACTATCCAAAATTAGCTGATAGCCCTTACCATGCCTTGGCGGAGAAATATTTACCAAAAGGTGTTGGTTCAATCTTTACCTTCCATGTTAAAGGCGGAGAAGCAGAAGCTCGTAAGGTGATTGATAGCTTAGAAATCTTTTCAAACCTTGCAAACGTAGCAGATGCCAAATCATTGGTCGTTCATCCAGCAACTACAACTCATGCTCAATTGTCTGACTCTGATCTCGAAGCAGCAGGAGTAACTAAAAATCAAATCCGACTTTCAATCGGTCTTGAAAATTCTGATGATTTGATTGAAGATTTGCGTCTTGCACTTGAAAAAATCTAAAAATAACTAGTTTTTATCAAATTAAGCATCCTTCTCACGAATAATAAAGTGAGGAGGATTTTTATGTATAGTATTTCATTTCAAGAAGATTCGCTTTTACCAAGAGAGAGACTAGTAAAAGAAGGAGTAGAAGCGCTCAGCAACCAAGAATTACTGGCAATATTACTAAGGACAGGCACAAAACAGGCCAATGTTTTTGAAATAGCACAGAAGGTCTTAAATCAGCTGACTTGTTTAACTGACCTCAAAAGAATGAGTCTACAGGAATTGCAGACTCTATCGGGTATTGGACGTGTTAAGGCTATCGAATTACAAGCCGTTATTGAATTAGGCTACCGTATCCATAAAAGGGAAACAGTGGAAATGGAGAGTATTCTTAGCAGTCGTAAATTAGCTAAAAAGATGCAGTCTGAGCTTGGAGATAAAAAACAAGAGCACCTAGTAGCGCTCTATCTAAATACTCAAAATCAAATCATTCACCAGCAGACTATTTTTATCGGGTCTGCCACGAGAAGCATTGCTGAACCGAGAGAAATTCTCCACTACGCTTTGAAGCATATGGCAACATCTGTGATTCTGGTTCATAATCATCCATCAGGAGCAGTAGTTCCTAGCCCCAATGATGACCATGTTACGAAGCTTGTTAAAGAAGCCTGCGAATTAATGGGATTGGTCTTATTGGACCATTTAATTGTCTCACACTCCGACTATTTTAGTTATCGTGAGAAGACAGATATGATATAAAAAACCTGTATATAGTACAGGTTTTACAATTCATTGACGACATAGTCGAAAAGTGTTTTATCTTTGGGGCGATTTTCAAAGAGAAATTCAGGATGCCATTGAACCCCAAGATAAGGGAAGCCATCCGTAGATGTAACAGCTTCGATAATACCATCTTTAGGATCATGTGCTACAACCTTAAGATTAGGAGCTAAATCTTTGATGCTCTGATGGTGGAAAGAATTGATATGAGAGATTTCTCCATAGATTTCTCTTAGAATAGTATCTGGTTCGGTGACAAGTCGCTGAGTGGTGTATTCAGCGGAAGTATCTTGCCAATGATCTTCGATATCTTGATAAAGAGATCCGCCCATGGCTACGTTAAAAAGTTGAGTACCACGACAAACAGAAAAAATTGGTTTCTTTTGCTTGATTGCTTCTTTAATGAGGGCTAACTCAAAAATATCACGTTGAAGGTGGTAATCGTCGCTATCAATAGCTTTTGGCTCACCATAATATTTAGGGTCAACATTTTGCCCACCAGTTAGAATAAGCTTATCAATTAAACTAATGTAGTAACTGGCCATTTCTTCATCACCAATTGGTAGGATAATGGGGATACCTCCAGCTTCCTTAACTCCTTCAACAAAGCCTTGGGCAGCATAACTCATCATAAGCTCATCGTCTGGATGGGCTTTTTCGTTTCCTGTAATCCCAATAACTGGTTTTTTCATAAATCAATTCGCTTTCTAATCCTCTTTTCGCATGAAATAGAGGAGGGTTTGAAGTTCGCTAGTAAGATCGACATACTGAACAACTACGTCTTTAGGAAGATGTAGGTGAACAGGAGAAAAACTGAGGATACCTTTGATACCAGCATCAACCAAAAGTTCCGCAACTTCTTGAGATTTAACACTAGGAACAGTAAGAATAGCAGTTTTAACATCACTATCCTTAACTTTATCCTTTATTTGAGAGATTCCATAGATTGGGACACCGTCGGGTGTCTTGGTACCAACCTCAGGATGATCATCTAGGTCAAAAGCCATGATGATTTTCATTTTATTACGCTCATGAAAGCGGTAGTGGAGGAGGGCATGTCCCATATTTCCAATACCCACAAGCATAACATTGGTAATAGAATTATCATTTAAAAGATCAGCGAAAAAGTTCATGAGCTTTTTGACATCATAGCCAAATCCACGACGTCCAAGTTCACCAAAGTAAGAGAAGTCACGACGAACAGTGGCAGAATCAATTCCAATCGCTTCTGCAATTTGTTTGGAATTAGCTCTTTCAATTTTCTCGGCATTAAATCTTTTAAAAATACGGTAATAGAGAGAAAGTCTCTTTGCTGTTGCTTTAGGAATAGCAGACTGTTTTTCTTTCACAAAATCACAACCTTTCTATCTACTATTTTATAGAAAGCTTGTGAAAATTGCAACAATAACGAAAAAAAACTAAGAAAAAATCTTAGTTTATCTTAGTTTCGTGGTAAGTTCTTAAAAAGCGGTAGAGGTTACCAAGAAGTCCTTGATAGATTTCAACTCCATCATGTGTTAATGAAGTAATATGAGTAGTATCAGGGAGAGTTACACAACCTGATAGAGAGAGCATAAGAGCTTCATAGTCTTCGTATTCTTGCACACGCTCTACTTGATAGGAGTCCTTGTAAGTTAATCGAAACATAATGACCTTCTATCTTTCGCTTTTTGTAAATACGCCACGTTCAACCAGGCTATCCATCAAAAAGTAGAATTTCTCTTGGTGGATATGAGTTTCTTCTGATTTGAAGATATCAACTAAACGTAGACCAAATTTATCAGTGATATTGATTTTTACACCAGTTAAGTCTTTGTTGATGATAATCTTAAGTTGGAATCCTTCTCCGCTATTTGGAACTTTTTCAAGTAGTCGCGTTAATTCATAGTTACCAACTTTAGTTTCAAAAAAAGTATTATCTTTAAGCGTAAATTTTTTAACAGTTGGACTAAGTGTGTATTCGTAACGACAATTTTTAAGTTTAATCGTTTGTTCAAATGCCATTAAGTTTATCCTCCGATGATATTTTTAAGAGTTTTAGCAAGAGTTATCATTTCTTGTTCTGTATTTAAAGGTGAAATGCTGACGCGTACAGACTCGTTTAAGCGAGGGGATTCTTCTCCGTAGAAGGCTTGAAGAACATGACTGACCTGAACAACACCAGCTGTACAAGCAGAACCTGTTGAAATAGAAATACCTTCAAGGTCTAAACGAAGTAGTAGTAGATCGTTGCGTTGTCCCGGAAATCCGATATTTAGGACATAAGGGAGTTGCTCTTTACCTTGATTGAGATAATAGGTTGAGCCAGCCATCTCAGTTAGAAAAACTTTCTTTAGTTTTTGAACTTTATTAAAGTTAGCCTCTAGATGATCTATATCGTCCTTAAGAGCTGCAACCATACCTATAATTGCGGGAAGGTTTTCTGTCCCTGCTCTTTTTTTCTGTTCTTGATCTCCACCATGTAGATAAGGATCAAAATCTGTAGAAGCAGCGTATAGGAAACCGATACCCTTTGGACCGTGAAATTTATGAGCAGAAGCACTGAGGAAATCTATTCCTAGTTCTTCAGGAAGAATCTCTAGCTTCCCGACAGCTTGAACAGCATCTACATGATAAGCAGCTGAATGGACTTTTAAAATCTGACCAATTTCAGCGATTGGTAAAAGAGTACCTGTTTCATTGTTAACATACATAGTTGAAACGAGAATAGTATCTTCACGCAGTGCATTTTTGACTTGATCTGCAGTGATTTCATGATTGTCGTCGGGTTTTAAAATAGTCACTTCAAACCCAAAATTTTCCACCAGATATTCAATTGGTTCAAGCACAGCGTGATGCTCGATAGCAGTAGTAATAATGTGTTTTCCGCGATTTTGATGACGAAGACAGTAGCCGATAATAGCTGTATTATTACTTTCTGTACCACCAGAAGTGAAGAAAATGTGTTGGGGCTTTGTACCTAGTATACCTGCTAACTCTTGACGGGCTTCACGTAATAATTTTCCTGCTTGACGCCCATGACCATGAATACTAGAAGGATTGCCATAAGTCTCTTGCATGACTTGAGTCATTGCTGAGATAGCTGCAGATGACATGGGTGTCGTAGCAGCATTATCTAAATAAATCAAAAACTCACCTAATTTCTATTTAAATTTAAATAGTGGACTAACTGGTTTTCTTTCATGAATACGAACCATGGCATCACCAATTAGTTCGCTTGCTGTAATATATTGTACATTCTTAGGTTTTTTACTTTCTGTCAATACAGAATCTGTCACCAAGACTTCCTTGATATTAGCTGCATCCAACAACTCTGCAGCACCGTTGACGAACAATCCATGGCTGGATACCGCGTAGATTTCAGTAGCACCATCGCGTTCCACAATTTTAGCAGCTTCAGAGAAAGTACGGCCTGTATTAAGAATGTCATCGATTAAGATTGCTTTCTTACCTTCAACCTCTCCGATAATGTAACCTTGGCTACGTTCAGAATCATCTTGAGCATAGTCAATAATAGCAATCGGAGCATCAAGGTATTCAGCAAGGCTACGAGCACGTTTTACACCTGAGTTTTTAGGGCTGACAACAACCACATCTGGACCAGTTAAACCTTTATCAATGTAGTGTTTTGCAAATAGCGGAATTGTATAGAGGTTATCTACAGGAATATCAAAGAAACCTTGTACCTGAACAGCATGAAGGTCCAATGTCAATACACGACTAACTCCAGCTTTTACTAACATATTTGCAACAAGTTTAGCTGTAAGAGGTTCACGCGAAGAAGCAATACGGTCTTGACGAGCATAACCAAAGTATGGAAGCACAACGTTAATGGTATTAGCACTAGCTCGAACACAGGCATCAACCATGATTAATAGTTCCATCAAGTGGTTATTTACAGGGTAGCTGGTTGATTGGATGATATAAACATCATATCCACGAACACTTTCTTCGATATTAACCTGGATTTCACCATCGGAGAATTGACGTGATGACAACTTTCCAAGTGGAACACCTGCAGCATCTGCAATTTTTTGAGCTATTTCATGATTGGATGAAAGAGAAAAAAGCTTCATATTTTTTGTATCTGACATTGATAAACCGTCCTCTATAAACTAAGTAAATCGGTGAAAAAACATTTTTAAAGGAAAGTGTTTTCTTTCACAGATTCTATTATTTTTTATCTCTTCTATTTTATCAAAAAAAGAAGATAATTTCAGTTTTTTTTCATATTTTCTATAAATCTCACTAATTTAGAAGGAGCTTTCTTGTAATGGATCTCATTTACCTGTAAAAACTCCTTAAAATCAAGACTTCCTTGGTCACCATTCTCAACTTCTAGCTCTAGTTCATAATCTACAATATCGAAGTAGCGGCTTTGATCAAGCGCCATGAGTCCAATTGCTGTTTCTTTTTCGTAACGAACAGTAGTTAGGCAACCTAAAACCACCCAACCACTTGTTGAAAGTCCACGGCTAGTTAGTTCTTCTTGAATCATCCCCTGAGGGAGTTTACAATTTTCAAGACAATATTTAGCTTCCTCAAGAGTAAGGGATTGGTTGTATTCCATATTTCCGACTTCTTGAGGAATCTTAATAGTCAGTTCGGCGCTTGTATCAAAAGTACGAATGCGCATAGCAATTTTATGATGTCGAAGATAAAAATCAGGCGTATCTAGGTAGTAATTTTTTTGTGTAACAGGAGTGACTTCTGAAAATTGAGCTAGCAATCGATCATATTCTTCTTCATTGAGAAGTGTTTTCATTTCTATTTCTAAATGTTTCATTTTTACAACCTTTTCTTTATATTTGAAAGCGATTTATGGTATAATAAGCATTGTATTTATTGTATATGATTTTCATGAGAAAATCAAAAACTAGATAAATGAAACTGCATAGAGAATTGGACGTAAGAGTTATATGATTACAGAATGGGAAGAATTTTTAGATCCTTACATTCAAGCTGTCGGAGAATTAAAAATAAAACTCCGAGGAATCCGAAAACAATACAGAAAACAAAACCGACATTCTCCAATCGAGTTTGTCACAGGTCGGGTTAAACCGATTGAAAGTATCAAAGAAAAAATGGCACGCCGGGGTATTGGCTACGACACACTTGAACAGGATTTGCAAGATATTGCAGGTTTACGTGTTATGGTTCAATTCGTAGACGACGTAAACGAGGTTGTCTCTATCCTTCGTAAAAGACAGGATATGAGAGTTGTTCAAGAACGTGATTACATTACTCATAGAAAGGCATCGGGTTATCGTTCTTACCATGTGATTATTGAGTATACGGTTGATACGATTTACGGTGCAAAAACCATTCTAGTTGAGATTCAAATTCGTACCTTGGCTATGAACTTTTGGGCTACAATCGAGCATTCTCTCAATTATAAATATCAAGGAGATTTCCCAGAAGAAATCAAAGAACGACTCGAGATTACAGCCAGAATTTCACATCAGCTAGACGAAGAAATGAGTAAAATACGTGCTGATATCCAGGAAGCACAAGCGCTCTTTGATCCTTTGCACAGAAAGTTAAATGACGGGGTAGGAAACAGTGACGATACCGATGAAGAATACAGGTAAACGAATTGACCTAATTGCCAACCGTAAGCCTCAGAGTCAGAAAGTTCTATTCGAGTTAAAAGAACGATTAAAAAAGAATAATTTTATCCTGAATGATAAAAATCCAGATATCGTCGTCTCTATTGGTGGAGATGGGATGTTGTTGTCTGCTTTTCATAAGTATGAAAACCAACTGGATAAGGTTCGTTTTGTTGGGGTTCATACGGGACATTTAGGTTTTTATACGGATTACCGTGATTTTGAGTTGGACCAATTGGTTACAAATTTACAGTTGGATAATGGTGCTCAAGTGTCTTATCCACTCTTAAGTGTCAAAATATTTCTCGAAAATGGTGAGGTCAAGTCTTTCCGAGCACTAAATGAAGCTAGCATTCGTCGAGCGGATCGAACTATGGTTGCTGATGTCATTATTAACCATGTTCCCTTCGAACGCTTTCGTGGTGACGGCCTAACAGTTTCAACGCCGACTGGAAGTACTGCTTATAATAAATCACTTGGTGGAGCAGTACTGCACCCGACCATAGAGGCCCTACAATTGGCTGAAATTGCTAGTTTGAACAACCGAATCTACCGCACACTTGGTTCATCAATTATTGTTCCTAAAAAAGACAAGATAGAATTGATACCGACTCGAAATGACTATCACACAATCTCAATCGATAATAGTATTTATTCTTTCCGAAATATTGAGAAAATAGAGTATCAGATTGATCACCACAAGATTCATTTTGTAGCCACGCCAAGCCACACCAGTTTTTGGAATCGTGTTAAAGATGCCTTTATTGGTGAGGTGGACGAATGAGGTTTCAGTTTATTGCCGATGAACATGTCAAGGTCAAAACCTTTCTGAAAAAACATGAAGTTTCAAAAGGGTTACTTGCCAAGATTAAGTTTCGAGGTGGTGATATTCGAGTTAACGGACATCCGCAGAATGCAACTTATCTCTTAGATATCGGAGATGAAGTCGTTATTGATATTCCGCCAGAGGAAGGATTCGAGACACTTGAAGCAATTGATTATCCTCTAGATATTCTATTTGAAGATGATCATTTCTTGATTATCAACAAACCCTTTGGAGTCGCTTCAATCCCTAGTGTCAATCATTCCAATACCATTGCCAACTTTATTAAGGGCTACTATGTAAAACAAAACTATGAGAATCAGCAGGTTCATATTGTGACTCGGCTTGATAGAGATACCTCTGGATTGATGCTTTTTGCTAAACACGGCTATGCGCATGCCAGATTAGATAAACAGTTGCAAAAAAAGGCTATTGAAAAGCGTTATTACGCCCTAGTTAAGGGACATGGTCATTTGGAATCTCAGGGAGAAATCATCGCTCCAATAGCCCGGGATGAAGATTCTATCATTACTCGACGAGTAGCAAAGGGGGGGAAATATGCCCATACGTCCTATCAAATCGTGGCATCTTATGGGAATATTCACTTAGTTGATATTCGTCTCCACACCGGGAGAACCCACCAGATTCGTGTTCATTTCTCGCATATTGGATTTCCATTACTAGGAGATGATCTTTATGGGGGAAGCTTAGAACATGGCATCGATCGCCAGGCTCTACATTGCCATTACTTATCGTTCTATCATCCTTTCTTAGAAGAGCAGTTAGAGCTAGAATGCCCACTGCCGGATGATTTCGACACACTTATTACACAGTTATCAAATAATAATTTATCTTAAAAGGAGTCAAAACTCATGGAAGTTTTTGAAAGTTTGAAAGCCAACCTAGTTGGTAAAAATGCTCGCATCGTTCTACCTGAAGGTGAAGAACCACGTATCCTACAAGCAACGAAGCGTTTGGTAAAAGAAACAGAAGTTATCCCTGTCCTATTAGGAAACCCTGATAAGATTAAAATTTATCTTGAAATCGAAGGAATTACAGAGGGTTACGAAGTCATCAATCCAGAACATTACCCACAATTTGAAGAAATGGTAGCTGCGCTTGTTGAACGTCGTAAAGGAAAAATGACAGAAGAAGAAGCGAGAGAAGTACTCATCAATGATGTTAACTACTTTGGTGTGATGTTAGTTTATATGGGCTTGGTTGATGGTATGGTTTCAGGTGCTATTCACTCAACAGCTTCAACTGTTCGTCCTGCTCTTCAAATCATTAAGACTCGTCCGAATGTGAGCCGTACATCAGGTGCCTTCCTTATGGTTCGTGGCACTGAACGTTACTTGTTTGGTGACTGTGCTATCAACATCAACCCAGATGCTGATGCTCTAGCTGAAATTGCGATTAACTCAGCTATCACAGCTAAGATGTTTGGTATCGAACCTAAGATTGCTATGCTTAGCTATTCAACTAAAGGTTCAGGATTTGGTGAAAGTGTTGACAAGGTGGTTGAAGCAACAAAAATCGCCCACGACTTGCGTCCAGACCTTGAAATTGATGGCGAGTTGCAATTCGATGCAGCCTTTGTTCCTGAAACTGCAGCTCTTAAAGCACCAGGAAGTAACGTAGCTGGACAAGCTAATGTTTTCATCTTCCCTGGTATTGAAGCAGGTAACATTGGTTACAAGATGGCAGAACGTCTTGGTGGATTTGCTGCAGTTGGACCTGTCTTGCAAGGACTTAACAAACCAGTAAACGACCTTTCTCGCGGATGTAACTCTGACGATGTTTACAAATTAACTCTAATTACAGCAGCGCAAGCTGTTCATCAATAAGAATTTTATCCCTCTTTTCCTCTTGGTAAAGGGGGATTTCCATTTCATTAAGATATCATTCATCTGCAAAAATAGCCAAAATATGGTAAAATAGTCAGTAATCATCTATGTTTTATAGAATAAGTTTGTATGAAGAAAAGGAAATAAAATGGCAACTATTCAATGGTTTCCTGGGCATATGTCCAAAGCACGACGTCAGGTCCAGGAAAATTTAAAATTTGTTGATTTTGTAACAGTTTTAGTAGATGCACGTTTGCCCTTGTCTAGTCAAAATCCGATGCTGACTAAAATTGTCGGAGATAAACCAAGACTATTAATTTTAAACAAGGCAGACCTTGCGGACCCAGTATTAACAAAAGAATGGCGTCAGCACTTTGAATCACAAGGCATTCAAACACTTGCTATCAACTCTAAGGAACAAATAACAGTAAAAGTCGTAACGGATGCTGCTAAGAAACTCATGGCAGATAAGATAGCTCGTCAAAAAGAACGTGGGATTAAAATTGAAACCTTACGCACCATGATTATTGGGATTCCCAACGCAGGAAAATCAACTCTGATGAACCGTTTAGCTGGTAAGAAAATTGCTGTAGTTGGAAACAAGCCTGGTGTGACAAAAGGCCAGCAATGGCTTAAAACCAATAAAGATCTTGAAATCTTGGATACTCCAGGGATTCTTTGGCCAAAATTCGAAGATGAAACGGTCGCTCTTAAACTTGCCCTTACGGGAGCAATCAAGGATCAGTTGCTTCCAATGGATGAGGTAACGATTTTCGGTCTCAATTACTTTAAAACGCATTATCCTGAAAAGCTTCAAGAACGTTTCAAACAAATGAATCTGGACGATGAGGCTCCAGAAATTATCATGGATATGACGCGTACCCTTGGTTTCCGTGATGATTACGATCGTTTTTACAATCTCTTTGTCAAAGAAATTCGTGATGGAAAACTTGGTAACTATACCTTAGATACATTGGATGATCTCAATGGCAACGATTAAAGAAATAAAAGAAGCATTAGCAAAGATAAGAGAACTTGAAAGTCCCTTGTTTAAGGAATTTGAAAAAGATTCTCGTTCAGGTGTACAAAAGGAAATCGAAAAGCGTAAAAAGGCCATCCAAGCAGAAATGGATGAAAATCTTCGCTTAGAAGCCATGCTTCGATATGAAAAAGATCTATATAGTAAAGGGATATCTCTAATTGCAGGTGTAGATGAGGTTGGACGTGGTCCGCTAGCTGGTCCAGTGGTAGCTGCTGCAGTGATTTTACCTCAAAATTGTAAAATTAAAGGTTTAAATGACAGTAAAAAAATTCCTAAGAAAAAACACCAGGAGATTTTTCAAGCCGTTAAGGATAGTGCTTTAGCAATCGGTATCGGGATTATGGACAATCATGTCATTGACCAAGTCAATATCTATGAAGCGACGAAACTAGCCATGAAGGAAGCTATTTATCAGCTTGAGCCACAACCAGAGCACCTCTTGATCGATGCTATGAAGTTGGACTTGCTGATTTCTCAGACATCCATCATCAAAGGGGATGCCAACTCCTTATCTATTGCAGCAGCATCGATTATAGCTAAAGTTACCAGAGATAAGATCATGGCTAACTATGACCAAGAATTTCCAGGCTATGATTTTGCTCAAAATGCTGGCTATGGTACTGCTAAGCATCTAGAAGGAATTGAAAAGCACGGTGTCATACCTATTCATCGCACCAGTTTTGAACCAATTAAAACGATCGTTTCAGAAACTAGTAAAAGATAATTAAAGGAGAGAATTATGGAGGAACAATCGGAAATACTTAGTTCCGAGAAAGAATTTGCCTTCGCGTCCAGTACGATCTTAGCTCAAGTAGGGCGAGGTATTATTGTTGGATTAGTCGTAGGAATTATTGTAGGATCATTTCGATTTTTGATCGAAAAAGGCTTTCATATCGTTCAAGGATTTTATCAAGACCAAGAGAATCTGATACGGAATCTATTGATTATTTTATTGTTTTATATCCTCATTTGCTTACTTAGTGCCAAATTAACACGTTCAGAAAAAGATATCAAAGGTTCTGGTATTCCTCAAGTTGAAGCCGAGTTAAAAGGTCTCATGTCTCTCAACTGGTGGAGTGTCCTCTGGAAGAAATACATTCTAGGTATCTTGGCCATTGCGAGTGGGCTCATGCTCGGTCGTGAAGGTCCCAGTATTCAGCTAGGTGCCGCTGGAGGAAAAGGAATTGCTAAATGGCTCAATTCTAGCCCTGTTGAGGAGCGTTCTTTGATTGCTAGCGGAGCTGCTGCTGGACTTGCTGCAGCCTTTAATGCACCGATTGCGGGGTTATTATTTGTAGTAGAAGAAGTCTATCACCATTTTTCACGATTCTTCTGGGTTTCTACCTTGGCTGCTAGTCTAGTAGCAAACTTTGTTTCCCTTCTCATCTTTGGCTTAACACCTGTACTTGATATGCCGGACAATATCCCTCTCATGAACTTGAGCCAATATTGGATTTATCTAGTGATGGGAATTTTTCTAGGACTCTCAGGTTTTCTCTATGAAAAAGCCGTTCTGAATGTCGGAAAAGTATATGATTGGATTGGTCAAAAGATTCATCTGGATAAGGCCTATTATCCTATTCTAGCCTTTCTCCTTATCATTCCAGTAGGAATATTCCTACCACAGATACTTGGTGGAGGCAATCAGGTTGTCTTATCCTTAACAGAACAGGATTTTAGTTTTCAAATTCTCTTGGCTTACTTTATTATTCGCTTTATCTGGAGTATGATCAGTTATGGTAGTGGACTACCAGGTGGTATTTTCTTGCCAATTTTAGCTTTAGGCTCCTTACTTGGTGCCCTGGTAGGTGTTATTTGTGTCAATCTAGGCCTTGTTACCCAGCAGCAATTCCCTATCTTTGTAATTCTGGGGATGAGCGGGTATTTTGGGGCTATCTCAAAAGCACCTTTGACTGCTATGATTCTTGTAACGGAAATGGTTGGGGATATCCGAAATCTCATGCCTTTAGGGATGGTAACCCTAGTTGCCTATATTGTTATGGATCTGCTCAAAGGAGCGCCTGTCTATGAAGCCATGCTTGAAAAAATGTTACCAGAAACCGCAAGTGACGATGGTGAAGTTACTCTTATAGAAATCCCAGTTTCTGATAAGATAGCTGGTAAGCAGGTACATGAACTCAATTTACCACACAACGTACTCATCACAACCCAAGTACATAATGGGAAGAGTAAGACAGTTAATGGATCTACAAGGATGTATCTAGGTGATATGATTCATCTCGTGATACCAAAAAGTGAAATTGGAAAAGTGAAAGATTTACTACTATAAAAACATAATTTAAGTTATGTAAATTTAGAAACAAAAAGATCGGGAAATATATTTATTGCATAATTTTGTTTATGTACAAAATGTAACTCTTAAACTGTTTTTTTATAACCAAAGGGAGATGCTATGAGTAGAAAAAAAGCTCTTGCAGTTTATTTACTAGGGACTTTTAGTCAATTATTATTAGTTTGTTTAGTTGTATTTTTCTGCAATCATTATGGCGTTCATTCTGTTCTAGTAAATGTTTTCGGAGTAATGATTGGTGGAATCTCTACAGCCTTATGGGGTAGCATTGTTGGCATTTGCTATTATGAGATTGACTTAAAGAAAATAATAAAAGATTTTTTTAACATTCAGACCAGTTATAAACATTATTTATTAGCATTTTTTCTTATTATTCTTGATTTCTCTTTTCTATTTTTTGGGGGGAAAATCGTACAATTTATCTGGTATCTTCCTTTTCTGATGTTTTTCAAGTTTATTGTATTTGGCGGTTTGGAGGAAATTGGTTGGAGATATGTATTTCAGCCACTTTTACAAGAAAAGTTCCACTATTTTCAAGCGACAATTTTAACATTTATCATATGGTCAATTTGGCATTTATTGTTCTTTTATATAGATGGTTCTCTAGCCATCCTTCAAATAGTACCTTTTTTATTTGGGTTGCTGACAAATTCGTTTATTCTTACAGCTCTTTATTTAAAAACAAAAAATCTCTAGATTTGTGTGATGACACATTCAATGATTAATGTATTTTCTCAATTGACTATGAGTGACGATCATTACGGAATGTATCTAATCAGAATTATTGTTATTGTTGCATCGTGTTATATAGTAATGTCTAGCAAAGTTAAGTATAAAGCATATATTAAATAGTATTTTGAATAATTTTAAACATTTAATAGAGAGTTAAAAATCCAAATCAACAGAGTGTTTTGGATTTTATTGATTTTAGAGAAAATTATAAGTTTATGTAAAAGTTATTTAAACATTGATAGAAAAACTAAAAGTTAATGTCATTTGAACAATTTTTAGTTTTCACTTAAATAAAGTACATAATTAAGAATAATTAGCCCTAAAAAAATTTTTGGTTACCTAAAATTTTGGTTACATTATATATTCCTAAAAAAACTAAAAGTTTATGTACAATTGACTTAACATGAGTTAAACCATTGATATAACTGAATTAGAAGCATAAAGTACATTATTTAAAAAGTGTACTTTATTTTTGTTTTGTACATTATTTTGGAGTGGTATTTTGTATGTTTTGTAGTACGTAATATTCTCTAATCTAAGAAATTGATTTGTACATTTTTTACTCTAATTGGTGTAGAAGAAGTGGTGGTTCAATTGTACATTTTATTTAAAATATTTATGGTTATAAGATTAGTATTTGAAGCATAAATAAAGTAGATACAGTGGTATAATAGTGTCAAAAGACTTTCAGGAGAAATGAGATGAGATCGCATACAGTTATTCTAGGCGCTGGTGCTACTATTGCAGCAATACCAGATGGTGATAAAAACGGCAAAAGTTCTTCAGTTATGAATGGATTGCTAAAAAAACTAAATTTAGAAGAAATTCTTGCTGGTGTTGAATTACAGACAAAGAGCGAAAATTTAGAGGATATCTACTCAGAATTATTTGAGAGAGAAGAGTGCTCCGAAATAGTTAGAAAGCTAGAAGAAAGACTCTATGATTATTTTGCTTCGTTGGAGTTACCTGATGAACCAACAATTTATGATTTTTTAATATTAAGTTTAACTAATAAAGATTGTATAGCTACGTTTAATTGGGACCCTTTACTTATACAGGCTTATATTCGCTGCTCAAAAATTACTCTGAACTTGCCAAAAATTCTTTGTTTACATGGGAATGTAGCTGTTGGGTTTTGTGAAGAACATATTGAGTTTGGAGGAGTAGATTGCTACTGCCCAACATGTTATAAAAAATTAAATCCAACAAAATTATTGTATCCCGTAAAAAACAAAGACTATTCTTCCGATGGATACATAAATTGGTGTTGGAAAGCATTAGATTACTTTGTCGATCATTCATATATGTTAACTATTTTTGGATACAGTGCTCCTAAGAGCGATGTAGATGCTGTTAATTTAATGAAAAAAGCATGGGGAAATATTGAAGACCGACCACTTGAAGAAGTTTCCGTAATAGATATTATAGACGAAGAGACTATGCTAAATACATGGAAAGACTTTATTCATAGCCATCATTATAGGTATTCAAATTCATTTTTTGATTCTTACTTAGCAAAATTTCCAAGAAGAACTTGTGAAACCGTATTTGCAACATTTTCATTAAATGTTCCTTCTGATGGTAGTAGAGGATTTAAAGAGAATTTTAATTGGGACATGATAAAAGAGTTTTTATCTGATATGTTAGTTGAAGAACAGGAAAATAAAGGAAAATCAAATTTAAAATCGAAATATTTAGTTTGGGGTGAAGATGTTAACAAATAATCCAATTAATCATAGTGTACTTAAATTGTCAATGGATTTCGATAATGCTTTTAAACATAAAAATATAAAGGAAATCCATAGACTAATAGAATTTGGAAAAAATATGGAAAACACTATTGATGATATTTCCAAAATTCAATTATTTTATTCTATTGGGACAGCATACGCTGATATATTTGAACTAAGTGATAACTTAGTTTTCAACATAGATACCGATTTTACAGTTCAACAAATTTATTACTTTAGAAAAGCTATAGAAATTTCAAATAAAGTTGATATAAATTCTGAGAACAGTAGGTTTGTTTTCCCATTATTATGTTCACTTTACACTAATTACGCAAATTTATTAGATGCTTGTGGTAGAAAGCAGTTAGCTATTAAGATGTATTGTAAATGTATACAAATCAATCCAAGATTCACAATGGCTAGTGGTAACTTAGCTATTTGTCTAGATCATTATCGTAATTTTTTGAATGATAACGAACACCTCCACTTTATTAAAAAAATTAAAAATTTAATAGAAACAAGCATAACTGTTTCAGATCCAAACAGAGTTGATTATGCAGAAAAGCGATTTATTGAACTTTACGAACAATATCTTGATTATAAAGATATAGATGAATGTTCTTGTAAAACAATCGATTATAATCCTAATTCACAAAAGTATCGTGAATGGTGTTGGAACAACGGGCTGTATCTTAATCCACTTAATGACTTACAAGCTGACGATATAAATAGATATGATGATAATCTTTTACTACCAAGTTTATTATTTCAATCGGATAAAGATTTAAACAAATATATTTCTATGTTTAATCAAATTAAGCAAGAATATGTTTATGCCCGTTATCTCTGTTTTAATAGCATTGAGAGTGATTCGGTTCATTATGCTGACGAGAATGTTGATCTTATTGATTGTCTAGACTACGTACAATACTCTATCCGAGTTGAAGGATTAAAAGCATCTTTTAAAACACTATATTCATTATTAGATAAAGTAGCTATGTTTATAAATGAATATTATTCTTTAAAAATTGAAACTCGAAAAGTAAATTTCCATTCAATTTGGAGATCAAATAGTGATTTAAATAAAATGTTGGATAAGAATATTGGTCTGTCATCTATATTTTGGATAGAGAAAGATTTTGATAATGGTGATAATTCTTTAACAGCTAATCCAAACTCAAAGCGATTGAAAATTATTAGAAATTATTTAGAGCATAGATTTACTAATATAACATTGAATATTTTTAATGGAAGTGAAGATAATGAAGATAATAATGAAACCAGACTGTATCTAACTGAATCTGAACTTCAAGAGTTTGCATTAGATTTATTAAATCTTGTAAGAGAAGTTATTTTTTCACTCAAAAATGCCATTCAAATAAGTGAAAATGAAAAACAATCTACTCTAAGCAGTGAAGTTGCTTTAATTCCGATAAATTATGAAGAAGTAGATTTGGAAGATAAATTATAGCATTGAGCATACAATTTATAGTCGTTATAAAAAGCAATAGTCTAAATTCATTTAACTAATCGACTTAACTAGAGTTAAACCATTGATAAAACTGAATTAGAAGGATAAAGTACACTCATTAAGCAGTGTACTTTATTTTTGTTTTGTACATTATTTGTTGATTGCTTAATCAATACTACATCTCTATCAGGCAATTCAGACTCCATTTAGTCCTCTAAAACCCATGTTGAGGCGGTAAGTTTGCTAGTCAAGGAGTAAAACGACGAAGATTAGCATTTACTTCCGCCCATGCGATAGCTGTCCGTGATTGACAAGTGCTAGCACGCAGACAGAACGGAGATAGCGAACCGCTGAGTGTGTCGCTCTGCTCGTAAAAGCTTAGAAACCTTTGAACGAAAGGGATAATGAAAGCCTTGATTGCAAGGCTTTTTGCTTTATGGTGGGTAAGTATCAGAGTGAGAAAATTTTTGGAATGAGTAGAAGTGATAGCTAGAAATTATCAGTTTCTATTTCCATTTACCCTGTGGGTACGTGTTTGTTTCCATTGACAAGGAGTTTGTGGGAATAGAAATGTACCCACCTTGTTTGAATCAAGTGAAGTGTAGTTGAAGGAAATCTGTTGAAAGCAATACTTCATTTTACCGAATAAGTAATAATTTAGGCAACTTCAAATCGATTAAAAAAAACTATTTTAAAGGTTAAGAGTAGACAAAAATTGTCCACTCTTTTTTGCAAACTCAATTTATCAATAAATGAAATGAGGGAATGTAAAATGAAATATTTTGAGGTTGAGTTAGAAAATCCTGATGAATTTTTAAAACTACAAACAGAAGATTTTGTGAAAGCTAATCGCTTGCTACTAAGGAAGATAATCCAGAGCGTTACAGTCTATGAAGAAAACTTCGTCATATCCTTTAAATCTGGCATCGAATTGGAAGTATGAGTCTCATTCCATAACTTTTATATTGAACATATCATCTTGTTGTGTTATACTATAAATTGATATAAACAAAGATGTAGGAGGAACCGAAACTATGACAGCCTCAATGCGTTTAAGATAAGCTGGCAATAAAAAAAGCAGAATCTATACCCGATGATAGGCTTTTTTGTTGTGCTTATTTATACGATATTGAGCATTCATTAGTTACGGTGAGGATATTGGTTATTTAACTATACCTTTATTTAACTATGTCTTTAATATGAATGTTTCCAAATTGTATGTATGCAGACCAAAAGCCACATTGTGGGGTTTGGCCTGCATTTTTTATTGCCTAGAATGCTATTCAAAATAGAAATTCAAGCAAAATAATATGCAGGAGATAATATAAATGGAAAAATACAACAATTGGAAACGAAAATTTTATGCAATATGGGCAGGGCAAGCAGTATCATTAATCACTAGTGCCATCCTGCAAATGGCGATTATTTTTTACCTTACAGAAAAAACAGGATCTGCGATGGTCTTGTCTATGGCTTCATTAGTAGGTTTTTTACCCTATGCGATTTTGGGACCTGCCATTGGTGTGCTAGTGGATCGTCATGATAGGAAGAAGATAATGATTGGTGCCGATTTAATTATCGCAGCAGCTGGTGCAGTGCTTGCTATTGTTGCATTCTGTATGGAGCTACCTGTCTGGATGATTATGATAGTATTGTTTATCCGTAGCATTGGAACAGCTTTTCATACCCCAGCACTCAATGCGGTTACACCACTTTTAGTACCAGAAGAACAGCTAACGAAATGCGCAGGCTATAGTCAGTCTTTGCAGTCTATAAGCTATATTGTTAGTCCGGCAGTTGCAGCACTCTTATACTCCGTTTGGGATTTAAATGCTATTATTGCCATCGACGTATTGGGTGCTGTGATTGCATCTATTACGGTAGCAATTGTACGTATACCTAAGCTGGGTAATCAAGTGCAAAGTTTAGAACCAAATTTCATAAGGGAGATGAAAGAAGGAGTTGTGGTTCTGAGACAAAACAAAGGATTGTTTGCCTTATTACTCTTAGGAACACTATATACTTTTGTTTATATGCCAATCAATGCACTATTTCCTTTAATAAGCATGGAACACTTTAATGGAACGCCTGTGCATATTTCTATTACGGAAATTTCCTTTGCATTTGGGATGCTAGCAGGAGGCTTATTATTAGGAAGATTAGGGGGCTTCGAAAAGCATGTATTACTAATAACAAGTTCATTTTTTATAATGGGGACCAGTTTAGCCGTTTCGGGAATACTTCCTCCAAATGGATTTGTAATATTCGTAGTTTGCTGTGCAATAATGGGGCTTTCGGTGCCATTTTATAGCGGTGTGCAAACAGCTCTTTTTCAGGAGAAAATTAAGCCTGAATATTTAGGACGTGTATTTTCTTTGATCGGAAGTATCATGTCACTTGCTATGCCAATTGGGTTAATTCTTTCTGGATTCTTTGCTGATAAAATCGGTGTAAATCATTGGTTTTTACTATCAGGTATTTTAATTATTGGCATTGCTATAGTTTGCCAAATGATAACTGAGGTTAGAAAATTAGATTTAAAATAAACAATATTGGAGGAATATTTATGTATCTTATTTTCATGTAACTCTTCCTGCTAAAATCGCAGGGTTTTCCCTGCATACAAGCAAATGAAAGCATGCGATTATAGACAGGAGGAAATGTTATGGAATTAATATTAAAAGCAAAAGACATTCGTGTGGAATTCAAAGGACGCGATGTTTTAGATATAAATGAATTAGAAGTATATGATTATGACCGTATTGGTTTAGTAGTAGCAAATGGTGCTGGAAAAAGCACTTTACTCAGGGTACTTTTAGGAGAATTAACTCCCCCAGGATGTAAAATGAATCGTCTGGGTGAACTTGCCTATATTCCCCAGTTGGACGAAGTAACTCTGCAGGAGGAAAAAGATTTTGCACTTGTAGGCAAGCTAGGTGTTGAGCAATTAAATATACAGACTATGAGCGGTGGTGAAGAAACAAGGCTTAAAATAGCACAGGCCTTATCGGCACAGGTTCATGGTATTTTAGCGGATGAACCTACGAGCCATTTAGACCGTGAAGGAATTGATTTTCTAATAGGACAGCTAAAATATTTTACAGGTGCACTGTTAGTTATTAGCCATGACCGCTATTTTCTTGATGAAATAGTAGATAAAATATGGGAACTGAAAGATGGCAAAATCACTGAGTATTGGGGAAACTATTCTGATTATCTTCGTCAGAAAGAGGAAGAACGTAAGAGCCAAGCTGCAGAATACGAACAATTTATTGCGGAACGTGCCCGATTGGAAAGGGCTGCGGAGGAAAAGCGAAAACAGGCTCGTAAAATAGAACAGAAGGCAAAAGGTTCTTCAAAGAAAAAAAGTACTGAAGACGGAGGGCGTTTAGCTCATCAAAAATCAATAGGAAGTAAGGAAAAAAAGATGTATAATGCTGCTAAAACCCTAGAGCACAGGATTGCGGCCTTAGGAAAAGTAGAAGCTCCGGAAGGCATTCGCAGAATTCGTTTCAGGCAAAGTAAAGCATTGGAGCTCCATAATCCATACCCTATAGTCGGTGCAGAAATTAATAAAGTATTTGGGGATAAGGCTCTGTTTGAAAATGCATCTTTTCAAATTCCGTTAGGAGCAAAAGTGGCGTTAACTGGTGGTAATGGAATCGGAAAAACAACTTTAATCCAAATGATCTTAAACCATGAAGAAGGAATTTCTATTTCGCCTAAGGCAAAAATAGGTTACTTTGCACAGAATGGTTACAAGTACAACAGTAATCAGAATGTTATGGAGTTTATGCAGAAGGATTGTGACTACAATATATCAGAAATTCGTTCAGTGCTAGCATCTATGGGGTTCAAACAGAACGATATTGGAAAAAGTTTATCTGTTTTAAGCGGTGGAGAAATTATAAAATTGTTGCTTGCTAAAATGCTCATGGGTAGATATAACATCCTAATAATGGATGAACCCAGTAACTTCCTTGACATACCAAGTTTAGAGGCTTTGGAAATACTAATGAAGGAGTACACCGGAACTATCGTGTTTATCACCCACGATAAACGATTACTCGAAAATGTAGCAGATGTAGTTTATGAAATTAGAGATAAGAAAATAAATCTGAAACATTAAATTTAAGGTAGTCGCTGGTCAGTATAGTCTGTTCTGGTTGGCGACTCCATTGTTAAAGAGTATAAAGACTTTAGATTTTATGAATATTAAAAATAGGAACAGTCAATTGAACTGCTCCTATTTTTCTGCTAAATATATTGTAGTTTTCTTATATGTATAATGATAGATTAGCGGATTCTCATCTACGGTACTTACTTCAAATATGAAGAAGTGATCGCGGTTATCTCTGGACTTTTCCTTATTAAGGACAAAGTAATTCTTACGTGAAGTCGCCATTGTTTTTAGGATATCATCAGTTAGGAAGGTCAATGGAATATTCATGTTAGAGTAGCGGTAGAAGTCACGTTCAAAATCTTGGTAGCTCTCGCTATAATAGTCCATTTGTAGGTGATTACGCTGAAACTCAAGCTGATTCATAGAGCACCTCCTCGACAAGTTCAATACTAATAATGTCTTTTAATTTCAAATTGATGTGACCTGTTGTAGTTTTTATCAAAATGAAATCTTTGGTCAGACTTGGTATTGTTCCAGTGTAGGAAACACGCTTGTTTTTTTCAATCACTTGAATGCGTGTGCGTAGCTGCCCGGCGTATACTTGACTGAGGAGTAATAATTTCTTCTCTAGTGATAAGTCAGACATGTACGTTACTTTGTTTGTATCATCAGA
This sequence comes from Streptococcus sp. CL9.43, assembly GCF_049737935.1. Classification (NCBI taxonomy): domain Bacteria; kingdom Bacillati; phylum Bacillota; class Bacilli; order Lactobacillales; family Streptococcaceae; genus Streptococcus; species Streptococcus sp. CL9.43. The sequence continues at coordinate 382,692 of NZ_JBKOTS010000002.1, read as the reverse complement.
GAGTGCTGATGCATGTTCAGATAGGAAAAAGCCCATCCATTTTTGCATCTTTGTATCCTGGTACTCTCTTGCTGATTGAAATGGTAAATATGAACGGTCAATCATATCAAATCCTTTCTATGCAGAGGCAAGGGTATTTTTATCAAATTGAATCGTAAAACCTTGAATTCCCCCACCTGTGTAACATTCTTTAAAGCGATTGATTACCTCAGTATAGATTATCACAGATGAGCTTGTTGGCTTAATGCTAAATGTAAATTCCAATGGTAATCGGTTTTCAGATTTAGCATGTACTAGTCGTATCGATATTTCAGTTGTTTTGAGTTTTCTCTGACGAAGTTTTGAAGTTGCTGTTTCAACGATTCCATGTAAAAATCTTTCAAGCATTTCAATATCATTACATCCTTTGCTACGGATTTCTGAAAATTGTACTGTATTTTTTTCTTGTTTCATTTTAATCCCTCCAATCCACCCGCGGAATGACCACCGATAAGTTTACTGCGTTCAATATTTCTGGAACCTTCAGTTAGGACGGTTCCTTTTTGTATGGCTAAAAAACCAAACTGTTCTCTGACAACATCAATAGCTGTCTGAAGTCTATTATCTTTTTCAATTTGTTCTACATCATCAAAGAGTGATAGTAGAGTATAGCTTTCATCTACGAAGCCACTATAAGATACACCAATTTGTCTCACTGCACCAGAGGTGTATTTTTTCGGAATAATACAAGTACATGACTCACCATTGTTTTGGGGAGATTTGCGGGTTCAATTTTATTCTGAGCATTTATAGATTTTTTCATCTCAGTCCTAGAATAGCCAATATGAATAGAAACGACAGTAGTCAATACTAGGGCTACTGTTCCGTTCCACAGTATCATTTAAAAATCATTTTCACACCCTTTCGTCTATTAGTATAGAAGAAAGCTCTCAGCACATGTTGAGGCAGCATCACTGCTTGTACGAGCTTAGAAAAAATGTTAACGAAAAAGCCTTAGTGTCAAGGTTTTTTTGGTATCCTCAAAAAGGTAATTTTATAATTGACAATTTGTCAGTAGAGTAGTATAATTTATAAGCAGGAGGAATAAAATGCGAGATGTAAAAGATCCGGAAATTCGACGGGCTGAGATTATGGACGCTGCTATGCTCCTCTTTATGGAGAAAGGATATGCGAACACAACAACTCAGGATATAGTCGATAAGGTAAATATATCACGAGGTTTGCTATACTATCACTTTAAGAATAAAGAAGATATTCTGTATTGTCTCGTGGAACGTTATTCAGAGAAATTATTGAGTGTTATTCACGTGATTGTCTATGATGATGACAAAACTGCTATTGAAAAAATAAGAGCCTTTATAGATGCCACAATAATCTCTACAGATAACGTTTCAGCGGAAGGAACTGAGTTACAAAAGACGGTTGATCTTGAAGAAAATCGTTATATGTTAGATAAGTTATCTCATAAGCTCATTGAAAAACTGACTATATATTTTGAGAGGATAATAAATCAAGGCATCTCAGAAAAAGTATTTTCTGTAAAATATCCATCAGAAACAGCAGAATTTCTGATGACAGCCTATGTTTTTGTTTCAAATAACATAGGTATAAAAACTTCAAAGAAAGAAACTGTCAAAGATTACTTGAATGCATTTAAGATAATGCTGGAACAAAATCTAAATACAAAAGGACTCTTTAGCAATTAAAAAAGATAGAATGTTTGTAAAGAGAACTATGTACCGATAGCTAAATCAAAACAAGCTATCGGTATTATTTCAAAATATGACTGACAAATTGTCAATAGAGGTGAAAATATGTTAGAGATAAAGAATTTTAGTAAAAGTTATGGGGACAAGAAGGTTGTGGATAACCTATCTATTTCAGTACAGCCTGGAGATATTTATGGTTTTATTGGAGCAAATGGTGCAGGCAAAACGACAACGATAAAGGCAGTTGTCGGTATCCATGATTTTGAAGACGGAAGTATAATTATCAACGGTCATTCTATTAAAGAAGAACCTGTTATTTGTAAAAAAATGATGGCGTATATCCCAGATAATCCAGATTTGTATGAACATATGACAGGACTTCAATATATTAATTTTATTGCTGAATTGTTTGAAATTCCTACAAAGATACGCAAGGAGAGAATACAAAAATACGGTGATTTATTTGATATGACTGATCATCTTTCGGGGATAATTTCTTCATATTCACATGGAATGAAGCAACGAACAGCCATTATTTCTGCACTTGTACATTCTCCCAAACTGTTGATTTTAGATGAACCTTTTGTTGGGCTAGATCCCAAAGCAACTTTCCTACTAAAGAAAATTATGCATGAGTGTGTTTCAGATGGAGGTGCTATTTTCTTTTCAACCCATGTATTGGATGTTGCGGAAAAATTATGTAATAAGATTGCCATTATCAAAAATGGAAAGTTAATTGCAAGTGGCAATACAGGAGACGTCAAAGGTGATGAATCATTGGAGGCATTTTTCATGGAGGTGCAGAACAATGAGTAACATTTGGATACTGCTTAAAGCGCAATTGATTAATTTCTTTCCTATTAACGTGATTAGAGATTCACGAAATAAAAAACAAAGTTCAATGGCTATTGCGAGTTTTGGCATAATAACTCTTTCCTTATTTTGCTTTGTTTATAATATAATAACAGCGAAAACATTGGTACACGTCGGACAGCAGAACTTGATTCCAGCATATATGGTCTCTGTCTCAAGTTTTTCAATATTATTTTTGACAGTATTTTATTCGAATGGCATTTTATTTGGCAGTCGAGATATGGAAATTCTCCAATCCTTACCTGTTAAAAGTTCGTATATTATCACCAGCAAGTTCATGTTTATGTACTTATTGAATTTTTTAATAGGCTTGATGTTTATGCTTCCGGGTGGAATTATATGGGGCTTGAACGGAAGTTTAAACCTCCTACAGATTATATTGTATTTTACTTCTATAATTTTTGCCCCTTTGATCCCCATGTGTATAGCGGCATGCATGGGACTCGTTATTGTTGTCGCTTCATCTTTTTTTAAAAGAAAAAATGTTATCTCTCTTATTTTTTCATTTGCGATGCTAGGTATAATTGGATATTTTGCATTATCAGCTTTGCAATCAGGTGATGAAAGTAGTATTGGGGTTACTCTGGCTAAGCAAATTACTGGACTGTATCCAATTTCTAGACTATTTATGTCATACTACAATTTTCCAATGTACTATGGGATGGGATTTTATATAGTTCTTTCAATAGTCGTCTTTTATCTATTTGTCAAAATTGCTTCGTTGAAGTATGGACTACTTAATACACTTGCCAATACAAAATCAAGTTATGCTAATGACAAAGTATCTTATGAAAGAAAATCGGTATTTTTTTCCTTGTATCAAAAAGAGCTTGGACGATTTTTAAGTTCTTATATGGCAGTCTTGAATGCTGGGCTTGGAGTGATTCTTTTATGTGTCTTTAGTATATGTTTCCTGTTTAATTCTGTAGGTCAAATAGGAAATTCTGCAGGAATTGAAAATATAAATGAGTATCTTTCAAACTTAGCTCCCGTCTTTATTGCATCTATGCTTTCACTCAGTTGTCCAGCAGCTTCATCTATATCTTTAGAAGGTAAAAATATTTGGATTTTGAAAAGTTCTCCAGTTGAAGTGAAAACGATTTTAAATGCTAAGATAGCTGTCAACCTTACACTTCATTTGATTGGATATATGATTTCTGTATCTGTATTTATGCTGAAACTTGATATGAATCCTATTCAAGTTATGAATCTAGTTATTGTTCCTATATGTTACTCCCTTTTTATAATGGTAATCGGAATTTCATTAAATAAAAAATATCCTAACTATGATTGGGACAGTGAGATGATAGTTGTCAAACAAAGTCTTCCTGTTATTGTAACTGGAATTATTAGTATGATTACGCTTATTACGCCTATTTTGCTTAATTGGTTTTTTAATCTTCCGATTATATTTGTTTTGCAAGCAGTATCAGTAATTTTACTGGCTATTTCGTTTAGAGTTTATATAAAAATGACCAAGTTAAATTTTATCTAGTTAAAGGAGGAAAATAAGATGAAAAATAGACTGTTAAAAGATATTTTGGTTTTGTTGGGAATGATGGTCATCATAGTCATTATTTGTGGGTTTCTCCCTGAGACAGTTCCTATTCATTTCAATGCAAAAGGAGTAGCAGATATGTTTGCAAATAAATACTATCTTCTACTAGCTACAGTCATCCCTTATTCTGCATATTGGAAGTTTGTTAGGGAAAGTGATAATAAAAAGATTAAATGAAACACCATCTATATTTACAAATTGCATCAAAATTAAGAACGACTATTTTAAGAGGTGATTATGCACCTGAACAACAAATTCCTTCAATAAGGAGATTAGCAGAAAACGAGAAGTGTAATCCGGCAACTGTCCAAAAAGCAATGAAAGTTCTTGAAGAACAGAATTTGGTTACTAGCTGTGGAACATTAGGATATTTTGTCATAGCAAGCGAGCAAGAAATAAAAGAGATAAGATATCAAGAATCTAACAAGCTAGTTAAAATTTTGTTTGAAAAACTTGGTGAGCTAGGCTTTTCAGAAGATGAGATTGTCAATTTAATTTTTAGAAAAGATGCTTAGAAGAAATTGAATGGAAATTTATTAGGATTATTTGTGAAAGTATAGAAAAGCCTTGATTTTAAGGCTTTTTTCATTTTCCAATAAATAACTTGACATTATTAGTTACTTTTACTTCTTCAAGTAATTCTGAGGAATAGACGACAACTTTAAAATCAAATAAGCTAAAAACGCTCTAAAATCATTAAATTGACATAAAAGTGTTTTTTATTGTCAAAATATACAATTGAAAAAATTTCCAGTTTTTTTAAAATCACTTTCTCAGATGACAATTTAATCAAAATATGATATAATACAGAAAAAGTAAAAATAACAAAAGTAACTTACAGAAGTAAAATAACAAAAGTAAATAGATAGCCACGGCGGATATTCCTTTCATTGTTTAGAAGGATTTGCTGTGGTTATCGTTGTTGCTGAGCTAATTAATTGCTCTTATTACTTAGATGAAGTTACTTTTATTATTGAATTAATTTAAATAATAATAACGATCAATGAAAGTACTCATCGATATTCCCTTTATGCAGTTAGAGCACAAAGGAAAATGGTACTGACTTGATCGTTTTTTTGTGTATTGACATTATAAAACACAGTCAGAACCTTCAGTCATAATAAACAAGGAGGTAGCATGAGATTTGTTGTATATAAACATTCGCTGATTCTAGGTGATAATAATATCGTTACAAAGCAATTGATTGCACTCAAACATGATGATGGTACATTACAATTCACTGATTTTCATAGATATGTAAAATCTACCGCAAAAATTAAGTCTATCTCAGACGATGGAAACAAACGTTTTTCATACGTTGTTAAGTTTCTAAATTTTATATTTGGTACTTCTGGACTTAAAAGTATAGATCAACTTACACTTGAAATGGTTAGAGAATTTTTTACGCTTTATGGATTATCTCAGTTACCAGGAGATAGAGGAAAAAGAAAGAAAAGCACCGTTGAAAAATGCGTAAATGCAGTTCTTGACTTCTTAACTCTTTATTTAAGTGAGCGAGAGGGAAAGGCTAAGTTAAAAGCAGAAGAATTGTATGCTACGACAACTTTTACGAATAGTAGAGGACGGGTTATAAAGCGTAAAGAACCAAATTTTGAAATATACGTAGATGATAGCAACACTGAGAAAGCTATTTTTCGTGATATGCCAAATAGTGCTTTTGAGATGTTATTTTCTCACATAGCACACTATCATAAAGATCTACTCATGGTTGTGGCCTTGGGAGCCTTTGTTGGCTTAAGACCATCAGAAGCATGCAATGTAAGACGTGAAGATAGTCCTCTAGGGCCAGGTATTTTGTTTCACCAAAGTGATGGGCAAGTATTTAAGATTGAGATCGATCTACGAAAAGAAATACCTCTCCGAAGCGATTTAAAGCCAACTGGACGGATTAAAAAGGAAAGACTTCAAGCAGTACCTTATATCTTTCTGGAGGTCTTTTTAGACACTTATAATGACTATATGACTTATCTGGAAGGTAAGAAGTATGAGAAGGATTATGGACCTTTAAATCTTAACAGACGAGGAAAAGCATTATCATACGATGTATACTATCAACGATTTCGTAAGATTATTCGCGACGAAATGATCCCAATCTTCTTAAAATCTGATGATGCAGAGGTTGTCTTTTTTGGGCAGCTTTTGCAGGAGAATAATATTTCCCCACATATTTTCAGACACTGGTACACGACACAGTTAGTATTATCTGGGGTTTCTGAAATCAGTGAGCTTATGTCAGCAAGAGGTGATAAATCACCTGAGAGTGCTTGGGTTTATCTACAAAACAAAGGAGAAATCGCAAAACAATATGGTCAAGTTAATAATGGTGTTTTTGACTATATGAATTGGCGAGCAAATGAACTTTTTGGTGATAAGTTAGAAAGGTAATGTATGACTTATTCAATTAAATCTTTAATCGAAAATCTGTTAAGTGAACTCGGAAAAAACGATACACAGTATAAAGGAAAAATTAGTCAGTTTTTAGTTGATAACAATTGGTTTAATATAGAGATTGATTTGGATAACTATTCCATCTCAGATAAAGATGCTCAATTATTAATAGAAAAAATAACCAATTATCTTCTTGGACCAACTGGTTTAGCAGGAATTCAGCCTATATTTAAACAAAAATTCCCATTAACTTACAAATATTTTCAGCAATACTCAGAAGATAGCAACTTATCTAAGGAAAACATGTTTTATGTTCAAGATTTTCTTGCTTTTTATCTTAAAAGAGATTTATTTCTCTGTAATGATAATGAGATTGAATTGTTGGTTGAAGAAGCAGTATATGCACTTGAAAAGCAAAAAGGCGAAGTTTTTATTGATTTTTTAAAGTGGTTAATGAATAAAACGAGATGTAACTATCACAAAAGATATGAATTTACACCTCGATACACATTAGAACAGGAGACTAACGCTTATGAGTTAGACGAATATTTAGAATTACTGTATTTTCTTTTTAATGACAATTACATTAGAAAAGAAGATATGCTTTATAAAGCAGCAATCTCAAAAGACTACGCAGATACCTGGCTATTTCTAGCACTTCATTTTATATGTGCGCTACGTGGAACAGATTTAGAACAACTTGGACATCCACAACTTCCTAGAACACCGAAAGAAGTTCTAAAATCAGTTAGAAGTGGTAATTGGAGTAGCAGTGAGGCAAGAAGAACTCTTTTAAGTATTACAACTCGTTTAACTTATTTAAATATTACTCCAAACAAAACAAAGCGAACTAAAAATATTAGTCAGATTAAATTTCAGGTCCCTGAGAGTTGTCAGGTATTGATTGGAACGTTGTTGGCTATCTGTGAAGCTCATTATCAGTTGAATAAAGATAATAATGATGAACCTTTAATTCGACAAATAAAAGAATATAAACGAATTAGTCGATATATGGGGAAAGAAATTGGAGACTTATTTCTTGAAAGGAATTTTAGTTCTAGATCTGCAAATAAATCCTATCTTCAAACTGTTGCCATGTTAGCAGATGATGTTTTGCAAGAAAAATCTGAGTTAAATATTAAAGGCTATTTTTTAGCCGCATTAGCCCGTAGCCATAAAGGTTCATTCGATGAATTTGCACAAACTACAACAACGTACCTAAAAGATGCCCAACTAAGCCAGCTTAAACCAGAAATGGTTGCGAGAGAACTATTTGAACGAGGTGTTTTATCTATGATTCCATCAATGATCCTGACGATTGTAACTAGAGGAAAGTATAAAGAATTAAGTCCTAGTCAACAGACTCAGATGATTAAACAGTTAGATTTGACACCAAATGAGATTGAAAAAACATTGGCTTTAAGCATTCAGGCAGAAGTGAAATCGCAAAAGGCATTAAAGATTTTGGTAGAAGAAGAAGCAGAGCCTAATCAACTTCTTACTATTTGTCATCGTATAGGAAACGGTGAAGCCTTCTCAAAACAAGGTGAAAGCATGTGTCTTTTATCTGCGCTTGGAAAGATTTGTCCATATGACGATAGGCAACATTGCATCGGTTGTCATTATGAATTACAAACGAAATCTACTTTATTGTTATTAGTAGGAGAATTCAATCGTTTGAACAAACAATACTCTAGAGTTCGAACTGATTTAGAAAAAGGTAAAATTCGGAGTATTTTAGAAGAACAAATAAAACCTTGTTTAACTGAAATGTTGCAAGCTTTATGCGAGCAATATGGAGATGACGTGTTACATGATTACGAAGAAATAATAAAGGAGTTAATAAATTGAACAATCAAGCTAAACTTTTTAAAATTGAAAATTATTTTGAAACTTTTGACCGTGATTGTGTTCTGCGAGCAAAAGAAGTTTTCGATGACTATTTTGATAAAGGAATTATTCTAAGTTACGATTTTGATCATAAGAAATGGGAAACTACAAATGAATATGCCAATATTAGCCTATTTTTTAACATTTCTGAATTTCAATATAGGAGATTTTATCAATCAATTTTTCAGTTGCCTTATAAGGAATTTATCGATTACTTAAAAAGTTTTATTGTTTTCTCAATGAAACAACATGTTTTAAAAACTTTACAGCTATTTCTAATGGATATTAAACAAATTATTAAAAATACAACCAAAGATACGTTTTTAGATTTAGAAAATATTTCTGTAAAATTTCCTGGTTTATGTATTGACTTTTTCTCAAATCTTCCCTGTTCAGATGATAGTCAACTAAATCAACTATTGGAGCAATTAGATAATAAATTAACTATCAACCTTCAAAAAAAGCAGAGGTCAAAACAGCAAAGACAATTAGCGCAATTTCAATCCTATTTTACTTTTAATGACATTTTAAATGATTATTGGTCTCAAACATTATCTAAGAAAGAACGTCTATTTTATTATCCATTGTATCTCTGGTGGCAGATTACAGCAATTTTACCTTTAAGGCCAAGAGAATTTCTTTTAATACAAAGAAACTGTTTAACCGAGAAAGATGGAAAATATTTTCTTACATTAAGGAGAAATATAATCAAAGGAAGGGATCGACTTGTTGCACATAAAATTTCTGAAGATTATACTTTGAATACTTATGAAATTACTAATTCATTAGCTTCTGAAATAAAGACTTACCTCAAACTTACGGAAAATGATAATTCTACTAAATTAGATACATTATTTGTGACTGATCCTCATTATAACCGTTGGGGTCGTCGAACAGGTGTTAATAACCGATTTTTAACTTACACTAATCTCAATACTATTTTGAGGTATTTTTTTAATGAGATTATTTCTCAAAAATACGGTTATCAAGTTAATTATTTTAGTTTTCCAGCTAGATTAGATGAAAACGAGATTAATTTGATTCATATTGGGGATACGAGACACATTGCAATGATCAATTTAATTGCAGAAGGGGCTAGTCCTGTTACAGCTATGCTTTTAGCTGGTCATGAAGATGTGACAACTTCATCTCACTATTTTTCAAATTTAAGCCAATTTATTGAATGTCGTAGTTATCAAATGTATCGTAAACTAACGAGTAAGAATACGAATTACACCATAAGTAAGAGACAGCCATTTTATACAGCACAAGGACAATACATCACTTTAGAAAATAAAGGACGGTGTTACTCACCCCGCTTTGCGAAAGGTGATTATTCAGATTGTCTGAAAGTTATTAGTGAGCATGCAGAACTAGGTGCTTGTACGAGCTGCCCTTTTTACCGTAAAGCAGGTAAAGATTATTTTTCAATGGATAAAACATTTAAAAAGTCAGTTGATGAAAAAGCTATGGTTGTAGATGAAGCGATTAGAAAAGTTAGGCAAGGGAAAGGTCATATTGAAGATATTGGAGAAGCTTTGTTGAAATTAAAAACAGTTAGCAATACCTATCAAGATTACTTAAATGCTAAACAACTATCTTTAGAGGAGAATAAGTCTAATGGCTAGAAAGAAATCAATTTCTGATGATGAATTGATTCATTTGTTTGAACAGTATTTAATTTCCCAGTGTTCCTGTGATTTAAGCTTGGTAAAAATCCCTCGGTTTGGTGACTATGTTAGGAATAATGGCTATCAAAATGTTGCGGATACAACCATTAGACGTAATAAAAGATTCAGGGATTTTTTAAAAGAAAGTGAAATTAAATACCAAGATGAAAATTATGAAGCTGTAATTACTTATAAGACCATAGATCCTGACAATTTTATGGCAAAAAATCGTGCTCCAGGTGCTATGAAAAGAGCATTGGTAGAAATTAGCCAATACTACAAGAAAATAGCAAACATTGCGGCCAGCTATAAACAAGAAGCAGATAAGTTACGTAGTTTAAATTCTGAACTACAGTCAACTAATGAAGATTTAAAACAGAAGCTACAAAGAGAAAATGAGTTAAGTGATGAGAATCAAAAACTATTACAAATAATCAAAACAAGTGTCTATCCAGAAATTGCGAATGAGCTTTTAAAAGAAGAAGGATTGTTAAAATATTCTCAAAAGGTTATCAGTGAGGATTTCCTAGCAGACAATATCATCACCGCTGATTCAGAAATAGATTTTCATTCTGGTGGTCTTATTGAACAAGAAAATCCTCAAAAATCAACTAAAGTGGTTTCTATTAAAAACTTACTAGACAGCAAAACTAATTATAAATGAGGAAAGAAATGAACAAGAAAGTTAAAGATAATCCAGCTATTTACATGTACTGGGATCAAAAACGAAATGTTCTTGACCCCAAAAAATTATCGTCAAATAGTTTAAAATATGCCTATTGGTCTTGCCCTTATTGTCAACACCATTGGGAAGCGAAAATCATTGATGTGCAGCTTGACAGTTATGAATATCTTAGGTGTTGCCCCCATTGTGGATTAGGTGAACGTTCCATTGATGAAAATGAGAGCGTCCTTCAGGTTTATCCCGATTTCAGAAATTATATAAACTACAGCATTGAGCAAGATGAAGAATTAGATGAGAAACTTCTTACCTTGCCGTTCAATAGTAAAAGAAAATTCAATTTTAAATGTCCGGCGTGTCAATTAAGTTGGAAAGATTCTGCGACAAATAAGAGGTTATTTCAACTAACAAGTGGGGATTTATTTCATTTTGGCTGCAATGAAACTTCCTATCATTGCGATTACAAATCAATTTATCCAAATTTAGCTAAAATCTATAGCGAACATTTAAACAAATTTAAATTTAACGAACTGAAGCTGAGTTACAATATAACAGTACCTATCCATTGGGAATGTGATAAGTGTCATTGCAAATTTGAATTATCTATTGATAGATTATTGAACCGAATTAAAAGAAGTGGTCATTACTGTTTGGAGTGTCATTCTTCATTTGAAGAGTTATTGGATAAAGATTTTGATGTTTCTCCTCTATCTTTTTTAAATTCTTCCATGCTCAAGGAGTGGTCTAAAAGGAACAATATTACACCTAATCAAGTTGATGTATTATCTAATGTTCATGTGTTATGGGAATGTACGAATTGTCACGGAGAGTATTCATGCTCACTATTTGAAAAAACAGATAGGTCTTGTCCATTTTGTTCAAATAGAGAAAAACTTCAGGATTTTAATACACTAAATGAAACACATCCCTATTTGAGGGAATTTTGGGACCTCAGTAATGAAAGGGATTTTTCCGAATATTGGTTTAAGTCAAATAATGTAGTTAGTTGGGTTTGTCCTTGTTGTAAAATCAACTTTCAATGTAGCCCAGCCGAAATGATCAGTCGAACCGATTTAGAAAATCAAAACTTTCAAACATGTCCCAATCAATGTGACTGGAGGACTGAGGTATTTAAAAATAATATTTTCCTTAAAGAACCAAAACTCATCAAAGAATGGAGCGATAAAAATAAAATTCCTATTCATTTATCTCAGACAACAATAGAAACGAAAAAATATTGGTGGGATTGTTCAAAGTGTCATGGGACATATTTATGTTCTATCCCAATTCGAAGAGAAGTTTCTCAGTGTTGTCCTTTCTGTAACAACGATAAGCCTCTGAATGGGTATAATACATTTGATTATTTGTACCCTGAACTAGCAAAATTGTGGGCACCAAATAATAAAGTCTCAATAGATAGTTTTGTTCCATTATTAACTGAAAAAAGGTTTTATTTATGGCGCTGCAAAGAATGTAACTTCGAATTTCATGAGCGCTTCAGCATTATATTAAATAAGTATTTAAATTCCGAGACAAAAGATCTTAAAGAAATGTGTCCATTTTGTGCAGAATTAAAAGAAAGACAAGATAATATCTCATTTGAAGATTTGATGAACGAGTGGGACTATCTTAACAATCTTATTCTAGGGGATCCAGAAAGAATCCCAAATAATACGCAATTAAGATTTTGGTGGATTTGTAAGAATAATCCAGAGCATCGTTATAGAATGGCTATTGTAGATAAGATTGCAAATGTAAAACGATCTATCGAGCCATGCATATTTTGTAAAGGGCGTAGACGAAAAAGAGAACATTTTGTTCCTTATAGGAAAATTTAAAAAACAGGTTCAAATTTGAACTTGTTTTTTATCATAGATTTTTATAAAGTACATTATTTTAAAAGATTGTATTTTTAGTTTTCAAGTAGATAGTGTACAGAATTTTAGTATGCGAAAGATTTAGTTTTCACGGGAATAAAGTACATTTTTTGCTCAAAAATTTTTTTCGGTTAATACCAATATCCCCTATAACATCTTTCCGAAAAACTATAATTTTCTTGAAAAAAATATCTAGCTATGCTATACTACTAGTATAGAAAGATTTGGAGAAAAACATGAAACGCGAGATCTTATTAGAACGTATCGATAAACTCAAACAAGTCATGCCCTGGTATGTTCTAGAATACTATCAATCGAAACTGGCTGTTCCATACAGTTTTACGACCTTATACGAATACTTAAAGGAATATGATCGATTTTTCACCTGGGTCTTGGAATCTGGTATATCGGATGCTGACACCATGGCCAATATTCCCTTAGACGTTCTGGAGCACATGACCAAGAAAGACATGGAATCTTTTATTCTTTACTTACGTGAACGTCCACTGCTCAATGCCAATACGACGAAAAACGGGGTTTCTCAAACAACCATTAACCGTACTTTATCTGCACTGTCTAGTCTTTATAAGTATTTGACCGAGGAAGTTGAAAATGAGCAAGGGGAACCTTATTTCTACCGTAATGTCATGAAGAAGGTTGCTACCAAGAAAAAGAAAGAAACTTTAGCTGCTCGAGCTGAAAATATCAAGCAAAAACTCTTTTTAGGGGATGAAACAGAAGGTTTTCTTAACTATATTGACCGGGAATACCCTCAAACACTCTCAAATCGTGCTTTATCATCCTTTAACAAGAATAAAGAGCGAGATTTAGCTATTATTGCACTGCTTCTTGCATCTGGTGTCCGTCTCTCTGAAGCCGTTAACCTTGATCTTCGAAATCTTAACCTTAAAATGATGGTGATTGACGTCACTCGAAAAGGTGGAAAACGAGACTCGGTCAATGTTGCTGCCTTTGCTAAGCCTTATCTGGAGCAATATCTTGCTATTCGAGACAAACGTTATAAGACAGAAAAAACCGATACAGCCCTCTTCTTAACCTTGTATCGAGGTGTTCCAAATCGTATCGATGCTTCTAGTGTTGAAAAAATGGTCGCCAAGTATTCGGAAGACTTCAAAGTTCGGGTAACTCCCCACAAACTGCGCCATACTCTTGCAACCCGTCTCTATGATGCAACTAAGTCGCAGGTTTTGGTAAGTCATCAACTAGGACATGCTAGCACACAAGTTACCGACTTGTATACGCATATCGTTAATGACGAACAGAAAAATGCCTTGGATAGTTTATAAGATACATAACATAAATTATGTAATGTTTTTAGTGTTAGAAAAAGAGCGTAGGATTTTTTATCGAATCTTACGCTCTTTTATTCTTTCTATAAAAATTCGATCCAATAATTACGATGTGGCTCAATAATAACTGGTTTTCCCCAAAATGATTTTAGATAGGCCAAGTTTGCAGGGGTGACCGGTCTTTTTTCATCATTGAATTTCTCTGCACTCTCTTCCGTTAGAAAGCATTTAACAGCTTCATATGGTGTACCATCGCTCGCTATTCGATCAATTCCTAAATAAGCAATTTCATCACCGGCTTTTGGAATATCTGTAAATAGTTTACCAATAAAATAAACTGTCTTATCTTTCATTAATTCATAAGCCTTACTATTTTCCAGTCTGTTATTCGCTGCAGCGTACATAATACAAAAACTGTCCACAATATCTTTCAAAGGCATTAATTCTTCTTTGCTGACTATAATTTCGTCAGAAGCAAGTCCACCAATGATTAAGCTTTTATAATGAAGTTGCTGGATGATATTATCTAAAGCCATTCCTAATGGTAGTTGGACACCCTGATAGCCTAATGGTTCTAGCTCTTGTTTTTTCTGGTCAAGGTGTTCTTGTGTAATACTGATATTCAAATCATATGGAGTTGAAGGTTGTTGCTTGCTAAAAAAAGCCACTACTATACGATCTAACTGTTCAAATAGACCAAGTTTTTCCATTGGAATTTTCATCATCGAATATGATCCCCTTTTTTGTTCAGATTTCCTCTTTATTCTACTCTCATTATTTTTGAATATCAAGTCTAAGATAAAAGATATCCATTTAACATGGATATCTTTTACTTTATTCAACAACAGCTTCAGCAATTTCTTCTGCAGTAATTCCTGCGAAGTAACGGCCTAAGTTAATAGTTTGAAGTGCTTTAAAAACATCTTCACGTTCGTATTTAATGCCACGAAGGACATCTTCTACTGCTGCTACGTCTTCGATACCAAAGAAGTCACCGTAAATCTTGATATCTTGAATTTTTGACTCAATAACATTAGCAAAGATTTCAACCTTACCGCTTGGGAATTTAGTTCCACGACGGACGTTATACTCTGGTGATTTACCATAGTTCCAGTCCCAAGTTCCAAACTTAGTTTCTTTAATACGATTGATTTCAGCCAATTCTTCATCTGAGAATACATACTCAGTCATCTCAGGGTATTCTTTTTTCATGTATTCCAAGAGTAAATCACGGAATTCTTCAACAGTGATCTTTTCTGGCAACTCATCGATAATATTCGTTACTCGAGCACGAACTGATTTAACACCTTTAGACTCAAATTTGTCCTTAGATACTTTAAGTGCGTTAGCTAGGACAGACAAATCCACGTCAAAGAGAAGACAACCATGGTGCATGATACGGCCATTGATATAGGCTTGTGCATTTCCACAGAATTTCTTACCGTCTATTTCTAAGTCGTTACGGCCTGTAAATTCAGCTTTAACACCAAGTTCAGCCAAAGTATTGATAACTGGAGTAGAGAAGCTCTTGAAGTCAAAGGCCTTGTTTTCATCTTCTTTTGAAATGATGGTATAGTTAAGGTTGTTCAAATCATGGTAAACAGCTCCACCACCACTGATTCGACGGACTACTTCAATACCGTTTTCGCGTACATAGTCACGGTTAATTTCTTCGATGGTATTTTGGTGACGTCCTACAATAATAGATGGTTTGTTAATCCAAAGAAGGAAGATTTGATCCTCGTCCAAAAGGTGTTTAAAAGCATATTCCTCTAAAGCGATATTAAAAGCAGTGTCGTTTGAATGATTGATAATGTATTTCATAAGATACCTTCTAATACGATAGAGACTGGAAGATAATTCCAGTCTAGTCTATCTATTTTTATTTTTTCTTAGGTGAATGGATAGCCATTCCAAGAACATCAGCAAATGCTTCGTACATAACTTCAGAGTATGTTGGATGTCCGTGGATTGTCTTAAGCATTTCTTCAACAGTGATTTCCATTTCGATGATGCTTGACGCTTCGTTGATCAACTCTGCAGCAGCAGGACCAATGATATGGACTCCAAGGATTTCGCCATATTTCTTGTCTGCAATGACTTTAACAAATCCTTGAGCTGCATCAGATGCAATTGCACGTCCGTTTGCAGCAAAGTTGAATTTACCGATTTGGACATCATATTTCTCACGAGCTTGTTCTTCAGTCAAACCAACTGCTGCTACTTCTGGAAGTGTGTAAATAGCTGCAGGAGTCAAGTTCAATTTAGCAACATGGTGATTTCCTTTAAGGGCATTTTCAGCCGCTACTTCACCCATACGGAAGGCAGCGTGGGCCAACATCTTAGTACCGTTGATATCACCTGGTGCATAGATACCTGGAACAGAAGTTTCCATGTATTCATTAACCTTGATACGACCACGGTCTAACTCAAACTCAACTTCTCCGATTCCTTCAAGATCTGGAACACGGCCGATTGAAAGAAGAGCTTTATTTGCGATGATATCATCTTTTCCTTCAACTTTGATACGAAGTTTGCCATCTTCTTCGATGATTTCTTGAAGTTTAGTACCTGTCAAGATAGTCATACCTTTACGCTCAAGAATCAAGCGAAGGTTCTTAGATACTTCCGCATCCATTGCTGGGACAATGCGATCCATCATTTCGATAACAGTAACTTTTGAACCAAATGTCATGAAGGCTTGACCAAGCTCAATACCGACAACTCCACCACCAATGATAACGAGGCTTTCTGGTACTTCATTCATTTCAAGGATATCGTCACTAGTCATAACAAGTGATGATTCCATTCCAGGAACGTTAATCTTGCTTACTTTTGAACCACCAGCAAGGATGATTTTCTTAGTTTCAAGCAATTCAGAACCATTTACCAAGACATTCTTATCTTTAGTAATAGTACCGATACCTTTATGAACATCAACTCCGTAACTACGAAGGAGTCCTGCAACACCACCAACAAGAGTATTAACAACTTTAGATTTAGTTTCTAAAAGTTTGTCCATATCAACTGTAAAGTTAGGGTTTTCAATCACGATACCACGATTTGCTGCATGACCGATATTTTCAATGATTTCAGCATTGTGAAGGTAAGTCTTAGTTGGGATACATCCACGGTTCAAACAAGTTCCACCAAGTTCAGATTTCTCAACAAGAGCAACCTTACCACCTAATTGAGCTGCTTTAATGGCAGAAACATAACCAGCAGGTCCACCACCAATAACAACGATATCATAAGCATCATCGCTCTTACCATCATCGTTCGAAGCACTTACTGCAGGTGCTGGGCTAGCTTCTGGTGCGGCTACTCCAGCTGTTGGGATATTTTCCCCTTCTTCACCAAGATAACCGATAACTTCTGTAACAGGGACTGTCTCGCCGTCCCCTTTCAGGATAGCGATCAAGTAACCGTCTTCTTCTGCTTCCAATTCCATGCTGACTTTGTCAGTCATGATTTCCAAAAGGATTTCTCCTTCTTTTACAAATTCTCCGACTTTTTTATTCCATTGGACGATTTGTCCTTCTGTCATATCCACGCCGGCTTTTGGCATAATTACTTCTAAGGCCATATCTTACTTCCTTTATCTATATTTCTAAAACAAATACTTTAAACCAACATTGAGATTGGGTTTTCAATTAAAGCTTTCAAGTCTTTCATAAACTTAGCACCAGCCATACCATCTACGACACGGTGGTCAATTGTTAAACCAAGACTCATAATTGGACGAATCACGATTTCACCATTAACTACAACAGGTTTCTCAATTGTCGAGCTAACCCCAAGGATTGCTGAGTTCGGTTGGTTAATAATTGGACCGAATGATTGAACACCAAACATTCCCAAGTTACTGATAGTAAAGGTTGAATTTTGCAATTCACTTGGAGCTAATTTACCATCCAAGGTGCGTCCAATAACGTCTTTAAATGCAACCACCAACTCAGACAAACTCATTTTTTCAGCATTATAAACAACTGGCGTCATCAAACCATTATCCATTCCAACTGCCATCGCAAGGTTGACATAGTTGTGAGTGATAATTGTCTTACCATCTTCAGTTAATGACGCATTGATGTATGGGTGTTTCATAAGCGTCTTAACAACCGCAAGTGAGAGCAAGTCTGTAACAGTAATTTTCTTACCAGTTGCCTCCATGATTGGATCAAGGACTTTCTTACGAAGGGCAAGCATTTCAGACATATCGACATCATAGTTAAGCGTGAAGGTTGGTGCAGTCAAGTATGACTCAACCATACGTTGAGCAATAACCTTACGCATTGGTGTCATTGGAATACGCTCGATTTCCCCATAAGGAGTTACGTTATCTGGAACTTCTTCCACTTTTTCAATCTGAGAAGGTGACTTAATCGTATCGTTTTCAATATTTTCAGGAAGGAAAGCTAAAACATCCTTCTTCATAATCTTGCCACGATGACCAGTTCCTTGGATTTCCTGCCATGCAATGTTATGTTCAAGGGCAATTCGTTTTGCAAGTGGTGAAATGCGAACCACATTAGTGTCTTTAAATGTTTCCACGTCTTCTTTGTGGACACGACCGTTTGCGCCTGAGCCAGAAATATCGTAGAGATTAATTCCTAAATCATCCGCTAATTTTCTAGCTGCAGGAGTCGCTCTTAGCTTATCATCAGCCATGACCTCTCCTATTCTATACTAAGATATTAAGGACGAAGAGGGCAATGAAAAAATAGGAGATTGACGATGTGTTCGATGAACACAAGGAAATCTATCTTTTTTTCACAGACCTCCGTCCGAATTCAATTACATGATGCAAAGGGCGTTAAAAAGTGACCAAAAATAGGAAATCAACATAGACCTCGACGAAGTCAAGAAGATTTATCTTTTTTCCGAGCTTTTAGCCCGTGCTCTAATCTAAGATATCAAGGACGTAGAGAACTTTGCATCTATAGATACAAAGCATCTCGTCCGATTAATTTATTTACATAATTTATTTTATGTATTATTGTTTGTTGTGAGTTTTACGGATTGCATCTTTGATGCTCTCAACTGTTGGAATCATTGCATTTTCAAGATTTTGTGCGTAAGGCATCGGCACATCTTCCCCTGCACAACGGCGAATAGGTGCATCTAAATAATCGAATGCTTCTGATTCTGAGATAATAGCTGAAATTTCACCGATAAAACCACTTGTCTTGTGGGCATCGTTGACAAGAACTACTTTTCCAGTCTTCTTAACTGAATTAATGATGATGTCTTTATCAAGTGGAACCAAGGTGCGTGGGTCTACTACTTCTACTGAGATGCCTTCTTCAGCCAATTCTTCAGCTGCTTGCATGACACGACGAAGCATTTTACCGTATGTTACTACTGTTACATCAGTTCCTTCGCGTTTGATTTCTCCGACACCAAGTGGGATAGTATAGTCTGGATCTACTGGTACTTCCCCTTTTTGGTTAAATTCTGATTTGTATTCAAGAATGATAACAGGGTTGTTATCACGGATAGAAGACTTAAGAAGTCCCTTCATATCAGCAGGTGTACCTGGAGCAACAACCTTCAATCCTGGGATATGAGTAAACCAAGATTCCAATGATTGTGAGTGCTGAGCTGCAGAACCTACTCCGTTACCAGCAGCACAGCGGATTGTAATAGGCACTTGACCTTTACCACCAAACATATAACGAGTTTTAGCTGCTTGGTTGACGATATTATCCATGGCAATAACAGAAAAGTCCATGAAAGTCATGTCAACGATTGGGCGAAGTCCAGTCATAGCAGCACCAGCAGCTGCTCCAGAAATAGCTGCTTCGGAAATTGGACAGTCACGAACACGTTCTGGTCCAAATTCTTCAAGCATACCTACAGATGTACCAAAGTCTCCACCAAAGACACCGACATCTTCACCCATCAAGAGTACATTTTCGTCGCGACGCATTTCCTCAGACATTGCAAGGATAATGGTATCGCGGAAAGACATTAATTTTGTTTCCATATTTCTCTACTTCTCCTTAGTCTGCGTAAATATCTTCAAAAGCTGATTCTAGTGGAGGGAATGGACTTTCTTCTGCAAACTTAACAGATGCTTCCACTGCTTCCTTAACTTGCGCTTGAATTTCTTCGAGTTCTTCTGCACTAGCAATTTTATTTTCAACAAGGTACTTGCGAAGGTTTTCGATTGGATCTTTTTCTTTCCACTCATCGACTTCTTCACGTGTACGATATTTACCAGGGTCTGATGATGAGTGACCAAGCCAACGGTAAGTTACACTTTCGATCAAGACAGGACCTTTACCAGAACGAACATGGTCAACTGCTTTCTTAAATCCTTCATAGACATCGATAACATTGTTACCGTCTTCGATAAACATTCCAGGAATACCGTAAGCAGCACTACGCTCATGGATATGCTTGACATTTGTCATTTTCTTAATATCGGCAGAGATTCCATAACCGTTATTGATACAGTAGAAAATTACTGGAAGATTCCAAATTGAAGCCATATTAACAGCTTCGTGGAATACACCTTCATTCGTCGCTCCATCACCAAAGAAGCAGACAACAATTTTACCAGTGTTTTTCATTTGTTGAGTAAGGGCAGCCCCTACTGCAATCCCCATACCACCACCTACAATACCGTTGGCACCAAGGTTACCAGCATCAAGGTCGGCGATGTGCATTGATCCACCTTTACCCTTACAAGTTCCAGTATACTTACCAAGGATTTCAGCCATCATACCATTAAGGTCGATTCCTTTAGCAATGGCTTGTCCGTGACCACGGTGGTTCGATGTTATGAGGTCGTCTTCGTTTAGAGCTAACATAGCCCCAACGTTTGCAGCTTCCTCACCAACAGAAAAGTGCGTCATACCTGGCACTTTACCTTTTTTTACTAATTGAGCAATTTTTAAATCCATACGACGAATTTCTTCCATCTTACGGAACATCTCAAGCAAAAGATTTTTATCTAAAGTTGACATAATCTTGCCTTTCTAAGTTTAATTTCTTATAGTTCTATTCTAACTTATAGGTTAACTAGAGTCAAAGATTATGCTTGATATTTTTTCACAATATAAAAAAAGAAAAGTCAATGAAATCAAGACTTTTCTTTACGTAAAATGGCTTTTTCACAAAGTAATTTTTCAAGGGTATTTTCAACAAATTATTTGAATCTTTTCATAATAACTTGTAAACGCCACTGATAGAGTAATCCACTGACAACTAAACTTACGATAAGACCTATCCAATATGAATAAGCTTCGAGATTTGTTGAATAATCTAGAAAAAAACCAAGAGGTATAGCAACTCCCCAGTATCCAAGGAGACCAAGGTAGAAAGGGATGACAGTATCTTTGTAGCCTCGTAAAATCCCTTGTAATGGTGCCGCAAATGTATCAGCTAACTGGAAAAATAAGCTATAGGTCATAAAACTAGCAGTTAGTTGAATAAACTCTGGATCATGACCATAGAGACTGGTAACATTTTCTCTAAAAACATACAGAAAAGAAAGTGTTAAAATTGCGAATGCCATAGCTGATAGTCGTCCAATTTTTATGTATTTCTTAGCATCCTCTAGACGTTTAGCACCAACTTCGTAAGAAACAACAATAGCCATTGCTGTTGAAATACTCATAGGAAAAGCGTACATGAGAGATGAAAAGTTCATGGCAGACTGATGACTAGCTATTATCAATGATGAAAACTTCGCCATAATTAAGCCAACGGCTGAAAAAATAGCAACTTCTGCAAATACAGTTCCACCAATAGGTAACCCCAGTTTTATCGCTTCTTTTATTTTATTTTTATCTAAAGGTAGTCGGTTTTCTAAATGTAGTTCTTTTAATTTTTCTTGTTTAAGAAGGACTAGTATAGATATACCCAACAAGGCCCAATAAGCCATAGAGGTCCCAAGTCCCGCTCCAGCTCCTCCCAACTCAGGAAAACCAAAGGCACCATAAATCAATAAATAGTTAAAACTACTATTGAGAGGGAGTAATAAAAGCATCAAATACATGGACAACCTTGTCAATCCAAGTGCATCCAGTAATGAACGAATAACACTAAAGAGTAAGAGAGGAATAATCCCTATTGCTAAAAACCATAGATAACGTACTGCTATATTTGCTACCGCCACTTCTAATCCCATATTATTTAGAACTAGTGGAGCAACCAGAAAAACTAAAACAAATAGAAAAATGGATAAACCAAGCGAAAGATAAAGAAACTGATAGAAATCAGAAGCCACTTCTTCTTTTTTTCCACGTCCTAAATGATGTCCAACTATAGGGACTAAGGCAGAAACAATACCTGTTAAAAAAGTAAAGAAAGGATTCCACAAGCTAGTAGCCATTGATACACCAGCTAAATCAATCGTATTATACTGGCCGGTCATGGTTGTATCGACAAAGGAAGCCGAATAATTTGCGAATTGATAAACCAAAATAGGGAAGAAAATTTTAAGAAATAAAATGAACTTGTCTTTAAAATGATGGGTTGGATACATACAGACTCTCTCTAAATTTAAATTTTATAGAGCAGTATTTCATCTAGTATTTATAAACAATCTGTCCATTACAAATAGTGTATTTTACCTGCCCTTTTAAAGTTTCACCGATAAATGGTGAATTAGATGCTTTAGAAGCAAAATGTGTGTCTACAATTCGGTCAGCTTTATCATCGAAAATGGTAATATCAGCTGGACCATTTTCAGCCAAATAACCTGCTTCAAAATGATACAATTTTGCTGGGTTTACTGTCATTTTTTCTAATAATTCCATCAAGCTTAGCTCACCAGCTTCGACTAAGTAAGTTAAACCAAGTGACAATGAAGTTTCCAGTCCTGTCATACCTGATGGTGCTTTAGTGATATCCTCGACATTCTTTTCATCAGCATGGTGAGGCGCGTGATCTGTCGCAATTACAGAAATGACTCCTGATTTCAAACCTTCGATAACTGCCAAGCGGTCTGACTCCAAGCGAAGTGGTGGATTCATCTTAGCATTACTTCCCTTAGTCAAGAGAAGCGCTTCAGTCTTAGAGAAATGTTGCGGTGCTACTTCTGCAGTTACGTTTGCTCCCAAACCTTGAGCGAACTCCACAACCTTAACACTTTCTTCCTTGGACAAGTGTTGGATATGAACATGGGCTTTTGTTGCATAGGCGATCATGACATCACGTGCAATCATTGCATACTCTGCAACCCCTGTAGCACCACAAATATGGAAGTGTTCTTTAGCAATATTTTCATTAAAACCTAGCGTACCATTCAGACCAGGATCTTCCTCGTGTAAGCTGATAAATGTGTTGAGTTTTTTAGCCTCTTCCATAGCTTCCTTGACCACTTTACTGCTTTCAAGAGGAATACCATCATCTGAAAAACCAACGGCTCCAGCTTTTAAAAGCGCCTTAAAGTCAGTCAAGTCTTGGCCATTAAAGTTCTTGGTAATCGTTGCTACAGACTTAACATTAATTTTTTCCCTTGCTGCAGATTGAAGAACTTCTTGCAAAGTCTCAACATCGGAGATGGTTGGATTGGTATTAGCCATCATGACAACTGTCGTAAAACCACCAGCTGCTGCTGCTAGTGCACCTGTATGAATGTCTTCTTTATGAGTTTGACCAGGTTCACGGAAATGAACATGGATATCCACCAAGCCGGGTGCAACTACAAGACCAGTTGCATCAATGACCTCTGCTTCTTTTTCACTAATTTGTGGTGCAATTTTGACAATTTTACCGTCTTCAACCAAGACATCACACACTTGATCCAAACCAGACTTAGGATCCATTACTCGACCATTTTTAATTAGTAACATCTGCTTTCTCCTTTATTCGTAGAAATCCACTTGGGTATCCAATAATTTATCACCTTCATAAACAAACTTAGCTGAAAAGAAGGGTTTATCTTCTAAAAGCCACTCTACGAAGGTGTGGTCTCCTTCCCAGGTTGGTTTGCTCAAAACCTCATCATAAGGAACCCATTCTAAAGTCCCTTCATTACAGTCAATCAACTCACCTTCGAACTCAGTTACTTTAAACACATAGGTGTACCAGTCTAAATCTGGTGTAAATTCAGGAAAGGTGATTACACCTTTAAGAACTGGCTTAGCCTTCAATCCTGTTTCTTCTAAAATCTCGCGGGCCGCACATTCTTGTGGAGTTTCTCCACGCTCTAACTTTCCACCTACACCGATCCATTTTCCTTCATGGACATCATTAGGCTTTTTATTGCGATGAAGCATGAGCAGTTCTTTTCCATTATCAATGTAGCAAATCGTCGCTAACTGGGGCATATTTTCTCCTTATCTAAGCCAATCAATCGGCTCTTGTCCTGTCTCTGTTAAGAATGTATTGGCCTTGGAAAAAGGCTTGGAACCCCAAAATCCTCTGTAAACGGAAAGGGGACTCGGGTGAGCTGATTCAATAATCAGATGTTGAGGATTAGTTACCAATATCTTCTTCTTACGTGCATAAGCACCCCAGAGGACAAAAACCACTGGTCTATCAAGATTATTGACAACCTTAATTACAGCATCTGTAAAAGGCTCCCATATCTGACCAGCATGACCATTGGCCTGTCCTGCCGGAACTGTAAGACAAGCATTAAGAAGCAAAACACCCTGCTCCGCCCAAGAGGTCAAGTCATGTGACGGTTTCACCCCAATATCATCAGCAAGTTCTTTTAAAATATTTTGCAAAGAAGGTGGTGCTGGGATATTATCTGGAACAGAAAAACTCAAACCTTGAGCCTGACCTGGTCCATGATAAGGATCTTGACCAAGGATAACCACCTTAACCTCTTCTAGAGGAGTTGTCAAAAGAGCTTGAAAAACTTTATCTTTTGGTGGATATACAGTTCCATGAGTATAAACTTGCTCCATAAAGTGATTAATTTTCCCAAAATAACCTTCCGGTAATTGCTCCTTAATCAAGGCGTGCCAAGATGAGTGTTGCATAGCTTTTTCTCCTTTACCGTATCCATCGAAAAGCACGTCTTAATTCATCCGTACCATTTTTAAAAAAGCATAAACCATGTGCAAGTATGATCTTATCAGGTTTCCAGTTTAACATACGGGAAAAGGAAGTCTTTGCTTCCCTTTGTCTTCCTATGAAAGTCATCCGATAATCGATAGGAGTTTGTCCATCAGGGGATGTTACACGAGCTAAACGATAGAATCTTCTGCGGATTGGACTAGCTATCTTTTCCGGTTCAAAATTCTCTATGAGGTCTGTCACAATCAGTGTTTTAGTTGATTTATGAAAAAACACCACCTCTTCAATAACTGAACTTCCCCTAAAAATGAGTTGATCAATCTCATTGGACCATAAGTCAGGAGCCTTATCTGTTAAGGGAGTATCAAATACAACCTTGACTTTCTGATTTTTCGCTCTCTCTTCTACTCCTGGACTAGACAATGCTTGCGCATGAGGATATCTTTGTTTCCAATCTGCAATATAGGCGTAGTGGATTTTATTTGGTGAAATCAGGTAAGCTACTTTGCCCAAAGCGTCCAGTTCAGTAAAAAGTTTTTCATTTGGCGCAATAGGAGAATGAATCCAAAGTTTGCCATCATTTAACTTAATCACCGTCATACGTGTCTGAAAAGGAAGTTTGAAGATCTTCATGTCCATTCGAATCAAATCACCATCTACTATCCAGATATTTTGATCAACTTCCTTTAGTGTATACAATGGTTCATAAAGAGAAAGTTCTGCCCTTAACATCATTATCTATTCCTTCTGTCTTACTGCCTCTATTATAGCAAAAAGTGGCTATGGAAACCACTTTTTACAGTTTATCTAAGAGTTCTAGCAGAGCCAGATAAGAGTCGACTTCATAAGTTGGCTGGGCTAAGCTCTTATTTACCAGATGATGAGGATTATACCAGATGGTATCGATGCCTGCATTATTGCCACCTTGGATATCGGCGGTTAGAGAATCTCCAATCATCAGCGTCTTTTCTTTACTAAATCCAGCAATCTGCTGACCAATTTTTTCATAGAATAGTGCATCAGGTTTTTGAGTTTGCAACTGCTCTGAGATAAAGACTTGGTTGAAATAGGGAGCAAGACCTGATTGAGCCATGCGACCTGTCTGAATTGTAGTGATCCCGTTGGTGGCAGCGTAGAGTTCATAACCACGATCAAGAAGACTATCTAAGAGTTCCATGGCTCCAGAAAACACCTGCCCCTGTTGAGCTAAATAAAACTGATAACGTTCAGATAAGTATACGCCATCTTTTTCAATTCCAAAATGCGAAAACAATTTTGAAAATCGTGTGTTGACTAGTTCTTGTTTTGTAATCTTTTTCTCTTCCAAATCCTTCCAGAGAGACTTATTCATTGGAACGTAATAATCTTTATAGGATTGAATATCAGCAACACCTTCTTCTTTTAGAAGTTGCGTTAAAGCCACATCCTCAGCAGTATCAAAATCAAGCAAGGTATGATCAAGGTCGAAGAGTAAAAATTTATAAGTCATCTATTTATTATCCTGCATTCATAGTTTTTATATAATTAAAAGTATAGCACAAACAAAACTTTTAACAAAATAAGTATTTTAAAATGAATGAAAATTGAAGGAAAAGGTTAAACTTTACAGCCAAAAATTCACAGTCTAGTATTACGAAAATATATTAAATTTCTGAAATATTATAAAAATATAGTTCGTAATTTAAATTAAATACCGACATTTAATATTCCCAATTTTACTAGAAATGTTAGCGTATTTCTACACTTTATATCTCTTAAAGACATAAACATTATAATATTTTAAAAAACTTACATTTTAATAATAATTTGACACCTTAAACATTGATGTCCATATTTAATTGTGATATAATTCACGTTATAGGGGAGTTTTAGTGTTAGACTAGAAGGAGGCTTGGTTAAAGTTTGTCTATAAAATGAACCTATATAACTAACTCGTCTTTCAATTAGTGATTGACGCTACTTTATATTATATTTAGAAACTATCTTAATTTATAAGAAGGATGTATATGATGAACAAAAAGAAAAAGTTTAGTATTTTCTCATTTTTGATATGCTTATTGACAACTGTCTTTGTATTTAGTTTGAATAAAACTTTTGCTGAAACTCCTGAGGTTTCAGTAACTGGAAAATTCGTAGATACAATCCAAAATGTTAAGGTATCAAATAATGAAGGTGGAGATCTAACTTGGGATTTAGAGCAATGGGCTACATTCCGTATCAATGCAAATTTTAATTTAGCTGGAAAAAATGTTAAGGCTGGGGATCAAACGACACTTACGGTTCCAGAGGCTTTAATGATTACTTCTCAGACTTTTGATATTCCTGATAAGATTACAAAAGAAATCATCGCACACGCTAAAGTTGATGCTACTAACAAAAAATTAACATTAACTTATACAGATTATGTTGAAAAACACTCTGATACTAATGGGGCTTTCTTCTTTTATGCACGTGTTGATTTCAAAAAACACCCTCAACAAGGAGAAATCCCAATTGAGATTACTATAAACAATGAAACAAAACCTGCTGGTAAGGTTACATTTAAAGGTATCGGTGATGGTGATCCAAGACTTTTAACAAAGACTAGTTGGGTTAATGAAGGTGATAAAAGAGAGGTCCAATACACTATTTCAGTCAATCGTACAAAACAAAACATCAATGGTGTAACGATTGAGGATCACTTGAAATTTACAAATGCTAGCTATGTAAAAGATAGTATTAAAGTTATCAAAGGTAAATTTGCATTCGTAGATGGAGAATGGCAATTCTCTGACCGTGTTGATGTTACAGATCAACATAAAGTGACAGTCGCTGAAGATGGACAATCTTTCGTAGTTGACTTAGGAGATATTACTGAAGCGGACCAATATCGTATTTCTTATAACGTTCGTCTAAATTATGATCCTGTTGATAAAGAACTCTTGAAAAACGATGCAACTCTAAAAGGCAAAGGAACAGTTCTTAAAGAAGTAACAAATGCTGCTTTAGTTCAAATCGCTGGTGGGGTTGGTGAAGGTTATGTTTACTCAATCAATATCCATAAAGTAGATGAGGCGAATCAACCACTTAAGGGTGCTAAATTTAAAGTAGTACGTGAAGTGAACAATCAAGTTATTGGTGAATACGAAACGGATGAAAATGGTAATATTACTGTTAATGCATTATTAAAAGATAAATATATCTTGACAGAAACAGAAGCTCCTGCTGGGTTCGTTATTAAAGATGCTGACACTGTCGTTAATGTTGAAGACTTTGGAACCGACCACGCTGTAACAAAAACAATTGTGAATCCAAAAGAAGAAACGACAACAACAACTACTACAACAACTACTACAACTGAAGCGCCTACAACTACTACAGTAACTACTACTACTGAAGCGCCTACAACTTCAGTAACCACTACTGAAGCGCCTACTACGACTTCTGTAACTACTACTGAAGCACCTACAACTTCAGTAACCACTACTGAAGCGCCTACAACTACAGTAACCACTACTGAAGCGCCTACTACGACTTCTGTAACTACTACTGAAGCACCTACAACTTCAACAACCACTACTGAAGCACCTACAACTACAGTAACCACTACTGAAGCGCCTACAACTTCAGTAACCACTACTGAAGCGCCTACTACGACTTCTGTAACTACTACTGAAGCACCTACAACTTCAGTAACCACTACTGAAGCGCCTACAACTTCAGTAACCACTACTGAATCACCTACAACTTCAGTAACTACTACTGAAGCGCCTACAACTTCAACAACCACTACTGAAGCACCTACAACTTCAGTAACTACTATAACTACAACTACTACAACTACTACAACTCCATCATCTTCTTCTGAAACTACAACTGAAGAAAAACCAGGACTTCCATTTACTGGGGAGAGCAAAGGAACACTTATTGCGGTTCTTGGTTCACTTGTTCTAGTTTCGTCGATTATCGTTCTTGCAAAAACTCGTAATACTGAAAATGATTAGGCTTATAGAATATAAGATTTAGGTTCTCAAGTCTTCAATCATTATAAAACTAAAAGGATTTACTTTTAAAGTGAATCCTTTTACATTTCTTTTAAATATTTTAAATAAAAAACTTAAACTGAATAAGTATAAAAAACGATAACTAAATCAGTTTAGTTATCGTTTTTCTATTTTAGTCTTTTTCACCAAGTTTACTATTGATAGTCATCATGATACTTGCAATCTTTTCACCCCAATATGGATCTGAAGCGTAAAGAACGTTCATACCAGATGATTTATTTCCTAGGTAAGTTCTTCCATTATCTATATAATTTTGACGAATCCATTTGGCTGCACCTAAGATTCCCTTATCTACATTATCGAAACTCTTAGCTGAATCGTACGGAGTAGTATCGTAGGCTGCAATACCAAAGAAATTATTCTTATCCTTAGCAATCTGACTACGTCCCCATGCGCTTTCTAAAGCGCTGTGAGCTATAAGGTAGAGTGCATTTACTTGATAGCGTTTCTCCGCTTCTTTGAAGACCTCTCCTTTACCTGCAAGGCGGCTGCCCTGAATATTCATAAGAGAATAAACCTTATTCAATTCTTCAGCTGTGTAATTAGTTGGTTTTCTTAAATCCCTAAATAAGAAAGGATTTTCAACTGTAAAGTTTTCAAAGTTAATACCATCAGCTGAATAATATTTTTTACCAATCGCCATTGATGAACTATGAGGGGCTACACGGATACTTGCGTATGGTGATAACTCATGATAAAGATAATTACCATCAGATGCATAGTGAGGAATGAAGTCACTATCTGAGCTAACCGCTACTAGATCACTCCTGTTCATATATCCTGAAAGACCTGAAATTTTGACTGGAAGTCGACCGTCTTTGGTCTCGGATCCATCAATCGATACAATACTTCCTTGCGAAATATAGCTGAGTTTTTCACCAGAAGCACTATATACATTTGCTGTAATTGGTTTTACTTTATAGTATGCTGCTGTCTCGGAAATCCATTTTCCATTGCTTTGGAAAGAATAGTCTTTACCGTTAATGGTGAAATTACCAGTTACATATGCCCCATCTTCTTTGAGATAATACCAGGCGTTATAACTTTTATCAAAAATCCACTCATTCTTGGCCATATAACCATAAGATTTGAGATAGTAAGAGCCTTGCCATTGGTTTTCAGCATAAGCACCATCAGATTTTAAGTAGAACCAACTATCGAACTTTTTATCAAAGAACCATTCACTTTGAGCCATGGCCCCACTATCTTTTAGATAATATTTCTCTTTCCATTGGCTACTTAACATGTCACCATCTTTATGAAAAGAGTACCATGAACCATTGATTTTTTCCCATTTATCCCGGATAGCTTTTCCTGAATCAGTAGCATAATACCACTTCTCATCCATCTGCACCCAATCCTTTTCAGCCATAGCGCCACTAGTTTTGAGAAGGTAGTCATTATAAATGGTTTTACTTAACATGGTACCTGATTCATCAAAACGATACCATGAACCATTGATTTTCTCCCATTTATTACGGATGATTTTTCCTGAATCAGTAGCATAGTACCACTTCTCATCAATTTTCGCCCAACCCCTTTCGTACATAGCTCCACTACTCTGAAGAAGGTAGTCATTGTAAACGGTATTAGTTAACATGGAACCAGATTCATCGAAGCGATACCAAGCACCGTTGATTTTTTCCCACTTGTTGCGGATGATTTTTCCTGAGTTTGTAGCAAAGTACCACTTTTCATCTATTTTAACCCAAGAAGATTCTGCCAAAGCACCGCTATTATTCAATAGGTAGTCATTAAAGATAGTATTACTAAGCATGATGCCATCTTGGTTAAAATAATACCAATGACCAGCTATTTTTTTCCAATTCGTAACAGCCTTTTTACTTTCATAATAACGCCATTGGCCATTCTCTTTTTGCCAACCTTCTTTGTCGACCTCTTCAGTAATTTCTTCTGTTGAAGAGTTATCCTTAGTAACAGCTGTTTCTTGTTTCTGTTCAGATTGAGAAGAATCCTTTTCTGCCTTGATTTGTGTTTCGTTTTGATTCTGCTTATCCTTCTGCTCTTGACCTTGAGCTTGCTTTTTCTCTTTAGCTTCCTTACTCGTTCCATTTGCTAAAGTTTTTTCTGAACTTTGAACTTTGTTTGTAGCTTGGTTTTCCTCTGCTAATACAGTTGTTTTAGAAATCCCGGCCATGGAAAGAACAACTGTACTTGCTAGTAATATCTTTTTCATTTTTATCCTTTCAATTTTATAAATTCATATTCTTTATTTTTTTATCTCGTTTAAGGACGACAATCATCCATTTTATTATACAATATAATTTAAAATATAAAAGTAAGATCTTTAAGAAGAAAGAAACTTGTAATATTGTTAAAACATTTTAGAAATAAAAGTCAACAAAAAGTAGTCGAATAGGATATAAACGACTACTTTTTATCATTTTTCTAAACTTCAGCTGTTCTTACATTCTTCTTCAATCGAATAGGATTTATAGATATTGATAAAAGAGCTAGAACGACAAATCCGATACCGACATACCAGTAAGGGGCATCAAGAGTAGTTGAACGACCAGATAGATTGACAATTCCTCGGAAAAGCGTACCTGCTGTAATAATCGCTACTGCCGAATTCCATAGATTAAAATTGATACGAGAGAAATGTGGAAGAGCTTTGAGCAAGATTACTAGTATTATCCCACCGACAAGAGGTACGGTGAACAAGTAATGCATGTAAACTGATGTCTCTCCAAAACTAAATGCTTCATAAATTCTAGAAAAAGCAAAGAAGAAAATTGTAATTAGTGTATAAGAGATGGCAGTTTTTTTAAAACGTTTTTTAACAAGATTAGTAACCGATGTAGACAATATCACTCACCGCCCTTTCTGAAATTTTGTTTCCACCAGTCGTCGGTTTATTGATAACCTGACCGTTGAAGTAAAGTGTAGAGGATCCCCCACCATCAAGATTGTAGGCAGTTTTTGCACCATAGGATTTCATAACCTCAGCTAGCTGGTACAAAGAGAGACCTTCACTTTCAGATGTACGTCCGTCAGAAACTACAATAATGTAGTGGTTTTCGTCGATAATACCAATAGCTGTACGTGGATTCGAAGCCATAGCTTGTCCAACTTCTTGGTTTTTTCCTACTACTACTTCACCATTTTCAACCAAGGCAGGACCAAAAGCTAAGAGATTAACAACTCCGTCTTTGACTAGTTGGTCAGCTGAAATCTGATCCTCGTAAATAATCTTGAAAGAACCATCTTTATAAATGGCTAAATCACCATTATTAGAATTTTCACGGACAGTATCACGATAGACAACGCCATTACGGATAACATAACCTGAAGAATTGGCACCGTAATAGTCACCATTGACTGCTAAAATTGCATCATTATCTGCAGCAGTGACAGA
Source organism: Streptococcus sp. CL9.43 (assembly GCF_049737935.1). Taxonomy (NCBI): domain Bacteria; kingdom Bacillati; phylum Bacillota; class Bacilli; order Lactobacillales; family Streptococcaceae; genus Streptococcus; species Streptococcus sp. CL9.43. Next base: position 350,309 of record NZ_JBKOTS010000002.1, on the reverse strand, counting down.
TGTTTTAGCTGTTACGTTTGTTCCAAATGAGTTTTGAGCAAATGCTGTTTTTAGATATTCTGATGAACTTACTGTAACATCTGCAACATACACTTGGGTATGATTAACCGTCGTTTCAGTCAAATTGATAGAGATATTCTCGTCCTTATAACTTGAGTTAGTTACTGTTGCTGTCTTAGCTGCTTGGCTAGCTTGAGCTGTGTTGGAACTTGTATTAGTTGTTGCTACTGTCGAAATAGTCTCAGCAAGTACAAAAGTTTTCAACATTCAGTAACTAAAGGATCCTGTCAAGAGTAAACCGAGAACCGAGGCATAAGCATATGGTTTCTTTAATAATTTCATAATACAGTTGATGTCCTTTCCTTAAAGATCAATTTCTTTTGCACTATCCAAGAGACAGCGAAGAGAAGGATGCCGACGATAATTTTGGCAATCAGAAGGTTGATACCAAACACTGTAAAGAAGAGACGAATCAGTAGCGTGTCTAAGACAAAGAGTCCGACTGCTAGACCAAAGTACCCCATCCCTGTTTTCACAAGGCTATCGTCATTTTTAAAGACTAGTTTTTTATTTGTAGAGTAGTTAAAAATGGAGCTTGTCACACGAGCTAGTCCGTTAGCTAGGAAAATTCGAAAACTTGTTGGCGCTGTTGGTAAAAACAAGATTGCAATAGCGTAAACGATATAGTCTACAACAAAGCTACTGAGAGATGATAAGGCAAATTTAAAGATATTTTTATAAATCATGAGCCCATCTTTTATTGGTCGGAAGTGTGAATCCTCATTATCATTGATATAGACAGTTTCAATGGGAACTTCTAAAATTTGATATTCTTTAGTAGCCTCAAGTAACATATTCATTTCGTATTCGTAACGATTTCCCTCTATTTTCAACATAAAAGGAATGAGATTTGTTGTAAAAGCACGAAGTCCAGTTTGTGTATCTATTACACCTACTCCTGTTTGAAGTTTAAAGAGTGCTTTTGTCAAGCTATTTCCGAAACGGCTACGAAGGGGTACTTTACCTGTGACGGCCCGCACACCCAAGATTAGCTTATTAGGATTTTCAGAAGCTTTGTTAGCCGTACGGAAAATATCCCAAATCTTATGCTGACCATCTGCGTCTGCCGTTACAACCGTTCCGTAGCTATTTTGTTGTTGGATATAAGTAAAGGCCGTTTTAAGCGCTTGGCCTTTACCTTGGTTCACTTGGTGACGGAGTACCGTAGCATATTGTTCTGCTTTATCAAAGATATTTTGACACTTTGATGAACTACCGTCGTCGATAACTAGAATACGAAAATCACTCTTTTCGTGGATTTTTTCGATGAGTTTGATAAGTTTATTATCAGGTTGATAAGCTGGAATTACTATATAGTTCATACCGGCACTCCTTTCTTAGCGATGGTATAACTATACAGAACATCGCTTAAAGATACCTTATATCAGTTTTCTTTAAGAAAAAGTTCAGAATAATTTAATGTTTTGAAAAGATTGTAAATCGTTATTTGTAATAAATATACATAATATCCTTTAAATGCTTCAAACTTCACTTAACAAATCATTCAAATAAAAAAGTCAGCCCTAAAGGGTTGACTCATGTTAAATCTTTGACTGAGACTTACTTATTATCGTGTGTCACTTTTAGTGTGTCACTTTTAATAGTGAAATTCCAAAGAATCCCAATAGAATAGCTGCGATTGTATAGAATAATTGAGAATGTGACTCACCTGTATTTGGTAGCTCTTTTTGGTCCGCTACAGATTTTGACTCTGCTTCTGTTTCCTTTTCGGAACTAGAAGTCTGTGCCTGTCCAGGTTCTGAACTTGAACCAGGAGTCGGTTCTTCTGTCGTTGTTGTTGGCTCTTCTGCCGTTGTTGTTGGTTCTTCTGTCGTTGTTGTTGGCTCTTCTGCCGTTGTTGTTGTTGGTTCTTCTGTCGTTGTTGTTGGCTCTTCTGCCGTTGTTGTTGTTGGTTCTTCTGTCGTTGTTAGGATTTCCTTTTCATATTCATAAGTAATATGAACTGTTCCATTTTTTAACGTTCCAGTTTCCGAATCAGAAGAAGTCGAGAGTCCAACAAGACGATATGTGATTCCATCAACCATTATTTTGTCAGGACGTTCAATGCTATTATCTCCGACTTTGTATGTAACCAACTCTCCAGTTGAATCATAAATAGGAAATTCAGAAATCTTGTTGTATGTTTCTTTTAATTTTTGGTTAGTACCTTTGATAAGATAATCTATAATTACATTACCTGTATATAAAGCTGAAACATCTTGGTCAGCCATATCTTCTTTTTCAGATACGTAATAAACTACTTTCTTGTTTGCTCTTAACGTAAATTTATCAACATAATTGAAAAATGTTGATTTATCTATATTGGTATCTTCAGGGATTCTTGTCCAATCACCATTATTTGGGGTAATATAGGTAGTTGGATTGGACACTGACTTGATAAGGTGACCATTCTTTACATGACTATCATCAATCAATGAAGGATCTCCAAAACCACCAATGTTGCCACTAACCAAGTCAACCGCTAAACGATGGTTATCATAATCTTCTAAGTTTTGAGAGCCGGTTTCATAACTCATAACACCACCTTCTTGACTAGATTTCCAAACCATTCGGGCATCAATTGGTAGGTATTTGATTTTCTTAGCTTCATCAATTGAGATTGTAACTTCTACTTTGTAAGCTTGACTATTATCAAAATTGGTAAACAAACCATAAGATTCAACTTTACCATCTGTCATATAACCATATTCGTAGTTGCTGGTATTGACTACGTAAGGTGTTCTTCCTGCTTCCAGTTCCTCAACGGTCGGAGTATTAAAGGTTTCGCGATCATATTTTTCTGTATCATCAAAGCTAATCTCTGTCATTGGCTTATTGACATTGATAGGATTGCCCTTAGCATCTCGTGTACCAACAAGAGTGAATTGTACCGTAGCATTCTTAATCTTTGGAACTCGAATCAAAAGATCATTTACTGTTTGTGCATGGTCACTAGAATGCATTCTCTGGTAAGCAACTATATAGCTATAAGTGACACTCTTCCCATCTTTAGTTATAGTAGCATTCTGTCCCTCTACGTTAACATGGCCACCTTCAGAAATAACATTATCGTTTAGTTTTGTTTCTACGTTATTTTCTTCTGTTACAGCAATAGATGATTCGAATGATTTGTTAGAGTCATCAATTTGGTTTGATGTAGAAGACTCTAGTTTTGAGATGCTATTATCACTATAACCCGAATTTTCTTGGATAGCAATAGTTTCTGTACTTATATTCTCATCAGATTTAACAATGAATTGTGTATATGAATTCAATACAAAAATTGAAAATGATGTAAGCCCTAATTTTACTAATTTATTCATTTGAAAAGACTCCTGTTAAAAATTCCAACTATAAAAACAAAAACACTTGTCTAAATAACCATAATCTATTGTAAACGAAAGTTAATTAAAATGCAAGGAATTATACAATTTATATACTTTATAAACGTTTTTTTTATAATTTTTTTAAAAGTAACAGAGTCATAAATATTTTTTATTAACTAGCTTAAGCCCCTTCGCTTATAATAGAACAGTATTTCTTCTTTTACTCTATTTTTTCTCTTAATTTCTCAACAAAGAGATAGGCCGCAGGACAGGTTAAAGTGTTTTTGATAGTCAGATTATTGATTTGATAAATCTTTTTACGGTCGGTATGTGGAAATTCTCTACAAGCCTTGGGACGGACATCATAGATGGAACAGAGATTATCGCCACCGAGAAATGGACATGGCATTGACTTAAAGATCTTATCACCGTCTTCATCTACCTGTAGAAATTCATCTTCGAAGGCTGGTAATTTCATTTTAAAGTACTTGGCAATTCGTGTGATATCTGCTTCCTTAAAATCCGGTCCAAGGCTCTTGCAGCAGTTGGCACAGGCTGTACAATCAATTTCTTCAAAAACTTCCTGGTGAATTTCAAGGGCAATCTTATCTAGGTTTTTTGGAGCTTTCTTTTTCAGATTTCCAAGAAATTTACGATGTTCTTTTTGCTTTTGTAAAGCTAATTGGTGATAGTATTCGATATCGATTTCTTTTGACATAGATTCTTTAACATCCTTTTCTGAAACTAGTATACCATAACTGAAAATAAATAAAAACTACTGCCATTAAGGCAATAGTTTTTACAAGATTAGTTAACTTCGACCACCTCAACCATATCTTTTCCAAGTAAGATTAAATATTTTTTAACTTGATTTATTTGGTAAGAACGAGACAAGGCTTCTGCATATAGAGATAATTGACCTCTATAACGTTCAATCAGTTGACTTTCATACTCGTAACGATCTGTTTTATAGTCAAATAGAACAATCTTATCATCGTAAAGGAGATAACCATCTAAAATTCCACGGACAACAAAGTCTTCCTGACTCTTATCATCCCGTTTTAACATAGAGAAGGGTTGTTCTCGATAAAGTTTATCTTGATTTGCAAGAATCTCTTGACCAAGAGCTGTATCAAAGAAGGACAAGATTTTTTCTAGATTAACTTTATATTTAACAGCTGAAGTTGCCTGAACTTGCTCTAAGGCTTCTGTTAGAGTTTTTATAGTTGGCTTCTGTGAAAGGTTAATTCGTTGCATGAGTTCATGGGTGGCACTACCAATCTCAGCTCCAGTGACTTTTTCTGTCTTGGAGAAGTCTGGAAGTTCAAACTGACTAATAGTTTCTTTTGGTTTAGATTGACCAGCTACTACTACACCTTCCATATCCATGACTGGTTCATAAAACTTCTTAATCTGACTTGGGGTCTGAACACTCGGAAGATTAATCGCAGCTCTGTGGATTTCATTATACACCTCCACTTCTTTCAGCATTTGTAGCGCTTCCTTAATGGTATCAGACTGACGGTTGCTTGCCTGAGAAAAATCTTGGAGCTGGCTTTTAGTTTCCAATTTACCGATAGCTTCTTCTGTCAGTTGTTCTTCACCCTCGAAACGAACACTAAAGTGTAAGTCCTCTTTAGAAAAAGCTTGATAGATGGCCCAAATCCAGTCCTGGAAATTTTGAGCATCTAACCTGTTTTGACGAGTTAGGAGACCTTGCCCATTTGTCGGGTATTCTTTAGACTCCATCTTCTCTCGTGAACCTTTTCCAACTAGATAAAGTTTTTTCTCAGCACGAGTCATGGCTACATACAGTAAACGCATCAACTCAGAATAGCTTGCTAATTGGAGCTCCTCCTCATTTTGAGTATAAGTCAAGCTTGGAATCGATAACTTAATCGTAGATGGAAGATATTCCTCTTTTGCATTTGTAGCTACTCTAGCTACGTACTTAAGACCAAGGCCATTTTTACGACTTAGGATAACTTCAGACATGGAATCTTGCTTGTTAAATTGCTGATCAATATTGAGAATAAAGACATATGGGAACTCAAGCCCCTTACTCTTATGAATACTCATAAGCTCCACAGCATCCTTAGGCGGAGCTACAGTGACACTGGCAAGGTCGTGCTTGGTTTCCAAGACTTGATCAATCATAGTTATGAAACGTGATAAGCCTTTAAAATTACTCTTTTCAAACTGGTCAGCTCGCAATGCTAAGGCATGAAGGTTTGCCTGTCTAGCCTGACCATTTGGTAAAGCACCAACATAATCATAGTAGAAACGTTCGCTATAGATTTTCCAAATAAGGTCATAAAGCGAATGAGTTTTTGAGAACAAACGCCAAGAATTAACAGTTTCCAAGAAAAGGTTAAGCTTTTTATGGAGTTCAGATTTTATTAATTCCTTTTGGAGGCTAGTTTTTGCTTGAGCATTGACTAGTTTTTCATAAAAATTCTCTTGAACCTTATCCTCAGAATTTTGAAGAGCTAGACGAGCCAATTCATCTTCATCAAAGCTAAACATCGGAGACTTCATGAGAGCTACTAAAGCGAAGTCTTGCAGAGGATTATGGATGACACGAAGAGTATCCAACATAACCTGAACTTCTAAAGATTGCAAATAATTGTTTAGAGCGCCATCAGTTTTAACTGGGATCCCATATTCCGACAAAGCAAGTAAAACCTGGTCATTCCGACTTCTGCTGGCAGTCAAGAGAGCAATGTCATTGAAAGGAACCCCTTTATCATTATGAAGATGCAATATCTCCTTAATGACCATTCGCATTTCACCAGTCAGTTTGTTGGTCGAAAACTCTTCCTCTTCCTTAGAATCACCGTCAACATCCTTATCATACAAGAGGACTTCTGCCTTGTTTTCTGGATCAGGGTGTAAATCAGTATTTCCGAAAACAAGTTGATGCATGCCGTCATAAGAAATCTCTCCAACTTCCTCATCCATGAGATGCTTAAAGACGTCGTTGGTAGCATTTAGTACTTCTGAACTACTACGGAAGTTTTCCTTGAGCAGTATTAACTGACCTTCTTCACTATCTTGAGCAAAACTATGGAATTTTTCATTGATGATTTGGGGATCTGCCTGTCTAAAACGATAAATAGACTGCTTGATATCTCCCACCATAAAACGGTTATGTCCGTTAGAGAGGAGCTCCAACATTCTTTCCTGGATATGGTTGGTATCTTGGTACTCATCGACCATAACTTCGTGGAAACGTTCCTGATACTCTTTCCGAACTTGAGGGAAGTTTTCCAGAATCTCAATGGTATAGTGACTAATATCCGCAAATTCAAAGGCATTCTCTTCGCGTTTACGCTTTCGATAGGCGTCAACAAAATCACTCATGAAAACTTGAAAAGTCTTTGCTAAGTCCCAAGACTCTTGATGATATTTTTCCTGGAATTTTAGTAAAGTGATTTGGTCATTTAGTGCAATTAGCTTTTCAAACTTTTCTTTTCTCTCTTGATTGTACGCTTCTTTCAGTTCTAGGAGTTCTGCCTTGCGACTAGCATTTGTGAGAGCACGGCCACCCTTATCCTTAGAAATACTCACAACTCGCTCTAGAACTTCTTGATATTGACTAAAAGTAGATTCGTTAGTTAAAGCTCCAATTTCATCAAGAACTTGTTGGACAGCTTCTAAGTAGGCTGCTTTCCCAAATTCCTTGGCATCATTCTCTAGATGGTAGCGGAAAAAGTTTTCTAAATCCCAGAGTCTTTGCTGAATGTCTTGAGCCAGCTTTTCTTTAGAACTTGTAAAATCGGCCTTTTCGAAACCTTTTAAGAAAGATTCCTGTAGCCAAGCTTGAGGATTACTTGTAGATTGCAAAAAGTCATAAATCATATAGACCTGTTTACGCAAACCACGTGCATCCTTGTTTTTACCCGCAAAGTTCTTGACCAACTGACTAAACTGTTCTTGTTCCTTACCTTGGTAGTGAGTTTCGAAAACTTGTCGAAACACATCATTCTTTAAGAGGAGTTGCTCACTTTCATTCTCAAGAATGCGAAAGTTTGGGGCGAGGTCAATCAGATAACCATGTTTAGCCAGGAACTTCTGAGTAAAAGAGTCCATAGTTCCGATGGCAGCATTGGGTAAATCAGTTAATTGTCTGCCGAGGTGTTTTTTTAGCTCCAGATCCTGAGTCTCTTGGATTTGTTGGCTGATTTTCTTTTCCAAGCGTTCTTTTAATTCAGTTGCTGCCTTTACCGTAAAGGTTGAGATAAAGAGTTGGCGAATTTCTACACCACGCGCTAGTTGATCAAGAATTCGTTCAGCCATGACAAAGGTTTTTCCTGAGCCAGCTGAAGCTGAAACCAAAATATTTTGACCAGAACTGTAAATCGCTTGAATTTGCTCAGCAGTTTTCTTGGGGTTCTTGTCAGAATTAGCTTCTGCTATTTGCAATTTTTCAATCTCTTCTTGGGATAAAAATTTCATCGCTCCAACTCCTCTCGAATTTTATTAAACCATGCTTCCTTATCATTGCTCTTAGCGACCTTGTCTAACAATCTAGCCTGACCTAAATGGTAATTAGCTTCAAAACCAGTTATCGACTGATATTGTTGGACATATGGAGCAATACTTCTGCCGTCTTCTGTGTAAGGATTGATAGCAAATCTACCAGATAAAATCTTCTCTGCTGCCTTCTTATAGATAAGGGCGTTATAGTCCAGCAATAACTGGAATTCCTCATCAGATAACTGATAGGTCTTGTTTTTATTATATAGTACCCCAAGGTTCTTTATTTCTTTTTCAAGAAATAGCCCTTGATATTTCATACTCTTAGTCGTTTCTGCTAAAGCCTTTGAAAGAGTTTTAACAGATTGTAAGGACTGAATTGGCTCAGCCATCTCTAAATACATAGCACCAAAGAAATCTGTATTTCCTTCTTTCTTAAGAGCAGCAAGATAGGTCGGTAACTGTGAATTAAGGCCGTTATAGAAGAGAGGAAACTTAAACTGAGTTAGAGAAGATTTGTAATCGACAACACCAATCGCATCACTTGTCTTTAAGCGATCTATACGGTCGACTTTACCACGGACATAGACATTTCTACCGTTTTCTAACTGAACAAAAGCTTGTTCCTTACCGCCAAAGACTGCTTCTTCCTGAATGGTTTCAATTTCAGAATTGTGACGAAGAATGTGCCCAGTTGCACGAGCAACATCCAAAAGAACTTCCTTGGTTAATTGGGCTTCCAAACTTTCTTGATAAATGGCTTGAAACTCACGTTCTTGACTGGTTTCAAAGATTGCTTGTTCTAAACGACGATCAAAAGGTGTATCAACAGGAAGTTTCATAGCTCGTTCAAAAATACGATGCAAGAAATTTCCATGACTTCGTACATCAGGTCGTAGACGTAATTCTTCCTGCAAGCCTAAGACATATCGAAGGAAATAACTGTATTCATTTCGATAAAACTCTGTCAATCCTGAAGTTGATAGATAGAAATCTTGATCTTGAGGATACAAGGCCTCCAAAGTTTCAGTAGCTAAGGTCTTACTTTTTGGACTTGTCGGTAGGACAGGATTTTCAAGACCTTGATCTTCTAATTTTCTCCCCATGACACGAGCTAGAACCTTAATCAAGGTTAAGTCCTGCTCACTTGTCTCCAACTCACCTTGCTGGTGATAAGCAACAAGACTAGACAAAAGACTGTGATAAGAACCAATATCATCCTTTGATAGGTTTTTTCGATCGATTCTCTTTTCAATCTTGGTAAAACCAAAATTCTGCAATTCTTTCAGATAAACTGACTCTTTACTCTCGTTTTCATTGAGTAGACTAGGCGCTGATAAGACTAATTGTTTCTTGGCAGAATTGACCAAAGAAAGCATGGTATAGCGATTCTTCTTCAGATTTTCATGACTAGCAATCAATAATTGAGAGCCATCTTCAGTACCTTGGTTTAAAACTTCTCTTTCTTCATCACTCAAAAGACTAGTATTTTGGGTGATTTTAGGTAGATGATCCTGGGTTAAGCCAAGTCCATAGATGTAATCAGAAGTTAAAGGCGAAATCAAATCATAACTTTGCACCAGAACCGTATCTACCGTTGCTGGGATTGTACGATAATTTGACAAGGACATCCCTGAATGAAGAAGAGCCAAAAAATCATCTAAAGCGACCTGAGAACCTTCAAATACAGTAGCAAATTGCTCCATTACGTGACAAAATGCCTTCCATACCTCTTCTTGTCTTTCTTGCTCTGCTACTTCCATCGTTGCAGATAAGGTTTGTAACTGCTTGGTCAAATGAGCATCTTTCAAAAAGTTGTTCCATTTTGAAAGAAGATTCTCAGCTTTTTGCTTACGGCTGGATAATAAAGTTTCTAGTGGATTTAGAATACGAACACGAAGCTCATTTAATTTCTCTAAATCAAATTTTCCATGATGATTTTTTGTAAATTCTTGTTTAAAGTTAGAAAGTCCATCAATACCTAAATAGCGGATATATTGTTCAAAGCTATCGATTTCCTCTTGAGCAAGGTCGGTGTATAGACCCGTTCGTAAGAGATTAATCAAATCTTCCTGACGGAAATAGTACCGTTTGAGACGTCCCACAGATTCTACAAATTGAGTCAAAGGATGATGGGCCATAGACTCGCTTCTCCCCAGATAGAAAGGAATCTGATATTGATTAAAAATTGTCTGCAAGGACAGTTTATAAGACTCTACGTCTCCTAGTAAGATACGAAAATTCTTATAGCTAAGTTCAGGTTCTTGGTGCAATTTCTGGCGAATGCTACGAGCAACTAGCTCCAGCTCTTCTTTTTGTGTCAGACAAGACCAGATTTGCAAGTCTTCTCTATCCTTAGCATCCACTTCCAAACTGATTTCAGAATAATCATAAGTACTTTCCAGTAATTTCGAGGCCTTAGCAAAAGCATCTAATTTTTCATGTTCTTGACAGGCATCTTCTGCCTTGGTCTGATATTTAAAAGCTAAATGACGTAGAAATTCAACACTGGCTTGATAGAGATTCCCTTCACTAAAAGGGCTATTATAGGCTTTCTTAGTCGCATATACACCAATAATAATCTCAACACCTTTACGATGAAGCAAATCCACTAGGTGTTCCTCTTCTGCAGAAAAACGGGTGAAACCATCAATGACTAGGGCAATCTTGCTAAAATCGCTACTTACCTTGTTTTCTTCGATAGCATCAATCAGATGAGATAATGGACTCCCCTGTGAAACTTGACCTTGATTTAAATACGCTGTTATCTTTTCAAAAATTAAGAGTAAATCAGAGCGTTTATCAGCATCTGTCAAGCTTTCCAAGTCCAAAAAACTCATCTTTGCAGTTGAAATTTCATGATAAATCTCAATCAGTTGCTGGATGAATTGCGGATCTTGTTTAATAGCCCCGTAAACACGTAAATCCTTAGCATCTATCTCAGACAGACATTTGTAGAAAGCCATACCAAGACCAATATCATCGAGACTTGTTCCCTCAGGAATATCATTTAAAACCAGATAACGAGCCATTTGAGCAAAGCGCGTGACTGTGATAGCAAAAGAAGACTGCTGACTCAAGCACCCCAGCACGGCACGTTCCTTTTCAAAAGAAAGAGAGTTAGGGGCGATATAAAAGACTCGTTTGCCTTGGGCAACCAGTCCTTGAGCCTCCTTGGTTAGGATTTCTGTCAAAGAAGTCCGAATATCGGTATAAAGTAGTTTCATCTCTGCCTCGTTTGTTTTTGTCATTACCTTTTATTATATCATTTTTTAAGTCAAAATAGATTGATATAAAGCCCTAATTTTAACCTGTCCCATATCAAAAAAGTCGGAATAAAATCCGATCTTTTATAGTTATTAACTACCAGAAAACAAGAGTACCCATAATTCCCAAAATGCTAAAATGTTGATCATGATATGAAGTAAAATAGGGTAATAGAGTGAATGAGTTTTTCGGTAGAGGAATGCACAAATTGCTCCTCCACTTGCATAGGTGAAAAAGGCTAGTGGTGTTAAACCTGAACTGACATGCACATAGCCAAAGACACAGGCTGATAGCAAAACATCTCCATACCATGGTGAATCTTTCAGAAATGTATTCATCAGAACTCCTCGATATACCAATTCTTCGGTAATTGGTCCTAGCAGACAAACAATAAGTAAAAGATAAGGTAACTCTTGTCGCCCTGTCATCTCAGTCAATTCATTTAAAGCGATTTGATTGGACGTTGCTGGGGTTAAAAAGGAGAACACAATACCTGAAAGATGACTGACTCCATAAGCAAGAAGCAAATAAACTGGATATCTCCATTTCCACTTCAACTCAAGAATTTTCCTACCTTCGAATACTAGTAAATAAAGAATAGCTATAAAAGTAACGATGAGCTCTAAAAAAGCAAGAATCAAGAAATACTCTCGACTAGCAGGTACAAGCCTACCTGCAAAATGATTAAAAATCCACCAAAACCATGTCTTCCTATAAATGATTACCAATAAGGCTAGTAAAATCTGCACAGCTCTTTTTTTCATGATAAATCCTCTGATTTTTTATCAATTATCAGTATAATATTAAATATATTACTAATTTAGTATATCATATTTTTGTTATCGATCTACTAAAAACCTAAATAGAAATGGCATTTCACTCAGCTTTAGACTTATTTGCCTCAAAATATGCTATAATATAGGCAAAACACGTGAAAAGGAAATACTATGATTAAACTACTTGCTCTTGATATGGACGGTACTCTTCTCAACGAAGCCAAGGAAATTCCTCAGGCTCATATTGATGCTATTCATAAAGCTATCGAAAAAGGTGTCAAACTGGTTCTCTGTACTGGACGCCCTCTCTTTGGAGTTCTTCCCTACTACAAGAAACTCGGTCTTGATTTGCAAAATGAATACGTTATTGTCAACAATGGTTGTTCTACCCACCAAACAAGTGACTGGAGCCTTGTCGACTGGCGGGAACTTAGCAAATCTGACATCGAATACCTGAATGACCTTGCTGAAAAGAGTGAGGTTCAGTTGACTCTCTTTGATGAGGAACACTACTTCGTTCTCGGAGGCAAACCAAATCCTATCGTTCAATATGATGCCACACTTGTTTTTGCTGACTTGACTGAAATCTCACTGGAAGAAGCTACTAGTGGTAAATATCGTATGTTCCAAGGCATGTTCTTAGGCACAAAAGAACAAACAGATGACTTTGAACAACGATTTGCTGATGAACTTTGTCGGAGATTTAGCGGTGTTCGTTCCCAACCTGTTATCTATGAGGCAATGCCACTAGGTACAACCAAGGCTTCTGCTCTTTCTCGTTTAGCTGAGATTTTGGATATCCAACCTTCTGAAATCATGGCTATGGGTGATGCCAATAACGACATTGAGATGTTAGAGTTTGCTGGGCTGGGGATCGCTATGGGAAATGCCAGCGACCACGTCAAATCTCTCGCAGATGCTGTAACTGCCAGCAATGAAGAAGACGGTGTTGCACGCGCTATTGAGAAATATATTTTGTAAAAAATAAGCCCAGTCAACTAGTATTTCTAGCCAACTGGGCTTTTATTTTTTTTAAAATTTAAAAACTTTAGAAACTCTTTAGAAATGCTTGACGATTCTTTGATATCTATGCTTTATACTAGAGTTATAAAAATAAAACACCTTAAAGATTAAAGGAGAAAACTATGAAAACAGTCCTCGAAATCCATGGCTTGTCCAAACAATTTGGCAAACAATCTATTCTACAAGATCTTAGTCTCTCAGTAAAAGAAGGAGATATCTATGGACTTATCGGAAAAAATGGTGCTGGTAAAACAACACTGATTAAAATCATTACCCAATTATTATCTGCTGACCAAGGAACTATTTCCCTCTTTTCTAGTCAAGGGTATAAGGAGTGCACAAAAGCCCTATCTCGAGTAGGTTCAGTCATTGAATCCCCAGTAGCTCACAATCATTTAACAGCCTATCAAAATCTAAGATACTATTGTACTATTCGACATATCCCAAATGCTGATCAAGTCATTCAGGAAACATTAAAGTATGTGGGGTTAACAGATACAGGTAGAAAAGTTTTTCGAGATTTTTCTCTTGGGATGAAACAACGCCTAGGCATTGCTATTGCCCTCCTATCAAAACCAGACTTTCTCATCCTTGATGAACCTATCAATGGACTTGACCCAATCGGTATCAAAGAGTTTCGTCAAATGATTCAACGTCTGAATCAAGAACTAGGAATAACAATTCTCATCTCTAGTCATATCTTGTCAGAACTCTATCTGGTTGCCAATCGCTTTGGAATTTTAGACCAAGGGAAAATCATTCGAGAAATCAGTAAGGCCGAATTTGAGACACTTAATGAAGACTATATTGTTCTAAAAACAAGTGACAAAGAAAAAGCTAGTCAAATCTTAAAAGACAAAGTGCATCTTGAATTTAAAGTTGTTAATTCAGACAACGAGATTCATATTTTTAGTCATGAACAAGATATCAAACGCATTCTCAAAGAACTTACTCTAGCGGATGTTGCTGTGGATGAGATTTACTATGCTCGTCAAAATCTTGAAGAATACTTCACACAATTAGTAAAATAGGAGGAAAACCATGATACATACAATTCAAGCAGACTTTTACCGTCTTTTCCGTTCCAAAGGATTTTGGATTACAGAGCTCGTTCTCTTTGCACTCATGTTAATGGGGGCTACTTTCGGAGCTACAGGACACTTCATATCCGTCAGTACAAGTACAAACGCAGAAACCGAACTGCCAAGCAAGGGATGGGATGGTATACAAGCCCTTATTAACACCTCTAGCAATAGCTCAAACCTAGTTTTCCTCTGTATTATCCTTGCTTGCTTAGTTCTAGGAGTTGATCTTATCGGAAAACTCTATAAAAACAGTTTGACAGTGGGTGTTTCTCGCACAGAATTCTTCCTAGCCAAGTCTGTAGTATTAGCAAGTATCGCTCTAATGCAAATTCTTGTTAGCCTAGTTATTGCTTTCGTACCAGCGACTATCCTAAACGGTCTTGGTACGATGCCAGAAGGATTTATTGGCAATCTCCTTCTAACAATTACTCTTCAATTCCTCTGCATTCTAGCTTGGCTATCTATTGTGTCCTTCATTCTCTATGTGACTCATTCTTATTTGGCTGTTTTCATTGGCTATTTAATCAGTTCTACCTTGCTTTCATTGCCGATGCTTATCTACCCAGATATCGAGTTTTTGCGCTATTTATCCTTGAACTTTACCTATGCCATGACTGACTATAGCCAGGCCATTCTATACACCGTTATCGTTACTGTAACCATTATTCTACTCTTCACCATTAGTGGACTTGCTGTTTTCAAGAAGAAAAGCTTATAAAAATGACCTCCTCTATTCAAATAGAGGAGGTTCCTTATTTTAAAAAATAATTCTAACTGTAAACCAAGCACCATCGGTACTTAGTTGTAGTTCTGCACCAAGTAGATGGGATAATTCTTCTGTAATATAAAGACCTAAACCTGAGGATTCTTCTGTATCTGAGAGGTTTTCAGAGTAAAATCGTTGACTGAGATTTTCTATTTTACGAATGGGTTGTTTGACAAGATTAGATATTTCCAAACAGATGTGACTATCCACTTGCTTTAAAGAAAATCTTGCTTCATCCTTACCATGTTTTAGAATATTGCCAATGAGATTTTGCAAGATACGGTCTAATAAATCTGAGTCTGTCAGTAAATACAAACCAGGTTCTACTTTCAAATCAAGGTTAATCTTTGCCGTCTGAAATGAATCATAATAGGTTAGTAATTTTTGTGTCATAAATGTCGAGACTTCTAACTCAGATAAGTCAGGCTTAACTGCTCCTTCCATTAATCGACGATAGTCCAAAAGAGCCTCTAGACGTTTTGAAACTTGATTGAGATGATGAGCAATTTTTTTCAAACTCTCAGACTCAGGATTTTCTGTTTTAAGCAATTGCTGAGTATAACCTGACGCAATCGTTAAAGGTGTTCGAATATCGTGTGCAATATTGCTAATAGCCATGTCTAAAGTCTGCTTCTCTCGCTTCATAATCAGGCGTGACTGCTCAACTTCTTGAAAGAGATGATTGATTTGCTGGTAAAGATGTAAAAAATCCTTGGAGAAAGTTGACACTCCGATTCTCTTCATACTTCCAGTCAGAATCTTGTCCTCAATTTGTTGGCTCAAGTTTACGAGTGCTAGATGATAGCGAATCAACCCTATCGTCAATAGGATAATAACCAGCAGTAGCAAAGAAAGTAAAATATAGATCATTGCTCATCTCCTTTTAACCGAACACCAACTCCCCAGATAGTCTCAATATACTCTTGCTCTGGATCTAGTTGGCTTAATTTTTTACGGAGATTACTTAAATGAGTGTTGAGAGTATTGTCGCCCGGTAAATAAGTATCCTCCCAAACCAACTCATAGAGTTCTTCTTTCGTAAAAATTTTCTTAGGATGTCTCAACAAGGTTTGGAGAATCAAGCATTCTTTCTTAGCTAGGCGAATAGTTTCCTGGCAATTTTTGATTTCAAAACTATCTGCATCAAATTGAATATTTTTTAACTGTTGAATCAATTTGTCAGGATGTTCGATTTCAGCTGATTGCTTATCACTATTTTGACGTAATTGTACCGTAACCCTGGCAAAAACTTCATCCAAATCAAAAGGCTTTACGATATAATCATTAGCGCCATCTAAGAGATATTGGCTGATGAGCTTTTTATCACTTAGGGCAGTTAGCATGATGACAGGAACTGAACTATCGTGTCTAATGGCTTTTAAAACCTGATCACCATTTTTTCCCGGAAGCATAATATCTAGCAGGATTAGATCAATGTCACCTTGTTCAAATCGTATCATACCTTCAGTACCAGAAAAAGCCTGAATCACCTCATGCTCCTCAGAAAGAAGAGTTCTCAAAATTTCTTGAATCTCATTATTATCTTCAACGATAAGTATTCTAGCCATAAACACCAACCTTTCTAATAGTATTATATCATGTTTTTTTAGGAATTTCGGATAAAGAAAAACTCTCCTTCATGCTTAAATACGAAGAAGAGTTCACCCTATGTATTAAATTAAAGCTGTCAATGCGGTAATAAGTCCAAAAACGATACCTGGTGCATTAGCTGCTGCCAAAGGAATATCACGTTCTTTTTTAAAGAGACCGTAGTAAACCCAAAGACTGCAGTTAAGTGCAGCTACTGCTGGTTGGATAAAATTCCCTTTTTGACCAGCAAGGTTATTCATAATTTGAGGAATATAAGAAACATACATCATTACAGACATAAAGGTTGCAATCCAACCTAAAGTTTTCATTTGTTTTTCAGTCATTTTTTCTCCTTTCAAAAACAGTCTCAATTATACACTATTTTTTTAGATAATGAAGTTTAATAAGCTTTTTGTTAAAAACTTGTAAACTATCACAATCTTGTGATAAGAGAATCAAAAAATACCCTCTTGCTATTTCAAGAGGGTATTTATTCGTTTAGAAACTTACTTTTTCTCAATCGGTGCAACACTGGCCAAAAGTTTTTTCAAACCGACTTCTGGGAAGTTGATTTTTAGCTCCTGTTTAGCTCCACTACCCGATACTTCAAGGACAGTTCCTTCACCCCATTTTTTATGAAGGGCAATATCACCAATTGACCAATTTGTCTCAGTAGAAGAAGATTTACTAGTAGATGCAAATTGTCCAAATGGTAAACCACTTGATTGGATAGATGTAGGCGCAGTATTCCGTTTTCGTTCTTGAAGAGCCTGAGCCAGACTCATTCCTTGCCCAAATGTAGTACCACCACTACTGTATGATGCTTTAAAACTTGAATTAGCTGGCCGAGCCAAACCTTGATAGGTCAACAAATCTGAACTAATCTCGTTGATAAAACGGGTCGGACGATTGTAACTTGTACGCCCGAAAAGCAAGCGAGAGTTTGCATTGGTAAGATAAAGAATTTTCTCGGCGCGTGTGATTCCTACGTAGGCCAAACGACGTTCCTCTTCTAATTCATCAGGATCCTCAGAGGCACGACTAAGAGGAAAGACATTCTCCTCCATCCCGATGATAAAGACAACCGGAAACTCGAGCCCTTTGGCAGCGTGTAAGGTCATTAAGGTTACTTCTGACGTCTCCTGACTACCAGAGTCAGTATCTGCAATCAAAGCAAGATCATTCAAGAAACGACTGAGTTTATCTAGTCCTGTTTCCTCTTCTTGGCTTTCAGGATTGTCATCAAAGTTTTTGGTAACAGATAAGAATTCCTCGATATTTTCAACCCGAGCCTTACTCTCCAATGTTGCTTGTGCATTTAGAATATCAACGTAACCTGTTTTTTCAAGGACAGCCTCAACCAACTCTGTAATGGTTAATTGGTCCAGTTTCTCCCTCAAATCCAGAATCATATTTGCAAAGTCCCAAATAGACTGGGCTGCTTTACCCTTAATTCCTGATAACATGATATTGGCTGAAGCATCCAGCATGGACATTTCTTGCAAATTAGCAAAGTCGCGAATCTTCTCAACAGTCCCTGGTCCAATTCCACGCTTTGGTTCATTAATGATACGCTCAAAACTGATATTATCACTTAGGTTGGCAATGAGATTGAGGTAAGCAATGATATCACGGATTTCTTTTCGGCTGTAGAACTTGGTACCACCAACCATGGTATAAGGAATATTGGACTTGAGAAGGGCCTCCTCAATAGTACGTGACTGGGCATTGGTACGGTAAAGCACTGCAAAGTCTTTGTGTAGGAAGTTTTGACTTCGACCAAGTTCATCGATGGTTTTGGCTACAAAAACAGCCTCATCTTGTTCATCGTTTGCTCGGTAGTAAATAATTTGTTCCCCATCCGCATTTTGAGTCCATAGATTCTTAGGACGGCGATTTTTATTGTTTTTAATAACGTCATTAGCCGCTTGTAGAATGGTTTTTGTTGAACGGTAATTCTCCTCTAACAAGACAACCTTGGCTTGAGGATAATCCTTCTCAAAATCCAAGATATTCTGCATATCAGCACCACGCCAACCGTAGATAGACTGGTCCGCATCCCCAACAACACAGATATTTTTAAAGCGAGAAGCTAACAGTTTGACCAGTTGGTACTGGGCATGGTTAGTATCTTGATACTCATCAACATGGATATATTGGAATTTTTGCTGATAGTAAGTCAAGACATCGGGATTTTGATCAAAGAGACGCAAGGTCAACATAATCAAATCATCAAAGTCAACTGACTCAGATTGACGGAGTTCCTTTTGATAGGCCTCATAACACTTAGCGACAATGTTTGTATATAAATCTCCTGCTTGAGCAGCATAAGCAACATCGTCAATCAGATCATTCTTAGCATTAGAAATGGTCCCTAAAATAGAGCGTTCATTCCACTTTTTAGGATCCAAGTTTAACTGTTTGAGAATGCGTTTCATCAATGTTCGCTGCTCACCTGGATCGATAATGGTAAAGTTACGATTGTAACCAATATGATCCGCATCACGACGTAAGATACGAACGCACATAGAGTGAAAGGTCGCTATCAAACAGTCCTGTGTAGCTGGATTAAGCCCGTAGGCACGTTCTTTCATTTCACGAGCAGCCTTATTGGTAAAGGTAATGGCTAAAATATTCCAGGGATTAACCATCTTTTCATCAATTAAGTAGGCAATACGATGGGTCAAAACTCGTGTCTTACCAGAACCGGCCCCCGCCATGATTAGCAGTGGACCTTCTGTTGTTTGGACCGCTTCAGCCTGTCGGTCATTCATACCGTTTAATAAAGGGTTCATTTTCTCTTCCTATTCCTATTCTTCAAATCAATGTTTCTATTATATCAAAAAAGACTGAAAATAACTCTATCAGAGACAAGCTTCCTTTTTTCCTAAAAAAAGAACACTAACAAGTGTTCTTTTTATATTAATCATGAATAGATTGTAAAAGTGTCAAGAGCGCCTTTGCTGAGCGACGTCCAGCTTCTACGATAAATTCATCAAATGAAATAGAGGCTTCATGGTTAGCATTATCACTCATGGCACGAACGACCAAGAAAGGTAGATTAAGCGCGTGAGCTGCTTGAGCAATCGCTGCACCTTCCATCTCCACAGCATGCACCTGAGGAAAATGTTCTTTTATAGCTTTAATCTTATCTTCACCTGCAATAAAACTATCACCGGTCGCTATCAAACCTAAATGCCATTTTTGGCTAAGTTTAGACAAGCTCTTTTGAATCAAAGTAACAAACTCTTTATCTGATTCAAAGTAAAGTGGTTGTTGGGCCATCTGACCGTATTCATAACCAAAAGCAGTCACGTCAACATCATGATAAGCTAACTTATCAGCAATCACTACATCTCCAACTTCGATTCCTTCTGCTAAAGCACCAGCTGAACCAGTGTTGATGACAGCATCCACTTTAAAGTGATTAGCTAAGATTGCGACACTCATAGCAGACATGACTTTACCGATACCACTCTCGACTAAGACAAGCTCAACTGAACCAATTTTACCCGTATGATACTTATTTCCTAATACCGTCTCTTCTTGAGCGTTTTCTAAATGTTGAATCAGATAAACTAGCTCTTCTGGCATAGCTGCTATAATTCCAATTTTCATGACATTCCCCTTAAATAAATCTCATTGCTAAAACTAGCAAAATCAAGAGAAGAATAACAGCAAATAGAATCTTATTCAGTTTTGAGTTAAAAACATTTCTCTTAGTATTTTCAATTCGACGACTTTTATGGATTTGTGGTTCAACCTCAATCGTTAGGGTATCTTGACTAAAACCATGGTCACTTGAACGTGAAGCTCTATAATGTTGAGATGAAGTCGATAATATCTTTGTTTCTTGATCGTCTACTAAAGTAGGACCAGAGATATTTTCACCACGATTTGCACGCTCGATTATTTCGTCTGTTAATAAAGGTTTTCCCATAGGTTCCTCCCCTATTTTTCTTGTAATTCCCAGTACTGGATAGCCATAATAGTCTTGGCATCACAGATATCACCAGACTGGATCAGTTGTTTAGCTTCTTCAAGACTAACTTCAAGTAATTCTAAAGTTTCATCTTCATCCTGTGGACGTGGATTTTTAACCTTTGTCAAATCACTTGCCAAATAAAGTTTTAATCGCTCATTACAGAAACCAATAGCAGAATAGAAATCATACAAAAGAGTTAGTTTTCCAGTGTAGGCAGCTTCTTCTTCCAATTCGCGAAGGGCTGCCGCTTCAGGATCAGCATTTTCTCCAATTTCTAGTTTCCCTGCAGGAATCTCAACAGAAACTTTTTCAATCGCCTTGCGATATTGGTTGACGAGAACAATCTTATTTTCTGGAGTAACCGCAAGAACACATACTGCACCATTATGGAAAATCAAATCACGTTGAGCTGTCCCTTTTCCATTAGGAAGTTCAACCTGATCTTGTACCAATTGGAAAATAGGACCTTTATAGATTTCTCTACGGCTGAGTGTTTTCTCTTCAAATTCCATGGTTAGCTCCTAGTTGTTTTTAGGATGGTGAGGGAGATGAGTTGCATATTCGTCTTTGTTAACTTGGCGGCCACGACCGATGGCAATAGCATCAGCAGGCACGTCTTTAGTAATGGTTGAACCTGCGCCAACAAGAGAGTTATCTCCTAGTTCAACAGGAGCAATGATGGTTGAATTAGAACCAACAAAGACATTGTTGCCGATGACTGTCTTGAATTTATTTTTCCCATCATAGTTCACTGTTATAGTACCAGCACCAAAGTTGACGTCACTACCAACTTCACAGTTACCAATGTATGTCAAATGGCCAGCTTTTGTATTTTCTCCAATGCTAGAACCTTTCACCTCAACAAAGTTTCCAATATGAACATCTTTTGCCAAGCTAGAACCTGGACGAATATGAGCGTAAGGTCCGACTGTAACACCATCAGCAACTGTGCTCTCCTCAATCATAGAGTTGGTAATCACTGCACCTGAACCGATAGTACTATCGACAACATAAGTTCCATTCGTCAAAATAGTCTCAGCACCAATCTTACTAGAACCTTTGATGGTTACATTAGCTTCAATTTGTACATCTGGAGCAATTTCAACATCAATATCAATATATGTCGCTTCTGGATTTACAAAACTAACACCATTTACCATATGGGCTTGGTTAATACGACGACGCATAACAGCTTCTGCAGTGGCGAGCGCTACACGGTCATTGACTCCGAGACTTTCATCAAAGTCTTTAAGAGTATAAGCTCCGACTTTTTCTCCTGCTTCACGGAATATTCCAATCACATCCGTGATATAGTATTCACCTTGAGCGTTGTTGGTATTGATGTTTTTAAGAGCTTCAAAGAGACGAGCATTATCAAAAACATATGTTCCTGTATTGATTTCTTTGATTTGCTTTTCAAAATCAGTAGCATCTTTTTGTTCAACAATTCTTAGTACTTCAGCATTATCATTGCGAACAATACGTCCATAACCAAATGGATCTTCAGCTTCTGCGGTAAGGATAGTGGCTACGTTCTTATGATTCACATGAAAATCAATCAAGTTTTTCAAACTTTCACCCGTGATTAATGGTGTATCACCTGCAATAACCAATGTTTGTCCAGAAAGGCCCTCAAGAATCGGCTCGGCCATCATAACCGCATGACCAGTTCCTAATTGTTCGGACTGTCTCACAAAATCAGTTTGACCAGCTAAAACTTGTTCAACTAGCTCTGCCTTATGACCAACAACCGTTACTGTTTTTTCAGGCTTGATTGCCCCTACACTACGAAAAACATGCTCAAGCATAGAAATTCCTGCAACCTTGTGCATAACTTTAGGTAGATCTGATTTCATACGGGTACCTTTACCCGCTGCTAAAATAATTGCATAATTTGCCATATTTTTCTCTTTTCTATAGAAATTCTTTATTATTATACCACAATTTACTTCACGATACACAAATTTGCTGATCTCAACCTAACGCTAATGACTGTCACTACTTCGTTTTGAGTAAATTTTTTGATTTTTTTTACAAATTACGATAAACTATAGGAGTATGAGAAAAAAAATTCGCCCAGCTTTTATAGTTATTATATTTGCTGCTTTTATAGGACTCTTGATTCTCAATCGTCCACGATTCGAAGAACATCCTGTAAAAACCAAACAAAATCCAGTTCAAATAGAAACACAAGCTCTACATAACTTGGATAAGCCTATCATCGATATCTCTGGTTGGCAGAGACCATCGGAAATCAATTACGATATTTTATCTCAAAATATCTCTGGTGTCATTGTTCGAGTCCACGGAGGAAATCAGATTACCACTGAGAACGATGCATCTTATACAAATGGTATTGATAAAGCTTATAAAAGTCATATCGCTGAGTTTCAAAAGAGAAATGTTCCAGTTGCTGTCTATGCCTATGTGTCTGGAAAAAGTGTAGAGGATATGGAAAAGGCTGCTGAATCATTTTATAATTCAGCTTCGCCGTACAACCCAAGTTACTATTGGTTAGACGTTGAAGAAAAAACAATGTCAGATATGAACCAAGGAGTTGAGGCATTCCGTGCTAAGTTAGAATCACTTGGTGCTAAAAATATTGGTATATACATTGGTGTGTACTTCATGAAAGAACATAGCATCAGTACAGATAAGTTTTCTGCTATTTGGATTCCATCCTACGGACTTGACTCAGGCTACTTTGAAAGTTCACCAAATACAGACCTTGACTTTGATCTTCATCAATACACCTCAAAGGGTAAACTGGTTGGATTTGAACACCATCTAGACCTAAATCTTATTTCTTTGTCAAAAGATAAGCAAGAGACGTTTAGAAAATTATTCTTAAAACCTTAATTTCATTCAGCAAGCCAGATATTACTTCTGCTTGCTTTTTTTATTTCTCTTACTTTGTGATATAATACAAGAAGAGAATTTTAGAGAATAAATACGGAGAGAGTTTATGTTATCTTGGATTTCAAAAATAATTAAAGGTATTGTTATTGCACTAGGATTTATCTTGCCTGGTATTTCTGGTGGAGTCTTGGCAGCTATTTTGGGTATCTATGAGAGAATGATTCGTTTTCTTGCCCATCCATTTAAAAACCTAAAAGAAGATATTCTTTATTTCTTACCTGTTGCTATCGGTATGTTACTAGGTATTGGGCTATTTTCTTATCCAATTGAGTACTTACTAGAGCATTATCAAGTTTATGTTTTATGGAGTTTTGCGGGTGCTATTATTGGTACAGTCCCTAGTCTTGTAAAAGAGGCTACTCAAGATTCTGAAAGAGACAATGTCGATCTTATCTGGTTTTGGGTGACCTTTATTGTTTCTGGAATTGGTCTTTACGCTTTAAACTTTGTGGTTGGTTCACTAAACGCAAGTTTCACAAGTTTTATCCTAGCTGGTGCTCTTCTTGCTCTAGGTATTTTAGTTCCAGGATTGAGCCCCTCAAATCTTCTCTTGATTTTAGGTCTCTATACCCCAATGTTAACTGGATTTAAAACTTTTGATTTATTTGGCACCTTCCTTCCAATAGGAATTGGAGCTGCTGCTACTCTTATTATTTTTTCAAAATTGATGGACTACGCTCTTCGAGAGTATCACTCTCGTGTTTATCACTTCATCATTGCAATCGTTCTTTCAAGTACACTCTTGATATTGATTCCAAATGCGGGTAATGCTGAAAGCATTAACTACAGTGGTTTATCTCTTGTGTCTTATGTGATTGTTGCCTTCTTTTTTGCTCTTGGCATTTGGTTAGGTATCTGGATGAGTCAGTTGGAGGATAAATACAAATAATGGCTAAGAAAGTTAAAGTTAAAAAAACCTTAGTAGAGCAAATTTTGACTAAGGCAGGTGTTGACCATCAAGGTATTCAAATCAATGCTTTAGAAGGAGAACTTCCTTCTGGTTATGATAGAAATCATATCTTTAAGACCTTAGCATTATTGGGTGATAAGACTGGTCCGGTAATAGGAATTGTTCCTATCACCGAACACCTTTCTGAAAAGAAATTAGCAAAGATTTCTGGGAATAAAAAAGTTGCCATGATTCCTCAAAAGGATTTAGAAAAAACGACTGGATATATCCATGGAGCTAATAACCCTGTAGGTATCCGTCAAAAACACAACTACCCTATTTTTATTGATGAAACAGCTTTAGAATTGGAAGAATTGATTGTCTCTGCTGGCGAGGTCGGACACAGTATCATCATCGCACCTAAAGATCTGGCAAACTATGTAAAAGCCAGCTTTGTAGACATCTTGGAGGAAAGTAACTCATGAAACTTTACTTTGTCCGCCATGGTCAAACAGTCTGGAATCTAGAAGGTCGTTTTCAAGGCGCTGGTGGAGATTCCCCTCTTCTCCCTGAATCTATTGAAACTTTAAAAGACCTGGGCCAGTATCTTAAAGATATCCCTTTTGACAAGATTTATTCGAGTGATTTACCAAGAGCGGTAAAATCAGCTGAGATTATCCAAAGTCAACTGACAAATCCATGTCCCTTAGAAAGTGTTCCCGAACTCAGAGAATGGCACCTCGGTAAACTGGAAGGTCTAAAAATTGCGACTTTAAATGCTATCTACCCTCAGCAAATTCAAGCCTTTAAAACAAACTTAGCTAAGTTTGATACTCGCATGTTTGAAGCTGAATCACTTTACACTACAACTCAGCGCACCATCCAATTTATCAAGTCCTTAAAAAATTCTAAGGCAGAGCACCTATTACTAGTCGGTCATGGAGCGAACCTTACTGCTAGTCTTCGAACGCTTATAGGCTATCAGGAAGCTCTGCTTCGTAAAGATGGAGGTTTGGCTAATGCAAGTCTAACAATTTTAGAGACTGACGACTTTGAAAAATTTACTCTTAAGACTTGGAACGATACCTCTTATCAAAAAAATAATTGAACTTGATCTATTACGTCAAGTTCTTTTTAGTTTTTATAGAATATCCGTGAATTTCTTAACTTTTTATGATAAAATGGGAGTACCGTGAAAAATTGATTTATTATTTCAAAATTTGAATTTCATTAGGAGGAACACATGTCAACAGAACATATGGAAGAATTGAATGACCAGCAGATCGTTCGCCGTGAAAAAATGGCTGCGCTCCGTGAACAAGGAATTGATCCATTCGGTAAACGTTTTGAACGTACTGCTAACTCTCAAGAACTAAAAGATAAATTTGCTGACCTTGATAAAGAACAACTACACGAACTAAACGAAACTGCTACTATTGCGGGTCGTCTTGTTACCAAACGTGGTAAAGGTAAGGTTGGATTTGCCCACCTTCAAGACCGCGATGGTCAAATCCAAATCTACGTTCGTAAAGATGCTGTCGGTGAAGAAAACTACGAAATCTTTAAAAAAGCTGACCTTGGTGATTTCCTTGGTGTCGAAGGTGAAGTCATGCGTACCGATATGGGAGAACTATCTATTAAGGCTACACACATCACTCACTTGTCTAAAGCTCTTCGTCCGCTTCCAGAAAAATTCCACGGTTTAACAGACGTTGAAACCATTTATCGTAAACGTTACTTGGATTTGATTTCAAACCGTGAAAGCTTTGAACGTTTTGTTACTCGTTCAAAAATCATCTCTGAAATTCGTCGTTACCTTGACCAAAAAGGTTTCCTAGAAGTTGAAACACCTGTTCTTCACAATGAAGCTGGTGGTGCTGCTGCTCGTCCGTTTATCACTCACCACAATGCACAAAACATTGACATGGTGCTTCGTATCGCGACTGAGCTTCACTTGAAACGACTTATCGTCGGTGGTATGGAACGTGTTTACGAAATCGGGCGTATCTTCCGTAATGAAGGTATGGACGCTACACACAACCCTGAGTTCACTTCTATCGAGGTTTACCAAGCTTATGCAGACTTCCAAGATATCATGGACTTGACTGAAGGTATTATTCAACACGTTGCAAAAGCTGTTAAAGGCGACGCTCCAGTTATCTATCAAGGAACTGAGATAAAACTTAACGAACCATTTAAACGTGTACACATGGTGGATGCCATTAAGGAAATCACAGGGGTTGATTTCTGGCAAGATATGACTTTCGAAGAAGCTAAAGCTATCGCAGCTGACAAGAAAGTTCCAGTTGAGAAACACTATACAGAAGTCGGTCACATTATCAATGCTTTCTTTGAAGAATTTGTTGAAGAAACCTTAATTCAACCAACCTTTGTCTATGGTCACCCAGTAGCTGTATCACCACTTGCTAAGAAAAATCCTGAAGATGAACGTTTCACTGACCGTTTTGAACTCTTCATTATGACTAAAGAATACGGAAATGCCTTTACTGAATTGAACGATCCAATCGATCAGCTTAGCCGATTTGAAGCCCAAGCCAAAGCCAAAGAACTTGGTGACGATGAAGCAACTGGCATTGACTACGACTACATCGAAGCCCTTGAATATGGTATGCCACCAACAGGTGGTTTGGGAATCGGTATCGACCGTCTCTGCATGCTACTCACTGATACTACTACTATCCGTGACGTACTTCTTTTCCCAACTATGAAATAAAAACTAAACTCCTAGATGATTTCTAGGAGTTTTTTGTAGTTAAAAAGACAACCTTATCTAAGAGGTTGTCTTTTGTGTTTGAATTAGAATAATCCAAGAACAGTTCCATCGCTTTCAACATCCATGTTGAGAGCGGCAGGACGTTTTGGAAGTCCAGGCATAGTCATGACATCACCAGTTAAGGCAACGATGAAGCCTGCACCAAGTTTTGGTACCAATTCACGAATGGTAATTTCAAAGTTTTCAGGTGCTCCAAGTGCATTTGGATTATCTGAGAAACTGTACTGAGTCTTAGCCATACAGATTGGCAGTTTATCCCAACCATTTTGTACGATTTGTGCAATTTGGGTTTGAGCTTTCTTCTCAAAGTTAACCTTGCTACCACGGTAAATTTCAGTCACAATCTTTTCGATTTTTTCTTGAACAGAAAGGTAGTTGTCATAGAGACGTGTGTAGTTTGCTGGGTTTTCGTCGATTGTTTTTACGAGAGTTTCAGCTAGAGAAACTCCTCCTTCAGCTCCATCAGCCCATACGCTCGCTAATTCGACTGGTACATCGATTGAAGCACATAGTTCTTTCAAGGCTGCGATTTCCGCTTCTGTATCAGAAACAAATTCATTGATAGCAACAACTGCTGGAATACCGAACTTACGAATATTTTCAACGTGGCGTTTTAAGTTTGCAAATCCAACACGTACTGCTTCTACATTCTCTTCTGTCAGAGCATCCTTTGCAACACCACCATTCATCTTAAGGGCACGAAGAGTCGCCACAATGACTACTGCACTTGGAGCTGTTGGCAAGTTTGGAGTTTTGATATCCAGAAATTTCTCAGCACCAAGGTCTGCACCAAAACCTGCTTCTGTCACTGTGTAATCTGCCAAGTGAAGGGCTGTAGTTGTAGCCAAGACAGAGTTACATCCGTGTGCGATATTGGCAAATGGGCCACCATGTACAAAGGCAGGTGTTCCATAGATGGTTTGAACCAAGTTTGGTTTGATAGCGTCTTTCAAAATCAATGCCAAGGCACCTTCAACCTGTAGATCACCCACTGAAACAGGTGTGCGGTCATAACGGTAACCGATAACGATATTAGCCAAACGACGTTTTAAATCTTCAATATCAGTTGCCAAGCAAAGGATTGCCATGATTTCTGAAGCAACAGTGATGTCAAAACCATCTTCACGTGGAATACCGTTAAGAGGACCACCAAGTCCAACTGTCACGTGACGAAGAGCACGATCATTCAAGTCCACTACACGTTTCCAGAGAATACGGCGTTGGTCGATACCTAGCTCATTTCCTTGATGTAAGTGATTGTCAATCAAGGCAGAAAGAGCATTGTTTGCAGTTGTAATAGCATGCATATCACCAGTAAAGTGAAGGTTGATATCTTCCATTGGTAAAACTTGCGCATAACCACCACCAGCAGCACCACCCTTGATACCCATAACAGGTCCAAGGGAAGGTTCGCGGATAGCAATCATGGTTTTCTTACCAATCTTATTCAAAGCGTCTGCAAGCCCGATAGTGATGGTTGATTTCCCTTCACCTGCTGGTGTTGGGTTGATAGCTGTAACCAGAATCAACTTTCCAACTGGGTTTGCCTCAACTTCACGGATTTTATCAAAGCTAAGTTTAGCCTTGTATTTTCCGTACAACTCCAAATCATCGTAAGAAATACCAAGTTTCTCAACAACATCAACGATCGGTTTTAACTCAATACTCTGTGCAATTTCAATATCTGTTTTCATAAAAAACTCCTCTAGCCTCTAATGTGTTAATTCATTATATCATAAAACAAGATTTTTAACAGTCATTATGATTAGTAATGTTCGTGAATATCGCTAAATAACAGACTTTCTTTATCTCTATTTAAATTTTTATATGCCTTTATAGATTTTAACTATTATAAAAATTTTTCTAATTTAGAAAATAGTTGTTAATTTCGTCTAAGTTATGCAAAATTTGATTATCAGAGATTTCTAAGTTTTCAGCTAATTCAATTGAATACTCAAAGCGGAGACGAGTATTAAGGGATAAATCAAATGAATAATCCTGTAATCGTCCTAGTTTATGATATTTATCTATAATATCATTAAAAATAATCTTGTATTTATCATCTAAGTTTTTGATATGGCTATCTATGTTTTCCCTGTAATTTTGAATTAATTCCTGTTCCCTGTCACTTAGAAACCCTTTGCCTATTTCCAAAATTATTGAAGTAGCTATTGAACCAACTACAGAACCTAGAACAGGTATTGGGATCATAATCTGACCAACACAAGCTCCAATTGCAGCAAAAGAAGAATCTATTACATTTAATGTCAAAAGATTCATAAGTTCATCTTGAGTTATTTCAGAAGATCTGAATCTCAAAATGACATCTATCATCCCATAAGTAGCCATTACTAAAGCACTTGCATTTGGAGCGCTAATACCAAAAATATTAGTTAATCCGTAAATTGAATATCCTGTTATCGCTCCACATGCAACTCCTTGTAATGAATTCAATCCACAATCTAACCAATCTGATTGTTCGAATTCAAAAATACTTTTTCCTTCTTTACATTTTCCATACACACTTGACAACAGAGCTAAACCACCTTGCAAAAAAGCTGCGTTTCTTGCAACCTTAGTAGCTTCTTTTAAATTTGGTAATGCATGTTTTTGCGCTACTAATCGTTTTTTATTTAATTCTTGTTGTTTAAGTCTAACTGTTTTACGAATATTCTTTTCTTCAGAATCTAAAAGAGAGTTAATTGAATTTTTTTGAGCATCATCATAATTTAAAATAGATGATTTCATCCAAGATTTATATGAAGTAAGTCCCTTGCTTTTAGTAATATCATTAATCATTTGTCGTATATCCGTAATTTGTTTAACAGACAATCTTTTACCATTAAATTCAACTTCTTTGGCACCAGTCATAATTTTTTCGTATACTAACACGTGATCTTTTGGAAACATCATTTTCATTTTTTCACTGTAATGAAATGATTGAGCTAGTTCATCACGTAAATTATTATAAAACTTCATTTGAATGGTATTTCTGCCAATTAATAAATCGGCTGGCCCATTATCATTCAATACTTTTATAATAGGATTTAATCCTTCAATAGCTCTTCTTGCATTTACAATTCCTGCTTCTGCAAATTCAGCTATAAACCCGTGACCACCGTAGTCTCCCCCACGCTTCTTTAGAATAACGTCTTCAATATTGTCTTTAGTATAGTTTAAGATTTTTGAAGCATTGTCATTGTTTAAGACGACTTTGCGTGCTTCATCCTCTATTATCTTCATAGCAATTTGTAAGTCTTGAATTCTAAGATTATTTAGACAATTTACATATGCTCCTATACCTTGATATAATGCCCTATTAGCAACTTGAATCATCATTTACTTTAATTTCCTTATTGATCATTTCTGTCAGAGAAAGGGTTGAATTTACCAAACTACCTGCTTGATATTTTTCTTCTTCGGTAAATATGCTATAGTCCATCCCAATTAATGACAAATTAGCTAAATAGATTCCTTCAGTTTGTTTTTCAATTAAATTAATTAATTCAGTAATATCTATTATTGATTTTTCAGTTTGTCTTATTAACAACTCGATTTTCATTTGTTCATCGAGTGCTTCTTTAGCTACTTCTTCATTTTTTTTATTAGCAAAAACACCTGCTCCGACAGAAGCTGTTAACATTAAGCCTGCAATTCCCCAACCAACAGGCCCCGCCATAGCTAGAAAGGCATTGCCTGCAGCAACACCGCCTCCGCCTGCGGCTATACTGCCTCCACCTAACCAAGCTAATGCCGCACTATTTGCTGCTGCACCTGTTAAACTAGAAATTGCTGTTCCTGTCGATGCGACACCAAAAGTAGTTGCGACTCCCATAGCGGCAGTAGGACCTAAAGTAGCGACTGTCATCCCTAAAGCACTTAAAGAAGCTGTAGCTGCCGTACTACCACTTGCTAATTCTGCTTCTTTGATAGCTTGAGTAATAGCTAACTGTTTATCTTCAAAATTTTGAATTTCAATATTAATTTCTTCTAATTTTGTTTCGAATTCTTTTGGTTTATTTGCTAGCTTACTAATTCTCTCTTCAACGATTTTTACAACTTTAATCGCTTTGTCTCTAGTTTGATAAAGGTCAGTCGATTTGTTCGTCAGTTCTGTGGCTTTTTCATTATATATTTGAATAGATTCATGATAATTCGCAACAGCTTCGGACCTTAATTTGTCATTAAAAAGATCTATTGAATCAATTTGTGATTTTGCTTCAGTTGCAACTTTACCAGCTTGATTAAATGTGTCAGATGTTACCTCAGTTACTTGTTGAAAAGCATCTTTCGCTACTATTGTAGCTTGACCTGAAACATCTGAAACAACATTTCCTATCTTATTTGATACATCTCCTATTACTTTTACAGAGTTTGATAATAACTCTCCTGTAACTTTTCCAGTACTATCTAAAGCTTTACCAGCTTCATTAAGTACGCTACCAGTTGTCTTACTAGCATCATCAATTACTTTACTAGCTTCTTTAACAATATTATCTGCAAATTTAAAAAAGTCCATAACGGCTTCCCCTCTTAAAATACAACTAAAATAATTATCTTATATATTAAATTAATTGTCAATAATAATATAGTTATAATTTTTAATTATGTTACATCACTTTCATTTTACTTAATGCTCATTTTTTTGTACAATAGTTCTATGAAAATTTTAGTTACTTCTGGTGGTACAAGTGAAAAAATTGATCGAGTTCGTTCTATTACCAATCACTCTTCCGGTAAACTTGGAAAAATTATCACCGAGACTCTTCTAAAGTCTGGTCATGAAGTTTGTTTGATTACCACTCTTCAGGCTGTTAAGCCAGTTAGTCAGTCAAACTTGACCATCATCGAAATTAAAAATACAGCTGATTTGCTGCAAGTCATGAAAGATAAGGTTACGGATCACCAAGTCTTAATCCATTCTATGGCTGTATCAGATTACACTCCTGTCTATATGGCTGGTTTTGATGAGGTTGAAGCTAGTCAAGATTTAACAGAGTTTTTAGATAAGAAAAATCAGGAAACAAAAATCTCATCTAAGGAAGACGTTCAGGTTCTATTTCTCAAGAAGAATCCAAAAATCATATCTCTTATTAAAGAATGGAATCCTAACATTCACCTGATTGGATTTAAATTACTGGTTGATGTCAGCCAGGAACATCTGATTCAAATTGCTCGGGAAAGTCTTGAAAAGAACCAAGCTGATTTAATTGTCGCAAACGACCTTACTCAGATTAGTAGCGAGCAACATAAGGCTTACTTAGTTGAAAAAAATTCTTTCCAAACTGCTATGAGTAAATATGAAATTGCTGATTTACTCCTCGAGAAAATCAAAAGTTATGACTAAATGAAAGGAATTTTATGGCCCGTATTACACTCGCTATTACAGGATCTATTGCTGCATACAAGACAGTTGACCTAGTTAGTTCTATAAAAAAACAGGGGCATTCTGTTACTGTTCTTATGACTCAGTCAGCAACAGAATTCATTCAGCCATTAACTTTACAAGTACTATCACAAAATACTGTACATCTCGATGTCATGCACGAACCTTTTCCAGATCAAGTGAATCACATTCAAATAGGAAAAGAAACAGATTTATTTATCGTAGTTCCTGCGACAGCCAATACAATCGCTAAATTAGCTCACGGTTTTGCTGACAATATGGTGACTGCTACTGCTCTTGCTTTGCCACACTTTGTACATAAACTATTGGCTCCAGCTATGAACACAAAGATGTATGACCATCCTGCGACCCAAGCTAATCTAAAAACTTTAGAAAATTATGGTTATACAATTATTTCTCCCAAAGATTCTCTACTGGCCTGTGGGGATACAGGTCGTGGTGCTCTCGCTGATCTCGAAACTATTTTACAAGAAATAAAGGATAAAATTCATGAACAAACGCTCTAATATTGCTCCCATCGCTATCTTTTTTGCCATTATGATTGTTATTCATTTACTAAGCTCGATTTTATTTAATGTACTTCCCTTTCCAATCAAACCAACCATCGTTCACATTCCAGTAATTATTGCAAGTATTATCTACGGACCAAGAATTGGCGCAACCTTAGGTTTTCTGATGGGAATGCTTAGCTTAACGGTTAATACTCTCACAATCCTGCCAACAAGCTATCTCTTCTCACCATTTGTACCAAATGGTAACTTTTATTCAGTTGTGATCGCAATTGTTCCTCGTATCTTAATCGGTTTGACCCCTTATTTCGTCTATAAACTACTAAAGGGAAGAGCTGGACTCATCTTTGCAGGTGCACTTGGCTCACTCACTAATACAGTATTTGTCTTAGGTGGTATCTTCTTTCTCTTTGGTAATGTTTTTGATGGAAATATTCAAAAACTATTAGCGACTGTTATCTCAACAAATTCAATCGCAGAATTAATTATCTCAGCCCTCTTAACTCTCGTCATTGTTCCGAGACTTGAAAAAATTAAACAATAAAAACTGTATCTCTTGATACAGTTTTTTATTTCTATTACTGGGCTAAACGAGCTTCTTCTAAAATCTTTTCAATCTTTGTTGTCAGTAAATCAATTGCTACTGTATTTGTCACTCCTTCTGGAATAACGATATCTGCATAACGCTTTGTTGGCTCGATAAATTGATGATACATAGGTTTTACGACTCCAAGGTACTGATCAATAACGCTATCCAAACTACGACCACGCTCTTCCATATCGCGTTTAATACGACGGATGATACGAACATCATCATCAGTGTCCACAAAAATCTTGATATCCATCAAATCACGAAGACGTTTGTCTTCCAAAACCAAGATTCCTTCCACTATAAATACGTCTTGTGGTTCTTGACGATAGGTTTTCGAGCTTCTTGTATGGGCAGCATAATCATAGGTAGGAATATCAACAGGACGTCCTGCCAACAATTCTTTGATTTGCGCAATCATCAAGTCAGTATCAAAAGCAAAAGGATGGTCATAATTAGTCTTTATACGTTCTTCAAAGGTTAGATGAGATTGATCTTTATAGTAGGAATCATGCTCAATCATGGCAATTTTTTCGTTGGGAAAATGCGATAAAATTGCTTTAGAAACACTGGTTTTTCCTCCACCAGATCCCCCTGTTACTCCGATAATGATTGGTCTGTTTTGCATAGTTGCCTCCGTATTTTTCCTTTGTCTATTTTACCATATTTTTAGAAAATTTTACAGGATGACTTTTTAAATTAGAGTACAAAAAACCTTGTAGTTTAGTTCTACAAGGTTTTAATGTCTTTAATCAAAGTTAACGTATTCTTTAGAAAGTTCAAGAACTTCTTCCATTGTTGAACATTCAGTAAGAGCACGGTTAGCGTATTCTTGCATCTTAGCTGTGTCAAGTTTCTTCATCAAGCTACGTGTACGAAGTACTGAAGTAGCTGACATTGAGAACTCATCCAATCCCATTCCGACAAGGAGTGGAACAGCTGTTTGGTCCCCAGCCATCTCACCACACATACCAGCCCATTTACCTTCAGCGTGAGCTGCTTTGATTACGTTGTTAATCAAGCGAAGGATTGATGGATTGTATGGTTGGTAAAGGTATGAAACTTGTTCGTTCATACGGTCAGCAGCCATTGTATATTGAATCAAGTCGTTTGTACCGATTGAGAAGAAATCAACTTCTTTAGCAAATTGGTCAGCAAGCATAGCTGCAGCAGGAATTTCAATCATGATACCAACTTGGATATCATCCGCAACAGCAACACCTTCAGCAACCAATTTTGCTTTTTCTTTTTCAAGAATAGCTTTAGCGGTACGGAACTCTTTCAACAAAGCAACCATTGGGAACATGATACGCAATTTACCGTGAACAGATGCACGAAGCAATGCACGCAATTGTGTACGGAACATTTGGTTACCAGTTTCAGAGATAGAGATACGCAAAGCACGGTAACCCAAGAATGGGTTCATTTCTTTAGGAAGATCGAAGTAAGGAAGTTCTTTATCCCCACCGATATCCATTGTACGAACGACAACAGGTTTACCGTTCATACCTTCAAGAACTGCTTTGTAAGCTTCGTATTGGTCGTCTTCCGTTGGGAAATCTTGAGAATCCATGTACAAGAATTCTGTACGATAAAGACCAACAGCTTCAGCACCATTTTCGTTCACACCTTCAACGTCTTTAGGTGTACCGATATTAGCTGCCAACTCAAAGTGTTTACCATCTGCAGTAACAGTTTTAGCATCTTTCAAAAGAGCCCATTCAGCTTTTTGTTTAGCGTAAGCTTCACCAGCTGCTTTGAATTCTGCAATTTGTTCTTCAGTTGGGTTGATAACGACTTCACCTGAAATACCTGAAACAGCCAAAACGTCACCATCTTTTACAAGTTCAGTGATGTTGTTTGTACCCAATACAGCTGCAATTTCAAGTGTACGAGCCATGATAGCTGAGTGACTTGTACGTCCACCAATGTTTGTTACAAAAGCTTTTACAAAATTTTTGTCCAATTGAGCAGTATCAGACGGAGTCAAGTCATGTGCAATCACAATCACTTCTTCATTGATTGAAGCTGGGTTTGGCAGTTTTTTGCCAAGAAGATTTGCCAAAACACGTTTTGTAACGTCGCGAATATCCGCTGCACGTTCCTGCATGTATGGGTTGTCTTCCATGCCTTCAAAGATTGTGATAAACATGTCTGTAACTTCTTTCAGACCTGCTTCTGCATTTACTTTCTTAGCACGAATTGTTTCTTTAATCTGACCGATTAATTCAGGGTCAGCAAGAACCATCAAGTGAGCGTCAAATACTTGCGCCGCTTCTTCACCAAGCGTACCTACAGCCTTCTCGCGGATAAGAGAAAGCTCGTTTTGAGAAGCTTCAAGAGCAACATCCAAACGAGCCTCTTCTGCATTTGTATCTTCGACTGTAATAGTCTCGAATGATAAATCCGGTTGAACGAGTAGATATGCTTTAGCAACTGCAACACCATCAGATGCTGCGATTCCTTTAAGCATTTCTGTCATATCCTTATGCCAATCCTTCTTTTTCCATTGTTTCTGAGATAGCAGCGATAGCGTCATCAGCGTCTGCACCTTCAGCAGTGATTGTAACGTCAGCACCTTGACCAACACCAAGGCTCATAACACCCATGATAGATTTAAGGTTAACTGATTTACCTTTGTACTCAAGAGTAATATCTGAAGCAAATTTGCTAGCAGTTTGTACCAACAATGTTGCTGGGCGTGCGTGAATACCTGTTTCTGCCACTACGTGGAAATCTTTAGAAGCCATAATTTGACTCTCCTTTAAATGTTTTCTTTTTGAGTTATATCTGATAACCCTTACAATTTGGTATTATATCATCTTCTAGGAATTTTTTCAAGCATTTTATGGGATTTCTTCTTTTTCCTTTCAGATAACTTGCTGAAAATCTTCTATTTTATGTATCAAAATACATCATGTAGTTTTTTATGATTTTAACATTTAGAAAACGCTGTTATTTATGGGTTTTATTTTTTTGCAATCACTATATATTGTGTTTAGATAACTCTCATCTAAAAAAAATCTACAATATTTAGTTTTTCTTCGTTGACAAAGATTTTTTTTCTGATATACTTAAGAAGTAATTAAATTTTGAAAGAGGAGTTACAGAATGGTAACAGTTTATTCTAAAAACAATTGTGTTCAATGTAAAATGACCAAACGATTCTTAGATAGTAACAACATCGTATATCGCGAAATTAATCTTGATGAACAACCTGAATTTATTGAACAAGTTAAAGAGCTAGGCTTCAGCGCTGCTCCTATCATTCAAACACCAACTGAAGTTTTCTCTGGTTTCCAACCAGCAAAACTTAAAGAACTTGCTTAAGTATCAGGATTAAAAGCTTCTATGTCAATCTTAGAAGCCTTTCTTTTGTAATGAATTAAAGGAAATTTTATGGGATTAAAACAACTTGAGGATGTAACTTACTTCCGTCTAAATAATGAAATCAACCGTCCTGTTAATGGACAAATCATGCTCCACAAAGATAAAGAAGCCTTGGACGCTTTCTTTAAAGAAAATGTTGTACCAAATTCTATGGTTTTTGATTCTATCACTGATAAAATCGATTACCTTATTAAACAAGATTATATCGAAACAGCGTTTATCAAGAAATATCGTCCAGAATTCTTAGAAGAGCTTTACCAATTTATTAAGGATCAAAACTTCCAATTCAAGTCTTTCATGGCAGCATACAAGTTTTACAATCAATATGCCTTGAAAACTAATGACGGAGAGTACTATCTTGAGAGCATGGAAGACCGTGTCTTCTTTAACGCTCTTTACTTTGCTGATGGTGATGAAGCTATCGCAATTGATATTGCCAATGAAATCATCCACCAGCGTTACCAGCCAGCTACACCTTCTTTCTTGAATGCAGGCCGTGCACGTCGTGGTGAATTGGTATCCTGTTTCTTGATTCAGGTAACAGATGATATGAACTCTATTGGACGTTCTATCAACTCAGCTCTTCAACTTTCACGTATCGGTGGTGGTGTCGGAATTTCCCTCAGCAACCTTCGTGAAGCTGGAGCACCTATCAAAGGGTATGAAGGGGCTGCTTCTGGTGTCGTACCAGTTATGAAGCTTTTCGAAGATAGCTTCTCTTACTCTAACCAACTAGGTCAACGTCAAGGGGCTGGGGTTGTTTACCTTAACGTCTTCCACCCAGACATTATTGCTTTCCTTTCTACTAAGAAAGAAAATGCTGATGAAAAAATTCGTGTCAAGACTCTTTCACTTGGTGTTGTGGTACCAGATAAATTCTACGAATTAGCACGTAAGAATGAGGAAATGTACCTTTTCAGCCCATACTCTGTAGAAAAAGAGTATGGCGTACCTTTCAACTATATCGATATCACAGAAAAATACGATGAGTTGGTAGCAAATCCAAACATCCGTAAGACAAAAATTAAGGCCCGTGATTTGGAAACAGAAATTTCTAAATTGCAACAAGAATCTGGCTATCCTTACGTAGTAAATATTGATACAGCTAACCGCGCAAACCCTGTCGATGGTAAGATTATCATGAGTAACTTGTGTTCAGAAATTCTTCAAGTCCAAGAGCCAAGTCTTATCAACGATGCGCAAGAATTCCTTCAAATGGGTACTGATGTTTCATGTAACCTTGGTTCAACAAACGTTGTAAATATGATGACATCACCTGACTTTGGACGTTCTATTCGTGCAATGGTTCGCGCTTTGACCTTTGTAACAGATAGCTCTCACATCGTTGCTGTTCCAACTATTGACCACGGAAATAGCCAAGCTCATACATTTGGACTTGGTGCCATGGGGCTTCACAGCTATCTTGCTCAGCAATTAATCGAATATGGATCTCCTGAGTCTGTTGAATTTACAAGCATCTACTTTATGCTTTTGAATTACTGGACTTTGGTAGAATCAAACAATATTGCGCGTGAACGTGGCATTACCTTCCACAACTTTGAGAAGTCAGACTATGCAAATGGTACTTATTTCGATAAGTATACGTCTGGTCAATTTGTTCCAAAATCTGATCGTGTTAAAGAACTCTTTGAAGGAATCTTTATCCCGTCTGCAGCTGATTGGGCTGAACTTCGTGATAAAGTTAAAGCAGATGGACTTTACCATCAAAACCGTCTTGCTGTAGCGCCGAATGGTTCTATCAGCTACATCAATGACGTGTCTGCTTCTATCCACCCGATTACTCAACGTATTGAAGAACGTCAAGAGAAGAAAATTGGTAAGATTTACTATCCTGCTGCAGGACTATCAACTGAAACTATTCCTTACTACACTTCTGCCTATGACATGGATATGCGTAGAGTTATCGATGTCTATGCTGCTGCAACTGAGCACGTAGACCAAGGACTTTCACTCACTCTCTTCATGCGTAGTGATATCCCAACAGGTCTTTACGAATGGAAGAAAGAGAACAAACAAACAACACGTGACCTATCTATCCTTCGTAACTACGCCTTTAACAAGGGCATTAAGTCTATCTACTACGTTCGTACCTACACAGATGACGGCGGTGAAGTTGGTGCTAACCAATGTGAAAGCTGTGTGATTTAAAACCTCACTAAAATCTTGTTTACAAAGATAAGGTAACATCAAAAAGTCGGAGTACCGACTTTTTGTGCGGTAACCCAATCACACAAGGCTAGAACATTCATCACTATTTTAATAAAATCAAAAGAAAGAGATTTGTAATGGAAACTTACTACAAAGCCATTAACTGGAATGCCATCGAAGATGTCATCGATAAATCAACATGGGAAAAACTAACAGAACAATTTTGGTTGGATACACGTATTCCTTTATCTAATGACTTAGATGACTGGAGAAAGTTATCAAATCAAGAAAAAGACTTGGTAGGAAAAGTCTTTGGCGGTTTGACACTTTTGGATACCATGCAGTCTGAAACAGGGGTTCAAGCGTTACGTGCAGATATCCGTACACCACATGAGGAAGCTGTGTTTAACAACATCCAATTCATGGAATCTGTCCACGCTAAATCTTATTCTTCTATTTTCTCAACCTTGAATACCAAGACTGAGATTGAAGAAATCTTTGAATGGACTGATACAAACCCATATCTTCAGAAAAAGGCACAAATCATCAATGAGATTTACCTTAACGGAACACCACTTGAAAAGAAAGTAGCTAGTGTATTCCTTGAAACCTTCCTCTTCTACTCTGGTTTCTTCACTCCACTCTACTATCTAGGAAATAACAAGTTGGCAAACGTTGCTGAAATCATCAAACTCATCATTCGAGACGAGTCAGTTCACGGAACATATATTGGTTATAAATTCCAACTTGGTTTCAACGAATTACCAGAAGAAGAGCAAGAAAAATTAAAAGATTGGATGTACGACCTTCTTTACACACTTTATGAAAATGAGGAAGGTTATACAGAGAGTTTATATGATGGTGTTGGTTGGACTGAAGAAGTCAAAACATTCCTTCGCTACAACGCCAATAAAGCTCTTATGAATCTAGGACAAGATCCTCTCTTCCCTGACTCAGCTGACGATGTAAACCCAATTGTTATGAATGGAATTTCAACTGGTACATCCAACCACGACTTCTTCTCTCAAGTTGGTAACGGATATCTACTTGGTGAAGTTGAAGCTATGCAGGACGATGATTATAACTACGGATTAGACTAATAAAAAATTATAAAAACATCTGAGTTAAAAACAAACACAGATGTTTTTTGTTTTTGTTTATTTTTGTTTTGTTTAAGTTGCTTAGATGTTTAAAATGTGATAAAATGATATTGGATATGGGGGTGATTCAATGCTAAAACAAGAAAAACTAGATGTGATTTTAGAGATTGTCAGTACAAGAGGAACCATCACAGTCAAAGAAATAATGAATCGTTTAGATATTTCTGATATGACTGCTCGACGTTATCTGCAAGAGTTAGCTGACAAGGACCTACTTGTTCGAGTGCATGGAGGCGCTGAAAAACTTCGCTCTGGTTCTCTATTAGCAAATGAACGCTCGAATATCGAAAAACAAGGTCTTCAGATTGCTGAAAAACAAGAAATCGCAAAATTTGCTGGTCATTTAGTCGAAGAAAGAGAAACGATTTTTATCGGTCCAGGTACTACTCTTGAGTTCTTTGCGCGTGAACTTCCAATAGATAATATTCGTGTAGTAACAAATAGCCTTCCTGTTTTCATTATTTTGAATGAACGAAAACTGACTGATTTAATTTTGATTGGTGGAAATTATCGAGAAATCACCGGTGCCTTTGTCGGAACCTTAACGCTCCAAGATATCGAAAGTCTTCAATACTCTAAAGCTTTTGTTAGTTGCAATGGTATAAAAGATCATGCTATCGCTACTTTTAGCGAAGATGAAGGCGAAGTCCAAAAGCTAGCATTAAATAATTCTAATAAAAAGATTCTTCTTGCTGACCACAGTAAATTTAATAAGTTTGATTTTTATACTTTCTATAACATTGCTGATATTGATACAATTATTTCAGATTCAAAACTTAGCCAAGAAACCCTAAAAACTTTGTCTAAACAAACAAAAATTATTAAATCGACACCTTAAAAAGTCTCACCATTGGTGAGACTTTTTTTATCGTTAAATCTACTCAATAAGGCCTGTTTCAGCTACTTTCTTATACCAATGAGCTGATTTCTTAGGATAACGTTCTTGTGTATCGAAATCAACATAGAAAAGTCCGTAACGTTTTTCATAACCATTAGACCATGAGAAAACGTCCATCAATGACCAGATGAAGTATCCTTTGACGTTTGCACCATCTGCAATCGCATCAGACAATACTTCCAAGTGTTGTTTCACATAATCAATACGGCCATCATCGTAAACCGTATTGTCCACAAACTCATCTTTGTATCCAAGTCCGTTTTCTGTGATATAGATTTTCTTGTAGTTTGGATAGTCTTTCTTGACGCGCATGATTTGGTCATACAAACCTTGAGGATAAATAATCCAGTCCCAGTCAGTGCGAGGTACATAGTCAGGAGCTACACGACGACCAACACCTTTAATTTGGTACTTAGAGCTTCCTTTTTCCCCTTTACCGTTGTGGATGATTTCAGTTTCACCATCAAATGCTTCCATCCAATCACTCATGTAGTAGTTAATTCCAAGGAAATCATTTAGGTCTTTAGCTGCTTCAAGTGCCACAAAGTCTTCGTCTCGAAGATCCAACTCACCACCATTAACGGATAAGATGTGATTTACCCCTTCCATGGTTGCATCTGAATAGTGACCAAGGTAAGTAGCATCCAAGATAAATTTGTTGTGGATGATATCTTCCAACTCAGCAGCCCGAACGTCTGCAGGATTTTTAGGATCCAATGGATATTTAGTTGGAAGGGCGTGAACAACCCCGATTTCACCTTTGTAGCCTTTGTCTTTGTACAATTTCACTGCACGTGCGTGAGAAACCATCATATTATGGTGAGATTGGAAGACTTTGGCAAGGTCATACTGAATCCCTGGAGGGAATTTTCCTACTAAGTATTGACCATCTCCGATTGGGCCAATTTCATTGAAGGTTGTCCAGTAGTTGACTTCTGGGAATTCTTCAAAACAGAAGGCTGCATAATCTACGAAGTGTTCGATATTTTCACGATTCAAGAAGTCTCCGTTTGAGTGAAGAGCTTCAGGAGTATCAAAGTGGTGAAGAGTTACGAATGGTTCTACATGACGTTTATGACATTCTGCAAATAACTTATGATAGAATTCTACCCCTTTTGGATTTACTTCACCATAGCCAGTTGGGAAAATACGTGACCAAGCAATAGAAATACGAATACCATTGACGCCATATTCTTCAGCCAACTGTAAGTCTACTGGATATTTATGGTAGAAATCACTTGCTGGTTCTGCTGTATACCAATAGTTATCAGCTAAGTATTTGTCCCAAGCAACTGGTCCTTTTCCGTCAGTATGGGTAGCTCCTTCTGCTTGATAGGCAGCAGTTGCCCCACCAAAAATAAAATCTTTAGGAAGTGTTTTTGTCATTTTTTCACCTATTTCTTGATTTGATAAAATGAAAAGTGAGGGGAGAGGAGTTAGTGAGCCATCCATCTCCATCTCACTTTTTAGTTCTTATTCTTCAAATTGCGCCTGAACGAATGCGAGAGCACCTTTTCCATCACGTGTTAACTTGATGTACTGTGCACCTTCTGTCTTAGCAAGTTTGATACCTAATTTATCAGTTTCAGCTTTCATATCTTCGAAGTTGGAAGCAACCTGAGGCGCCAAGATAACAAGGTCAAATTCTGGCAACATTTCACGGTGGGCTCCATAACCACCTGCTGCAGCTTTAACTGGAACTTTATACTCTTCTGCGGCTTTATTCAAAGCATTGGCAAGAAGACCACTTGTTCCTCCACCCGCACAAAGAACGAGGACGTTTGTTTCTTCAGTAATTGTATTTTGTGCTGAATCTACTCCAGCTTTTTCAAGAATAGCATCTGCTTTTGCAGTGTTAAAGTTTGCAGCTACTTTTTCTTTTAATTCATCATTAGCTTTACCTGAACGTTCTTCTTCAAGAATTTGTTCATCATAAACCTTGAGGAATGGATAGTAGATAACAATATCTACTACAATTAACAATGCTGCAAGAGCGAATGATAAGAACTGGAAGTTTGTACCAAGAACAATACCAAGAGGTCCTGGTGTAGTCCATGGAAGGTTGGCAGTAAATGAGTTCATGCCAAGTGTTTCAATAAAGAACTTAAAGATCCATACGTTTGCAATTGGTGCAAAGATGAATGGGATAAAGAAGATTGGGTTCAAAACAAGCGGTGCACCAAACAAGATTGGTTCGTTTACACCGAAGAATGTAGGAACTACTGAAGCACGTCCAATAGCACGATTTCGTTTTGATTTACATAACCACATAAACATGAACGGAACAACAAGAGTTGCACCAGTACCACCCATAGTGACGATAAACATTTGTGTACCAGATGTAAGGATCTTATCAGCGTG
This sequence comes from Streptococcus sp. CL9.43, assembly GCF_049737935.1. Taxonomy (NCBI): domain Bacteria; kingdom Bacillati; phylum Bacillota; class Bacilli; order Lactobacillales; family Streptococcaceae; genus Streptococcus; species Streptococcus sp. CL9.43. Next base: position 306,867 of record NZ_JBKOTS010000002.1, on the reverse strand, counting down.
CATACCTTGTTGAAGAAGGTTTAAGTTGACTTCGGCATTTGCATAAGTAATCGCTGCAATCGCAGGCTCAACGATAGATGGGCCGTGAATACCAATAAACCAGAAGAATGCAAAGGCACCGAAAATAATCGTAATACCAACATAACCGTCTGCTGCTGAGAATAGAGGCGCAAAGAATTTACCGATTGATTCTGCTACACTTGCACCAACAAAATGACGAGCAAGTAAGTCAAGACCGTAAAGGGAAACGACAGAAAGCGTAAATGGAATAACATCTTTAAAGACCTGTGAGATATTTGGTGGAACTTCGTCAGGCATTCGAATAGTAACATTATTCTTCACACAAACCTTATAGATTGCTACAGTCACAAAGGCTGCTAGAAAAGCTGAAAGCAAACCTTTTGTTCCGAGGAAACCTGTTGCAAAGCCTCCTTCAATTGGGTCAGCTGCCAACATCAATAACCCAACAATAGCAGCTAATAGAGTTGACATATAGTTGATTTGGTTAGTTTTTTCCATGCTACGGTTAACAGAGTCTGTTAAAGATTTAGCAGTTGTACCAGCAACCAAAAGTGCGAGAATACCCATTGAATAGCTATAAGGTTTCATCAATAGTGCCACTACATCATCTGACCACTGGAATCCCCATGAATTAGGCACAAAGGCAATCAAGATAAAAATACTTGAGAATAGAATGACTGGCATTCCTGCGATAAATCCATCACGAATAGCACGAAGATAGATATTACGAGATAGTTTTTCAAAGAAAGGTTTTCCTTTCTCGATAAAGGCAATTAACTTATTCATTATTTAGCTCCTCTTTTATAAAGTTCAATTAAATGATGCATCAAATCTTTTAGCAAGATTGTTGTCATCAGGTGATCTTGGCCATGCATCATGGTCACGCTATAGGCTAAATCCTCACCAGCAGCTTCCTTAGTCAATAGACTTGTTTGCGCGTGGTGGGCCTCTGCAATACAGCTACCAGCTTCCTCTACCAGAGCGTCCGCTTTTGCAAAATCACCAGCTTCAGCAGCCTTCAAGGCTTCCAATAGTTTTGAACGAGCATCGCCAGCATAGGCAACAATCTCAAAACCTAGCAATGTTACTTCTTCTCTATTCATGATAGACTTCTCCTTATATAGTTTTTAGTAATATTATGTCAATAAACGTTGAATATGTAGAACAAGGTAAACTCGTTCACTCTTATAAAGGTCAACACCCGTTTCCCGTGCAATAACTTCATAAATTTTACTACCAATCTCGAATGCTTCTGGATAGGTGTTTTTTATATGTTCTTCCATATCGAGCAAGGATTGATTATCATCGCGACTACGATCAAGGTAATCCAAGAAATAATTTAGATGAATCATAAAACGATCGTAGAAATTATTATTTTCTTGGGTTCTTTGAATGTTATAGCTCCTGAGAAGACTCTCAACCTTCTTTATGATTTCCTTTCTCTTATCAATAGCTTCTGCAACTTCAACCTCATTCTCACCCTCGGCATTAATAAAGTGGTAGGCTATTCTTTTTATTTCATCCTTTGGTAAATTACCAGATAGTTTACTATTATAGATTTCAAAAGACTCTTGAGCTATTTGAAAAGCAATAGGATACTCCTTTGAAATATCAGGTAAATTACTATCCTTATAACGCCCTTGGCTAATCGCTTGATAAGAACAATAGATATGGTCTGTCAAGGTTACGTAGAGGTACTCTTGAACAGGATATTGGTATTTTTTTGAAAGATTATCGATAATTTCATAAGTAACGGTAATAAAGTCTAACGGAACATCCTTGAGTAAAGTCATAAAATTTTCTCGAGATTCTTCAGTCTTCATCCGAAAGACTTTTTCAACCTGATCCTCAGAAATCAAATCTCCCTTCTTCTTACCAAACGAAATACCCTTACCGACTACGATCAACTCCTCTCCCTTGCTATTTCGCACAAGAGAAACATTGTTATTCATTGGATTTAATATCCGATACATGTCGACCTCCTTGTTCTGTCATTTAAGAGCTAGAGTATAAAAAATGACCACAAATGACCCTGAAAATAAATTTCTGAGTCATCTGTGATCATGCCTAATATTACTTAGTAACACTCACTCTTATTAACTTGTGATTTCAGTATATCACAAGATTTTGTTTTTGTAAACCTTTTCATCTAACTTTTTTTAAAATTAGTAGATTTAAAAGACAGATATAGGGAGTTTATACACGTTCAGTCCATGAAGTTGCTGTTTTTTGAAGTACTTTATTGAGTTCATCAATGTTTTCAAAACCAGTTGTACGAAGCCATTCGCGAGCTGCCGCTTCACCATCTTTGATGTAAGCTTCAACTGATCCAGCCCATGTTGCACGTCCACAAAGAACACCATTGAAGTTTGCACCTGATTCGTGGGCAAATACAAGAGTTTCTTGGAAGAGCTTAGCTGATACACCTGCACTCAAGTAAATGTATGGCAAGTTAGTAGCTTCGTCTTGAGCTTTAAAGAAGGCCGCTGCTTCTTCACGTGTATGAACGATTTCGCCATCGCCAAATCCTTCAACGTATTTCACGTTAACTGGAACTTCCACTTTTAAAACATCAATGTTAAAGCGTGGGTCTGAGAAGACTTTCATAGCACCAATAACTTTGTGTGGTTTTACTTTAGCGTATTCAGCAGAACCTGCATCAGCAATCTTTTCATCGTAAGCCAAGATTTCAAGGAAGAATGGAATATCTTCAGCTACACACTCAGAACCAATACGTTCAATGTAGGCCTGTTTTTGTTGGTTGAGTTCGTCAGAGCTATCTACGTCATAGTAAAGCAAGAACTTAACAGCATCTGCACCTTGTTCTTTGATACGTTTTGCAGACCAAATGTCCAAGCAGTCTGGCAAGCGTTTTGTACTTGTTGTATCGTATCCTGTTTTTTCATAAGCAAGGAGAAGACCAGCATTTGGATCAAGAGCTTTTGTAGCTGGAAGTCCGTACTCAGGGTCAAGTAGCATAGATGAAGCATATTTAGTCAATTCATCTGCTACTAATACTTTAAGTTCTTCCATTTGAGCAACTGTTGGCTCTTCTGTTTGGTATTGAGCCATGAGACGTTTCAAAGCACCACGTTGGTCAAAAGCAAGAGCTGAGATGATACCATTTTCATCAGAGAGTTTTTGCATACAAGCGCGTTTATTTTCTGTTAAAACCATTTTATACCTCTTTTACAATTAATTGGTCATAGAGACCTTGATAGTTAGCCATATTGACATGACCGGTCATTTTTTCTTGAGCATTAAGCATACCAAGGACATTTGCCTTGATCAGCAGTTCTTGATCCGTTTCTTTATGGAAAAGACCTGAAGCAATACCTGCCACTGTAGAATCGCCAGAACCGACTGGATTTACTACTTGAATTCTTGGAATATCTACTTTGTAGAAAGTGTTACCGTGTTTAGCAAAGGCACCATTAGCACCTAAGGAAACGATAATCCACTCGATTCCATCAAATAGTGGTTCTTGAAGGACTTCTTTTAATTCATCCAAGTCTTTAGAAATTTCTCTTCCTAAAAGTTGAGATAATTCTTCATTATTGGGTTTGATAACTGTTGGCTTATGTGGAGATTCAAGAACCGCCTGAAGTGAAGCTCCTGAACAGTCCAATACAACAGGTTTCCCAGCATGATTCGCAAGTTCAACCAGACTAGCATAATATTCCACTGGAAGTCCTGCTGGTAGACTACCTGAAATGGCCACTACCTCTACAGTCTCTAAAAGTTCTTTGAAATGAGCCAAGAAATCTTGACCTTCTTTTTCTTGAACTTCAGGACCTTTTTCTAGGATTTCTGTTTGGTTTTCTCCATGTAGAATTGCGATACAGTTACGGGTTTCACCTTGAATAGAGAAGAAACGTTTGCTAACTTTATCATCAATATTTTCTACTAAAAAATCACCAAGTTTACCACCGACAAGTCCTGTTGCGACTACGGAGTCACCATATTCGGATAGGACACGAGTAACGTTAAGACCTTTACCACCAGCAGTTTTAGTGACATCCACCACACGGTTGACAGTGTCAATTTTCAGTTCATCCAAAGGATAGGAAATATCAATGGATGGGTTCATTGTGACTGTTAAAATCATAAGTCACCTCTTAGTCGTGGTATTCACCGCGATCCCATTTTTCAAGGAACTCTGTAAAGAAGTTGGCATCAGTTTGATGATCGTTATGAGTTTCAACGTGTTGGATTTTAGCAATCAATTTTTTGTTTTCTTCTGATGGTTTGTATTCAGCGTTGATGAAAGCTTCAATGATATCACACATGAGCAATTCACCAGTGATTTTACCACCAAATCCGATTACGTTGGCATTCAATTGTTCTTTTGCATATAGAGCTGTTGTCATATCGCGAACCAAAGCAGAACGAACACCAGGAACCTTGTTAACAGCATTATTGATACCTACACCAGTACCACAGATACATACACCAAGATCAGCTTGGCCACTAACTACTGCTTCACCAACTTTTTTACCAAAGATTGGATAGTGGGTACGAGCGTGGTCATAAGTACCAAAGTCGATGACTTCATGTCCTTTAGATTTCAAAAATTCTGAAACCGCCATTTTTTCATTTGTTACGATGTGGTCACATCCGATTGCAATTCTCATTTTATCTTACCTTTCTTTCAATATAAAAATTAGCACATTTTGTTCAACATGTCGACCCTGATTTGGTGACGACCGCCGTCGTATTTACCATTTACAAAGCCTTTAGCAATGTTTTTAGCTAATTCATCACCAACAAGTTGAGCACCCATCGTAATCATACGTGAGTTGTTGTGACCGCGAGTCATATAAGCTGAACGTTCATCAGATACTTCTGCAGCAACCATTCCTTTGATTTTAGTAGCAACCATAAACGGACCTGCACCATAAGCATCAATGACGATACCAAGGTTTTGTTCTTCTTTCTTGACTTCTTCCGCAACTGCTAGAGTTACATCAACAAAGTCTTGACCTTCTGCTGTAACATCCACTACGTGGAAGTTTTCTTTTTCCAAGAAGTCTTTTACAACTTCTTTCAATCTTAAACCTGCAGCATCTGCACCAATAACAATAGCCATATTGTATACTCCTTTTTTATAATAGACCAGTAAAACTTTCTGATTCTAGCCTAAAAGAGACCTTTCTCAAATAGTTACTAGTAGTTTTGTTGACAATAATTTAAATTAAGAACAAATATCTTATTCGTTTCTTAATAAGCTTTCTTCAGAGAAAAGCCAGAACAGTAATCTTGTTAAAATAAACACAAATTGTTCTTTATAAACATAATATACTACGATTAGTTGGAAAAGTCAACAATTTATGTTTGTTTTTGTTTATTTTTTATAAAATCTCGATATCAAATCCAACCTGATCAAAATCACTAGGTTTTATAATTTTAACATCTTTCTTATCTTCCAGTCTATCTCCTTCTTCTATTGAAGTAGACAAACCTGACCATGGTTCCAAGGCAATAAAAGGCCCTTTATTAAGAGTTGACCATACTATTAAATTTGGAAACTCTTTAAAATCTAGTTTCAAACCTTTATCATGTTTTCGTGAACGTAAAGCTACTGTGCGAGATTCCAACTCATCTAATGTCACAGCATCATAGCTAAAGAAGTCATAATTCAAGTCTATTTCTTTTTGATTATTTAACCAAGAACTTCTATCTTTGAAATCCAACATTCCTGTTTCTGGGAAAGGTTTTGGAACTGTACATGTTTCTGGCTTTTCAAATTCAAGATAGTAATCTTCATATACCTCGTCATCTAGTAAAGGACAGTTAAAACCAGGATGCCCGCCGATAAAATATGGCATACTCTTTTCTGATTCTTTATTATAGATTTTATACTGAGTACGTATGGTTTTCCCAGTCACTGTATAAGTAATTTCTAAACGAAAATGATAAGGGTAATTTGCATACATTTCTTCATCATCTTCAATAGCGAATGTAACAGAATTATCTGTTTGTTCTACTAATGTAAATTCTTTTTTTCTTACTAGACCATGTCGAGGAATTTTTCCTTCTTTTTGACTACCATCTTCCTTATCATAAAGAACCGTATCATTTCTTACTGAACCACATATTGGGAATAATACGGGTGCTTGCCCCCTCCAATAAGTTGGATCCCCCTGCCACAAATACTCTACGCCTTCCTTGTCCTTTATAGAAGAAAGGGCGCCTCCAAGTGTTTGAAACTCAACACATAATTGATCTGATTTTAATACAATCATAAGTCTTATCTCCAATTTTCTAAAAAAACTAGGCTGACCGCTCCATAGTGGAAACTGACAACCTAGTTTTTACAATTTACATTTTTAGGAGCAAATTATTTTGCGTTTGCAGCGTATTCTTCGTTACGTTTGATCATTTGTTTTCTGTACCATGCAAAGATACCAACGTAGAATACAAGGAATACTACTGCACCAAGGATAGCTTTGATATCACCAGTTGTAGCGTTACCGATTGCCCAACCAAATAGTTTTTCGATTGGTCCTTCAAGAGTTGAGTGAGTAATCAATTGTGATTGGTTCACACCTTCTGGGAAGGCACCTACACCTTTAGCAAGTTCAGTTGCGAATGGTGCGATAAGTGTACCTGAAAGAAGGAAGAGTGGCAACAAGAGAGTTCCGAAGATAATCATACGGAGCAATTTACCACGAGTAACTACCAAGAGAGCTGGAGTCACACCCATAGCGATGATACCAGCAAGTGGCAAGATACCATTTCCGACATTTGAAAGAAGCACTGCTTCAACCAACATGATTGGTGCAAGTACGTTAGCACAAGCCCAGATTTCAGCACGACCAGCGATAAATGGCCAGTCAAGACCGATGTTGAATTTACGTCCTTGAAGACGTTTAGTAGCAACGTTTGTAATACCTTGTGAAAGTGGTTCTACGGCTGCGATGAACCATGAACCGATCAATGAGAAGAGCTCCAAGCAGACACCGGCAGTCAAACCAAGTGACAACCAACCTTTAATAACAAGTTCCCATGAAGATGCATCTTCTACTCCTGCAACTGGATGTGGAGTTCCCATCAAACCGATAACGATACCAAGGATGAAACCGATGAAGAATTTAGATCCCCAGAAACCGATTCTCTTGTTAAGTTTAGCAGCGTCAAAGTCGTATTTATCAAGACCTGGGAAGAATTTATCAAAAATCTTATCCAAAACCATGATAACTGGGTTCATCATGTAGTTCATATGAGTTGAAGTCATTGGTGATGAACTTGGTGCGTTAAGAAGGTCATCAAATGTTGGTTTCATCAAGTCAGAGTTGATAATTTTAAGAACCCCAACAAGAACAACTGCTGCAGTCGCGATGAAGAGTGAAACTCCTTGGCTAACTCCATTGTTGTCAGCGTACCATTTGATCAAAAGACCTGTGATAGACAAGTGCCAGATATCGAAGATATCAACGTCAAGTGTATCAGTTTTCTTCATTGCAAGCATCACAACGTTGACAATCAACATGATGAGCAAGAAGTAAAGTGTCCAAGCAGAACCCCAAGTGATTGTAGCAAGCGGAGCCCAACCAACGTCGGTGATGTTCAATTGAATACCAGTATTTTCAACGAATTTTGCAAGTGAAGCTGAGAAAGCTCCGTTAAGCATTCCGATGATAGCACCGATACCAGTAAGTGCGATGGCAAGTTTGATACCGCCTTCAAGTGCTTTGGAGAATTTTACTCCGAAAAGCAAGGCCAATACTGTCAAAATGATCAGCATGATGATTGGGCCACCCATAGCCAAGATAGGTTTAAAGATATCGTTGGCTAGATTGATAATGAAATCCATAATTTTTCCTCCCTTTATTTTTATGGAATATTACAAAATAATAATTAACTTAATCCGTGTTCTTTGATTGCTGCTTCAATATTGTCATAAACTGGAGCGCTCATTGCTGGAATACGGAACAAGATTGGTCCAGCTTCAACTACTGGGATACCAGGGTCAAAACCTAAGTCAGTTGCAGCAATTGGTGTGAAGATATCATAACCTTTAATCAAGTCTTCATTGACATCTTTTACCATAACTGCGTCACACTGTACATCGTAACCACGGCTTGAGAGCTCTTCTTCTAGAGCGCTTTTAATTTGGTGGCTTGAGTTGACACCTGCACCACATGCAGCAAGAATTTTAATCATTTGGATTTCCTCCGTTTTTTATTTACTATTAATTTATGAATTTAAGCAGTTGCTTCTGAGATATACTGGAACAAAGCTTCTGGTTCTGTAATCTTAGAAAGTGCTTCTAGATGACCATTACCTGTAAAGAAGTCCATCAATTGAGCAAGAATATTTGTTTGACTCGAACTTGAATTATTGATGATAAAGAAGAGTAATGATACTTCTACTTTCTTGTCAGGAGCAATCATGTTGTGGAACGTTACTGGTTTCGCTAAGCGAACCACAACAACGTTTTCAGTTAAATTATGAATCGTGTCTGTGTGAGGGATTGCTACATTCGGCAAGTCCTTACCAAGAAATTCCATATCTAAACCTGTTGGGAACATTTTTTCACGTTCAATCAATGCCGATCGATAGGTATCCGTAACAACTTTCTTATCTTCCAATAGGGTTGCAACTTGATCAAAGAGTTGCTCTTGATTATCTGCTTCTAAACAAAAAACTAAGTCTTTGCTGAAGAAATGATCTAATCCCATGACCTTCTCCCTTCATATTTAACTTTTATGATACAAGTATAACACTATATGAAACCGTTGTCAATATTTTTTGTTGTATTTTGTTTGATTTTTATTTTTTTTGTTTGATTTTAAACAGTTTGATTTTATACATATTCTTTAAAGGTTGAAAATAAATAAAAAACAGGATAAATATCCTGTTTTAGTTTTAATTCTTTTTCACTGTCCAGCTTTCTTCTACTATCGGAGTAATTTCGTTTACGATTTCTAAATTACCTTCAAGAGTAACTAATCTAATCATACTATCATCCGACTTAAATAACCAAATAACTACTTTTCTACTATTATTATTATAATCTGCATAAATTTTGACGGCATCATAGCCCCCAATATTTCCCTTATCAGTTCTAACATTTGTAAATCTAGGATTTTCTTTTATCTTTTGTTCAAAATTGGTCTGCAAATTAGTGAGATCTTTTCCGTCTGCATTTATACTTTTAACTGAAATAGCATTCTTGTCAGTACCATCACTGTACATAAAATCAACATTATTCCCACCAGCATCACTTTGAACCCAAGATTTAGGTACTTTCAAGTATCCATAATCATCTGATCCAATCCATTGTGTATCTTTAGTTGGAACGGTTGTTGTAGCTTCTGATGTTTCCTGACTAGTAGTTTCCTGAACAATTGTGGTAGTTTCAGCTGTTACATCTTTTTTACCAGTATTTGTATTACAAGCAGCAAGAGTGATACCACAAAGCAAAAGTGTAGATAAAGTTATCAATTTTTTCATGATAATTCTCCTTTCACTACTATTCTAAAGCAAGAAGAACAAAGTGTCAAATATATTCTGTAAACTAGCAGTATTATCAAAAATACAATAAATCTACTATTATATTTACTTAAACTCATTCTTTTTTTTCATTGCAAAAAGTTCTAATCAGGAAATCTTTTTGATATCCTAAATAAAACTGGATAAAAAAAGAGCAGGAAAAATCCTGCCTTTTAAGCCTTTTTATTAGTCCAACTTTGTTCAATTAATGGAAGCATATCCTTCAACACTTCAGGTGTTCCTTCTAGAGAAACGTATCTAAACTTACCATCGTCTGATTTAAAGATCCAGATCACTAGATATTTACCATTTTTAGCAATACAGTTTACGACATAGGCGTCATAACCACCAATTTTTGACTTAGATCCCCAAACTTTAGAGAAATCCTTGCTTTGTTGTTTAGTTTGATAAACACTAGTAGAGACTTGAACAGCATCAAGAGCAGCATATTCACTTTCACTAACACCTAGATGCTCTGGTTTAAAAGTATTTAGGGTTACGATATTGATGTCCGTTCCATCACAGTACTGAATATCATCACCACCCTCAACTTCTGTAAAATGAATCCATGATTTTGGAACTTTTACGTAGCCATAAGCATCTGACCCAATTACCTGGGTATCTTCAATCGTTGATTCGGCTACAGTTGTTGTTTCTTGGGCTGTAGTAGTTTCTTGAACTGTTGTTGCTTCTGAGGCTACTTCTTTTTTAGATTTTGAAGTATTACAGGCAGCGAGGCAAAAGCAACACACTAAAAGTGTAGATAAGCTTACGATTTTTTTCATGATCCTTCTCCTTTCACTTCTATTCTAATGAAAGAAAAGATAAGTGTCAAAAGATAACTGTGATTAATTCAAAAGAATAATAGAAATTAATTATTCTTCATCCATGCTCAAGACACTGAGGAAAGCTTCTTGAGGTACTTCTACTGAACCGATAGCTTTCATCCGTTTCTTACCAGCTTTTTGTTTTTCAAGGAGTTTACGTTTACGTGAAACATCTCCTCCATAACACTTGGCAAGAACGTTCTTACGAAGAGCTTTGATATCTGTACGAGCAACAATCTTGTGTCCAATAGCCGCTTGGATTGGAACCTCAAACTGTTGACGTGGAATAATTTTCTTAAGCTTATCAACAATGAGTTTCCCACGTTCATAAGCAAAGTCCTTGTGAACGATAAAGCTGAGTGCATCCACCTTGTCTCCATTGAGAAGGATATCCATTTTAACCAGCTTAGATGGGCGATACTCAGACAGTTCATAGTCAAAGCTTGCGTAGCCACGTGTTGAAGATTTGAGCTTGTCAAAGAAATCAAAGACAATTTCAGCAAGTGGAATTTGATAGATAACATTGACACGATTATCATCGATATAGTCCATCGTCACAAAGTCACCACGTTTGCGCTGAGCTAGTTCCATAACAGCTCCTACAAATTCCTGTGGTACCATGATTTGTGCTTTAACATAAGGTTCTTCAATAGTTGCAATTTTAGTAGGATCAGGAAATTCGGATGGATTCGATACATCCATAGACTCGCCATCAGTCTGATTGACCTTGTATATAACGGATGGTGCAGTCATGATCAAATCAATGTTGAACTCACGTTCCAAACGTTCCTGAATAACATCCATATGAAGGAGACCCAAGAATCCACAACGGAAACCAAAACCAAGAGCTTGCGATGTTTCGGGTTCAAACTGAAGACTAGCATCGTTCAACTGCAATTTTTCAAGGGCTTCACGAAGGTCATTGTATTTATTTGACTCGATTGGATAAAGACCTGCGAAAACCATCGGATTCATCTGCTTGTATCCAGATAGGGGTTCTGAAGCAGGGTTTGCCGCCAAGGTAACTGTATCACCGACACGAGTGTCTTGAACAGTCTTGATAGATGCTGCAATATAACCAACGTCACCTGTCGCAAGGAAGTCACGTCCTACTGCTTTGGGTGTGAATATTCCGACCTCAGTAACATCAAAGGTTTTACCGTTGCTCATGAGCTGAATCTTATCACCTGGCTTAACAACTCCATCCATGACACGAACTTGGAGGATAACGCCACGATAAGCATCGTAAACTGAGTCAAAAATCAAAGCTTTTAATGGTGCTGATACATCACCAGTTGGTGCTGGAACTTTTTCTACAATTTGCTCTAAAATATCTTCAATTCCAATCCCAGCTTTTGCTGAAGCTAATACAGCCTCACTAGCATCCAGTCCAATGACATCTTCAATTTCTGTACGCACGCGCTCTGGATCTGCAGCAGGCAAGTCAATCTTGTTAATAACTGGAAGGATCTCCAAATCATTATCTAAAGCAAGGTAAACGTTAGCTAATGTTTGAGCCTCAATCCCTTGGGCGGCATCAACGACCAAAATGGCGCCCTCACAGGCAGCTAGAGAACGTGATACCTCATAAGTGAAGTCCACGTGTCCTGGTGTGTCAATCAGGTGGAAAATATAGGTCTCGCCGTCTTTGGCAGTATAATTAAGCTCGATGGCATTCAGTTTGATAGTAATCCCACGCTCTCTCTCTAGGTCCATACTATCAAGAAGCTGAGCTTGCATTTCACGACTAGAAACCGTCTCTGTAGCCTCTAAAATACGGTCCGCCAATGTTGACTTCCCATGGTCAATATGAGCGATAATGGAAAAGTTTCGGATCTTCTCCTGACGTTTTTTCAATTCTTCTAAATTCAAGATTCTCTTCCTTTCAGGGTATCTATTAATTATAAATTGTTTTTATGTTTTTGACAAGACCATAATACCCTGTAGAGAGTATTAATCTTCAGCAACAAAGCCGTCATTTTCGATGAAATAGTGGTCTGTCATACCTTTGTCAGTAAAGACAATTCCATGAAGGACACCACCATAGACAGCTCCTCCATCCATTCCAATTTTTCCATCTTCTGTCATCCAAAGTTCTGCAGTTCCTGGTTTTTGTTCCAAAAGTCCATAGACTGGTGTATGCCCAAAGACAATTGTTTTCCCTGTATGATTAACTGCTTCGTGGAATGGTTTTCTGAGCCAGACTTTCTTGTAATCTGTAGTTTCATGCCAATCTTCCAAGGTTAGATCAATTCCAGCATGAACAAAGATATACTTATCCGTTTCAATCACAAAAGGCATCTGACGGATAAATTCTACTAAGTCTGCTGTTTCAGTTTCTACACGTTTAGCATCTGCTACTCCATCGACTGGTGCATCTAATGGGCGACCTAAAATAGAATTAATGGTTGTATCCCCACCATTACGACGATAGTGATCATAGCTTTCTTCAGGATTATCCAACCAAGTTAAAAACATGTACTCGTGATTTCCTGAAATGCAAATCGCTCCTTGATTTTCCACCAAGTCCTTGACCATTTCAAGAACACGACGACTATCTTCTCCTCTATCAATCAAATCTCCAAGAAAGAGTAATTGAGTTTTGCCATCCCATGTTTTAAGAAGATCTTCAAGCATTCCTGCTTTTCCGTGAACATCTCCAATTACATAATAGTCTGTCATTTATTTCTCCTTACTTTGCAACAATTCTCTCGCTTGACTAAGTGCAGCTTCAGTAACATTCTCACCAGCCAACATTTTAGCAACTTCTTCCACCCTTTCTTCAACTGTCAACAAGCGAACTGTTGAAACAGTTGAATAGTCATTACTTATCTTTTCAATAAAGAACTGATAATCTGCAATCGCAATGACTTGAGGAAGATGAGATATAGCTAATACTTGACCATTCTGACCAATTTTATGAATCTTTTGAGCGATTGCTTGAGCTACACGACCTGAAACTCCTGTGTCCACTTCATCGAATACAATACTGGTCTTACCTTCCTTACGAGAAAAAGCAGACTTAATCGCCAACATGAGGCGAGACAACTCTCCTCCAGAAGCTACTTTGACCAATGGTTTAAAAGCTTCTCCAGGGTTGGTGGAGATGTAAAATTCAACACTCTCATTCCCTTCACGACTGAATTTTCCTTTAGTAAACTGAACTTGAAATCGAGCCTTATCCATATAAAGGTCTTTAAGCTCTTGCTGAATCTCAATTTCTAATTGTTGAGCTAAGTTATGTCGAGCAGATGCAAGCTTAGTTGCTAAGTCAACTAGACTTACTTCCAATTTTTTGAGTTCTGCTTCCATATCATCTGAAGATAAATTATTGCCAGTCAAAAGGTTGTATTCTTCTGTGATTTTAGCAAAGTACATCAAGACATCGTCAACATTCCCACCGTACTTACGTGTAATAGAGTGAATGAGATCTAAACGGCTTTCAATCTGCATTAGACGATTACCGTCGAAATCAAGACTTTCAATAATATCCTCTAAACGTTTAGTAACATCTTCTAGAACATAGTAGGATTCAGATAGAGAGGACGATATTTCACGGTACTCTGCATCATACTCTTCTAAACTTTCCATATCATTCATAGCTGAACGCACGTTAGCTAGACTTGAAAATTCTTCATTATCTAACATTGTATAAGCATTAGTCAACGTGTCAGCAATATTTTTATGATTTAAAAGTTTATCTCGTTCTTGGTTTAGTTTGAGGTCTTCACCTGGCTGTAAGGACGCAGATTCAATTTCAGCCATTTGAAATTCCAACATTTCAATACGAGCCTTGTGCTCTTCTTGATTTTTCTTAATCTCAAGAAGTTGCTTGCGCATTTTACGATAAGCATCAAAGTTTGTCTGATAGGCTTGCTTCAGTTCCAGAAAATCTGCATCACCAAACCCATCAAGCATCTGAATGTGCAATTGGGGACGCATTAACTCTTCTTGATCATGTTGGCCATGGATATCAACAAGATACTGTCCAATTGAGCGAAGAACAGATAGATTAACCATCTGTCCATTGACACGACTAACACTACGCCCGTTTTGTAAAATTTCACGACGGATGATGATTTCATCACCTAACTCTATTCCTTGCTCATCAAAAATCATTTGCAAAGCATGACTGTTTTCAACCGAGAAAAGACCTTCGATTTCAGCCTTAGGAGCACCATGACGAATAACGTCCGTTGTAGCTCTTGCTCCCAGCATCATATTCATAGCATCGATGATGATAGACTTCCCAGCACCGGTTTCCCCAGTCAGAACTGTCATTCCCTTCTCAAAATTAAGTGAAATAGCCTCAATGATGGCAAAGTTTTTAATTGAAATTTCAAGTAACATAAGGTCCTACCACTTTTTAACTTGTTCAACAATCTCTATAGCTGCTTCTTCAGTTCGCGCCACAATTAAAATTGAGTTATCATCTGCTAAACAGCTAAAAATCATATCTGAAAATGTTTGAGTCAATTGACTTTTTACAAAAATTGTATTCCCAGGAATGACATCTAAATTAATGAGATTCCCCATTCTTTCAAAACTTTCGATATTGTTCTCAGCTAACTGTAAACTTTTAACTACTGACTTTGGTAATTCATAGACATATGTATTGTCTTTCAAAGGAATTTTTACAATCCCTAATTCTTTGATATCACGTGAAACAGTTGCTTGAGTAGCAGAGATGCCTGCTTCTCTCAAGTGTTCAACGATTTCTTCTTGTGTGCCGATTTGATAGTCAGTCACAAATCTTCTAATCTTTTCAAGTCTTTCTTTTTTATTCATCTTTAAACTCTCTATGTGCTTTTTCTACTACTTTTTCTATTTCCGAAACTACTTGGTTGCTTGCATGTTCTTCTTTACGTAAATAAGCAAGAAACTCAATATTCCCGTGTCCACCTTGAATAGGAGAGAAATCCAATCCTAAGACTGAGAATCCTTCATCAACAGCCATTTTAGTAACTGATTCTAAAACATTTTGGTGAACTTTGGCATCTCTGATAATTCCATTTTTACCAATCTGTTCTCGGCCTGCCTCGAACTGTGGTTTTATGAGTGCAACAACTTCACCTTGGTCTTCCAAGATTCTATGTAGAGCCGGTAAAATGAGACTCAAAGAAATAAAACTCACATCGATGCTTGCGAAACTTGGCTCTTCTTCAAAATCAGTTTTTTCAGCATAGCGGAAGTTAAATTGCTCCATGCTGACAACACGTGAATCTTGGCGTAATTTCCAGGCTAGCTGATTGGTCCCAACATCAACGGCATAAACCAGTTTTGCACCATTTTGAAGCATGACATCCGTAAAGCCTCCTGTTGAAGCGCCGATATCAATGGTCGTATTGCCTTCAACTGATATATCAAATTTTTCTAAAGCCTTCTCAAGTTTCAGGCCGCCTCGACTAACATACTTGAGTTTCTCACCCTTGAGTTTTAATTCAGTATCATCAGGAATTTTTTCTCCTGGTTTATCAAAACGCTCACCATTAAGGACTGCAATCACTAATCCAGCCATTACGCCCCGCTTAGCCTGTTCTCTTGTTTCAAATAAACCTTGTTTGTAGGCAAGTACATCTACTCTTTCCTTAGGCATTGATTCTCAAACTTTCTACTATTTTTACAATTGGTTCTTTATCAAAGTCAACTAATTGGCTAATCACGTCTAACTTTTCATTAGCCTGATCCAAAGTTCGGTTACAAAAAACTTTTGCCTCATCCAATCCTAACAAAGCAGGATAGGTTGATTTCTCAGCTTGCAAATCTTTTTGTGGTGTTTTACCAATTTCCTCAAAACTAGCAGTAACATCAAGGATATCATCTCTCACTTGAAAAGCAAGCCCAATCAGCTCTCCAACTGTTTTCAACTGTTTTTGAAGATTTTCATCCAATCCTGCAATAACTCCTGCCGCTTGAAAAGGGAAGGCTAAGAGTTTACCCGTTTTATTAGCATGGATGGTCTGAAGTTCTTCTAGGTTTAAATGTTTACCTTCACCTTCCATATCCAAAACTTGGCCAGCGACCATCCCCATACTTCCAGAAGAAAGGGACAAAGAAGCTATTAAATCTACCTTAATTTCGTTTGGCAAGTCTGCTTGCGCTATCAAAGCATAAGGATCTAAAAAGAGGGCATCTCCTGCTAAAATTGCTAGTGCTTCACCAAACTTCTTATGGTTGGTTAAACGCCCACGACGAAAATCATCATCATCCATAGCCGGAAGATCATCATGAATTAAGCTTCCTGTGTGAATCATCTCAAGCGCTGCTGCAACCTGGGCATGAGCTATAGTGATTGGCACCTGCAAAGACTCCAAAACTTCTAAAAGCAGATAAGGACGAATCCTTTTACCACCTGCATGAATAGAATAGAGAACAGATTCTCTGAGATTAGCAGCTAATTGCTGGTCTCCATAAAACTCCTCAAGAGCTGACTCAACCAAAGCTAATTTTTCTTGCTTGTTCATAGAAGTTCGCTTTCTGTTCCATCTTCTTGCATGACTTTAACCAAGGTCTTTTCTGCTTTATCAAGTGTTGCTTGCAATTCTTTTGAAAGAACCATTCCTTTTTGAAATGCAGTAATAGCATCTTCTAAAGCAATTTCACCATTTTCTAAACTCTGAACAATAGTCTCAAGCTCTGCTAAATTATCTTCAAATTTCTTCTGTTTTGACATCTTTAACCTCTAAATCTACTTGACCATCTCGCATCATCAGCATCACCTGGTCATTTTTTTTCAAATCATTTGCAGAAGATACCACGGTATCCCCTTTTTTAACAATCGCATAACCCCTGGCTACGATACGACTCGTATCTAACATGACTAGAGCTTCTGACAAGCGTTTTACTTCAGCAACCTTAGCATCATAGATCACAGCCATCTGGCTACGCATTAATTTTTGTAACTGTTGAATACGGTCTTGGTAGCTCTGAATCTTGACATTTGGTGATAATTGCTCCAAACGGTGAATTTGAGCTTGAACCTTCTGTTGATTTCTAACTAACTCACCATTCAATCCCTGCTTCAATCGAAGTACTAACTGATCCAAGCGTTGCAGATATCCATCATATAAACGCTCTGGTTGCCTGAAGATGACTGATTGACTAAGCCCTCTCAAGGCTTCTTTTTTCTTTGATAAAGTATTTTGTACGGCAGTAGCCATTCGTTTCTCTTGATTTTTAAGGTAGGTCAGTAGATCTAACTTAGTCACAGGAGTAGCTAACTCTGCTGCAGCAGTTGGTGTTGCTGCTCTCTTGTCGGCAACAAAATCAGCCAAGGTTAAATCTGTTTCGTGGCCCACACTTGAAATAATCGGTAAACGAGATTCAAAGATAGAACGCACTACAATCTCTTCGTTAAAAGCCCAAAGATCCTCAATTGATCCACCACCACGACCAATGATCAGAACATCCAAGTCTTCTCGTTCATTAGCTCTAGCAATGTTACGGGCTATCTCCTCTGCTGCCCCTTCGCCTTGAACCTTGGTAGGATATAAAACAATCTCAACCCCTGGGAAACGTCTGCTAACGGTAGTAATAATATCTTGTATAACAGCACCACTACGACTAGTCACAACCCCGATGCGTTTTGCAAACTGAGGGATTGCTTGTTTAAAGCGTTCTTGAAAAAGGCCTTCTTCCGATAATTTCTTTTTTAATTGTTCGAACTGAATCGCAAGAGCCCCTACACCATCAGGCTCTGCCTTTTCAATGATGATAGAGTAGCTCCCACTTGGTTCATAGACTTGGACACGACCGATAACATTGATCTTCATCCCTTCTTCCAAATCAAAACCTAGTTTCTGATAAATACCTGACCAAATAGTCGCTTGTATTACAGCTCGATCATCTTTTAGAGAAAAATATTGATGAGTTGGACGCTTGCGAAAGTTAGAAACCTGACCAGTTAAATAGACCCTCTCCAAGTATGGGTCTTTATCGAATTTCATTTTCAGATACTTAGTCAAAGTTGTTACCGACAAATACTTTTCCATCTCAACCTCCTTCTTTCTCTAGTTTTTCCTGGGTATTATTATACCAAAAAAACGTTTAAAAATCTCTCTTTTCACCTCTAGAATACGAAAACAAGACTGGATTTCTTTGGGCTTGTCTGATAATATACAAAAGCCCTCGGAAAAATCCAAGGGCTTTAATTAGTTCACTGAACTAGATTATTTTTTCAAGTTGTAGAATGATTTCAATCCACGGTATTCAGCTACTTCACCAAGTTGATCTTCGATGCGAAGCAATTGGTTGTATTTAGCGATACGGTCTGTACGTGAAAGTGAACCAGTTTTGATTTGTCCTGCATTTGTTGCAACTGCGATGTCAGCGATTGTTGAATCTTCAGTTTCACCTGAACGGTGTGATACAACGGCAGTGTAACCAGCTTCTTTCGCCATTTCGATAGCGTCGAATGTTTCAGTAAGAGTACCGATTTGGTTAACTTTGATAAGGATTGAGTTAGCAGCACCTTCTTCGATACCACGTGAAAGGTAGTCAGTGTTTGTTACGAAGAAGTCGTCACCAACCAATTGAACTTTACCACCAAGACGTTCAGTAAGAGCTTTCCAACCGTCCCAGTCGTTTTCGTCCATACCATCTTCGATAGTGATGATTGGGTATTTGTTTACCAATTCTTCAAGGTAGTCGATTTGTTCAGCAGCAGTGCGGACAGCAGCTCCTTCACCTTCGAATTTAGTGTAGTCGTATACTTTGCGTTCTTTATCGTAGAATTCTGATGATGCACAGTCAAATCCGATAAATACGTCTTTACCTGGAACATAACCAGCAGCTTCGATAGCAGCAAGGATTGTTTCTACACCATCTTCAGTTCCGTCGAAACGAGGAGCGAATCCACCTTCGTCACCTACGGCAGTTTCCAAACCACGTGATTTAAGGATTTTCTTAAGTGCGTGGAAGATTTCAGCACCCCAACGAAGAGCTTCTTTGAATGTAGGTGCACCAGCAGGTACGATCATGAATTCTTGGAAAGCGATTGGAGCATCTGAGTGAGATCCACCATTGATGATGTTCATCATTGGAGTTGGAAGAACTTTAGTGTTGAATC
Source organism: Streptococcus sp. CL9.43 (assembly GCF_049737935.1). Classification (NCBI taxonomy): domain Bacteria; kingdom Bacillati; phylum Bacillota; class Bacilli; order Lactobacillales; family Streptococcaceae; genus Streptococcus; species Streptococcus sp. CL9.43. Next base: position 287,454 of record NZ_JBKOTS010000002.1, on the reverse strand, counting down.
CACCAAGGTAGCTGTAAAGTGGGATTTCAAGGTAGTCAGCAGCAGCGCGAGCTACAGCGATTGACACACCAAGGATTGCGTTTGCACCCAATTTACCTTTGTTAGGAGTACCGTCAAGAGCGATCATAGCACGGTCGATAGCTTGTTGGTCACGTACATCGTAGCCGATAATAGCTTCAGCAATGATGTTATTTACGTTGTCAACAGCTTTTTGTGTACCAAGACCACCGTAACGAGATTTGTCACCGTCGCGAAGTTCAACTGCTTCGTGTTCACCAGTAGAAGCTCCTGATGGAACCATACCACGTCCGAAAGCACCTGATTCAGTATAAACTTCTACTTCAAGTGTTGGGTTACCGCGTGAGTCTAGGACTTCGCGAGCGTAAACATCAGTAATAATTGACATTTTTTACTCTCCTTTGAGTTTAATTATTTTACACCTCTATGATACATCAAAAAGATACCTTTTTCAAGAAAAAACGTTATCTTTGTGCAAATTTTCCTTAAGTTTGTTAAGTAATCGCTTTCTTTCCTGCCTTATCTATAGACTTTTATGATATACTATATTTATGACTGATGTATCAAAACAAATATTAGAAAAAGCTCATGGCGGGCTTAAATTAAATCCCGACGAACAAAGACGTTTTCTTGGTACGTTTGAAGAACGTGTTCTTGGCTACGCTGAACTCGCTACTGCTAATGATGACAAATTTCAAAAAGGTTTTTTGACTATTTTGGAGACTTTAAAAAAAGGAACTGAACCTCTGTTTGTCAAGATTTCTCCTCAAGTTGAGTTTGAAAAACAAGTTTATTATTTAAAAAATGCTAAAGATTCTGATTGCCAAGCAACTATCGTTTCTGAAGATCATAACTCTTCTCCTTTCGGACTGGTTATCCATAGCGATGTTCCGGTTCAAACAAGTGAAAAAGACCTCAGAAAGGCCTTTTCAGACTTGTGGCAAGAGAAAGAGACGAAAGCTCCTACTTCTCTCTGGAAAAAATGGTTTGGTTAACTCTATCTCAAAGACATGATTTGTGCGATGCTTGCAGCTGTATTTTCTAGATAAACAGCTGCTTTTTTTAGACTGTCTGCTAACGGTTCGCTTTTTTCAAGTATGGAAAAAGCTGCGACTATGTTCTCAAATGGTAAGGGTGGTAAATCCTCTGATAAACTACCGCAAATAGCAAGAACTGGAACACCGTTTGGTGTTCTTTTTGCTACTCCAATTGGCGCCTTTCCAGCTAGACTTTGCGAGTCCAGTCTGCCTTCGCCAACGATAACTAGGTCTGCATCAGTAACTTTTTGATCGAAGTTTATCAAATCCAAACAAGTTTGAATACCAGATACAATCTCTGCTCCTGCGAAGGCACACAAGCCAGCGGCAATTCCACCACCTGCTCCTGCACCATCTAATTTTAATATTTTGGGTCCAACTTTACTATAGAAGTCTTTAATAGCAGCATCAACTTCTTTAAATTTAGATGGATCCAATCCCTTTTGTTTCCCAAATGTAATGGTAGCACCATAAGGTCCACAAAGCGGATTGGTCACATCTGCTAATATTTTTATATGTACATCAGAAGGAATTTGAATTACTCTTTCCTTCAAAATTTTCCTGATATCAAATAGTGATTGACCATTTACTTGAAGTACAATTCCGTTTTTGTCATAAAACTGGTAACCAAGTCCTGAAGCAATGCCAATTCCACCATCGTTACTTGCCGTACCACCGACACCAACGTAGATATCTTTGATTCCTTGTTCTATTAAATGCAAGATTAGTTGACCAATTCCCTTTGTTTGAATCTCTAGAGGATTACGTTTTTCAAAAGGAATTTTAGCAAGACCTACTAAATTTGCAACTTCAAATAGAGCTAATTCTCTTTTTTGAAAGTAAGACATCAAAACCTCATCACCAAAAGGTCCAGTTACCTGGACTCTTTTTTCTTCCAAACCTAGAGAACTTTTAATGGCGTCTACTGTTCCTTCACCTCCATCGCCAACAGGTAAAAGTAGACATGCGGCATCTGGTATCACCCTTTTAAATCCTCTTTTTATAGCTTCTGCTACTTCGTTTGCAGGAAGACTCTCTTTGAAAGAGTCCGGTGCGATAACAATTTTCATTTTGATTCCTCTTTCTATCTAAAGGAAGTCTATCATTTCCAAAACTTTCCCAAAATCTCTCTCATCTACCTGAAGATTTATTTCCTTTTTCACAATATCCTTGGCACAAAAGGCTATACCAAGTCCTGCACTTTTAAGCATTTTTAAGTCATTAGCTCCATCACCAATTGCAATCGTTTTATCAAAAGGCACTTCTAATTCTTCAGCCCACCTTATAAGTCTTTCTTCTTTAACTTTTCTGCTAATAATAGGGCCAATTAGATTTCCAGTTAAATGATCATCTCTGATTTCCAGTTGATTAGCAGTAAATAATGAAATCCCTAAATCTTTTGCTAATCTTTCTACAATAGTGGTAAATCCGCCTGATACTAAACCGACTTCTATCTGATTTTCTTGAAAAACTTTAATAAACCGGGCAGCATTTTTACTAAGGTGAAGTTCATGATAAATCTTATCAAAAACATTGATAGAAAGACCTTTAAGAAGAGAAACACGTCTTTTTAAACTTGCTTCAAAGTCTAATTCTCCTCTCATAGCTTGAGCTGTTAGCAGGGCTACTTCTTCTTCGCACTCTGCCTCTTTCCCTAATAAATCAATAACCTCTTCTTCTATCAGAGTTCCATCTACATCGAGCACACAGAGACCGTTGATTGTTTTCATTTATAATCCTTACTTTATTATCTCAAAAAATCGTATGAAAGCATCATACGATTTTATTTATTTAATTTGCTAAGCTGTGATACAAATCAAGGTAAGACTGACAAGCTGTATCCCAAGAGAAGTCACATTCCATAGCTTGGACTTGAAGTTTCTTCCAAACGTCAGGATGATTATAGTAAACATCCAAGGCTGTTTGAAGAGCCCAGTTAAGCCAGTATGACGTCAAGTTGTCAAAACTAAATCCTGTACCCGTTCCTTCAATTGGATTAAACGGTTGAACAGTATCTCTCAACCCGCCTACCTCATGAACAAGTGGTAATGTTCCATAACGCATAGCCATCATTTGAGAAAGTCCACAAGGTTCAAAACGACTTGGCATGAGGAAAATATCACAGGCTGCATAAATTTCCTGTGCTAGCTTGACATCAAAGGTAATATTGGCAGATAGTTTATCTGGGAATACTTGACCAAACCATGAGAAGGCTTGTTCAAAACCAGGATCACCTGTACCCAAGAGAACGATTTGAACATCTTCTTGAAGCATGCGATGCAAACCTTCAACGACGACATCAAAACCTTTCTGTCTTGTCAAACGCGACACAATACCAATCATTGGAACATCAGGACGAACTGGAAGACCAACTTTCTCCTGAAGTTTAGCTTTATTCTGAGCTTTTCCTGATAGGTCTGATTTATTAAAATGATAATCCAACAAAGGATCCGTTTCTGGATTATAAAGATCCGTATCGATTCCATTTACAATACCAGAAACCTTACCAGACTCCATTCGTAAAATCTGATCCAAGCCACATCCAAACTCTGTTGTCATGATTTCATAAGCATAGCTTGGCGATACAGTAGATACACGATCTGCATAGAGGATACCAGCCTTCATCCAGTTCAGGCAGTCATTCCAGCGAACTGTACCATCCGCATAGCGTTCAAATCCAACTCGGAACAAATCCCAAAGCATACCTTCAGAGAATTGACCTTGGAATTCCAAATTATGGATCGTTAAGACAGTCTTAATGTTTTGATAGGCTTGAATCCATCTGTATTTTTCCTTCAACAAGAAAGGAATCATAGCTGTATGATAATCATGAGCATGAAGAACATCTGGAATAAATCTAATGCGCTCCATAGCCTCCAGAGCTGCAAGTTGGAAGAAGGCAAAACGTTCACCATCATCGAAATCACCATACACATGACCACGGAAGAAATAATACTGGTTGTCAATAAAGTAGAAGGTAACACCATTTAAAACAGTCTTCTTAATGCCACAAAATTGTCTACGCCAACCAACGTATACTTCAAATTGAAGAACATCTTCAATTTGATCACCAAACTTGGATTCCACCATGTCATAGTATGGCAGGATAACAGCAACTTCATGACCAGCTTTAACTAATGATTTTGGAAGAGCCCCGATAACATCTCCCAAGCCACCTGTTTTAGAAAAAGGGGCTCCTTCGGCTGCTACAAATAAAATTTTCATGAAAGAATGTCCTCTGTTACTTTTTCACCTTTTTTGATGACAACAGGATTTTCTGCTGTACCACGAATAACAACTCCATCAGCTACTTCAGCACCCTTATCAATAATCGCATACTCAACTTGAGCACCTTCACCAATGACAACACGAGGGAAAACAATAGATTCTTTAACTAAGCTATCTTTATGAATTTGAACATTACGCGAAACAACTGAACGAACAACCTTACCTTCGACAATACTACCAGAAGCAAACTGCGAAGTATTTACTTCACAACCAGGTGCATAATAAGTTGGTTCTTCGTTTTTCACCTTTGTGTGAATCTTTTGATTTGGAGAGAATAAAGAGTAGAATTTATGCAGATCAAGCATATCAATATTGGCTTGGTAGTATGTTTCTACAGAATGAATATTAGCTAAGTAACCAGTATACTCATATGCAAAAGCGCCTGATTCCGCTGCTAAGTCACGTAGAACATAACGTAGTTTTTCTGGGTGTTCTTTCTGAGCTTCTTCTTCCAGACGTTCAATCAACCATTGAGTATCTACAACAAAGATATCCGTTGACATGTTGTAGTATTCTTGTTCAGCTTTTTTATCGAAGAGTTTGTGAGAGAGCACGTGGTCAGTTTCATCAATATCTAGGATAGCATTTACTTCTGAAATATCCTTTTTAGGTAGTTTCTTATAAACGACTGTGATAGGAGATTTTGTAGTATTATGCAAATGGAAGACCTGAGTAAGATCAATATTTACCAAAACGTCACAGTTCAAGGAAACCGTTTGGTTAGATCCAGAACGTTTTAAATAAGTCAAGAGTTGTTGATAATACTCTTTACCAACAGTACTGCTTTCCACACGAGTATTGTAGATTCCAAGATAGTAGTGGCTAAGAAGGGTATTCAAGCCCCATTCACGTCCTGAACGAATGTGGTCAAATACAGAGCTGATGTTATCTTGTTGGAAGATTCCAAAGACACTTCGAACACCAGCATTTGCTAAACTTGAGAGTGGGAAGTCAATCAAACGATACTTTCCTCCAAATGGCAAACTTGCCACTGGACGGTTACTTGTCAAGGTTGACATATCATGGAAACCAACGGTATTTCCTAAAATCGCTGAATATTTATCAATCTTCATCTGTTGCTACCCCCACTACTTCGTTATATCCGACTACTTGTACTTCTTCTGTACCATCAATTTCAACACCATCGGCAATAATTGCACCTTCACCGATGATTGCACGTGTAATTTTAGCACCTCTACCGATAACTGCTCCACTCATGATGACAGAATCAACAACTTCTGCTCCCTTACGAACTTGAGCAGCTGTAGAAAGAATGGAATGTTTTACAGTACCATTCACGTAACATCCATCTACTACTAGAGAGTCTTCTACTTGAGCAAATTCTCCAAGGTAGTTTGGTGGAGCGATAAGGTTACGAGAATAAATTTTCCATTGACGATTTCGGCTATCTAGAGCATTTTCTGGAGAGATGTATTCCATATTTGCTTCCCAAAGAGATTCGATTGTACCAACATCCTTCCAGTATCCATTAAATTCATAAGCATAGACACTTTCACCTGTCTCAAGATAATTTGGAATAACATTCTTTCCGAAATCAGACATATCTAGGTTAGCCTTTTCAGCAGCAACTAGCATGTTGCGAAGTCGTTTCCAGTCAAAGATATAAATCCCCATTGATGCCTTGGTTGATTTTGGTTGGGCAGGTTTTTCTTCGAATTCAACAATGCGATTATTAGCATCTGTATTCATGATACCGAAACGACTAGCTTCTTTTAGTGGTACATCCAAGACAGCTACTGTCAAGCTGGCATTGTTATCCTTGTGTGATTGGAGCATATCATCATAGTCCATCTTGTAGATATGGTCTCCTGAAAGAATCAAAACATACTCAGGATTAATGCTATCGATATAGTCAATATTTTGGTAAATCGCATGACTTGTACCTTCAAACCAACGATTTCCTTCACTTGCAGAGTAAGGTTGAAGGATAGAAACACCTGAATCAATTACATCAAGACCCCAACTAGAACCATTACCAATGTGACTGTTGAGAGCTAGTGGTTGATACTGTGTAATAACCCCAACATTATGGATACCAGAGTTGGCACAGTTAGAAAGAGCAAAGTCAATGATACGATAGCGCCCACCAAATTGCACAGCAGGTTTTGCAATGCTTTGAGTGAGTTTACCGAGACGAGTTCCTTGCCCACCGGCAAGGATTAAAGCTAGCATTTCATTCTTCATTTTCTACTCCTTTTTGAGATTTATTTGATTCTTTTTTAACAGGTTTCAAGCGACGTTTGATTTTCCAGATACTTGCCCCCAAAGCTGGCAAGGTAAAGGTCAAAGACTGCTCATAATCCTTCCATAATCCTTCTTGAGTTTGAACAGTTTGATTGTGTTCTTTCCAAACACCTCCCCATTGTTCCAACTCTGTATTCCAAATTTCTTCATACACACCTGCAACTGGTAGTCCAATTGTGAAATCAGGACGTTCGACTGGTGCCATATTAAAGACACAGACTAGCATCTCACCTTTCTTTCCTTTACGAATAAAGGAAAGAACACTCTGATCTCTATTATCTGCATCGATAATTTCAATTCCATCATAGCTTGTATCAATTTCCCAAAGACAACGGTGGTCCTTATAAAGTTGATTCAACTGAGATGTGAAGGATTTCATCTTGGCATTCATTGGATCTTCAAGGTTTGACCATTCTAATTGCTCTTCTGATTTCCACTCTAAGAATTGACCGAATTCGCTACCCATAAAGAGTAATTTCTTACCAGGGTGACAAATTTGATAAGTATAAAGATTTCTAAGGCCTGCAAATTGATTATAACGATCCCCCCACATCTTATGCATCATACTCTTCTTACCATGTACAACCTCATCATGTGAGAATGGTAGGAGATAATTTTCATTAAAGACATACATAAAACTGAAGGTTACTAGGTTAAAATCATACTTGCGGTAAATTGGATCTTCTTCGTAGAAACGTAAGATATCATTCATCCAGCCCATGTTCCACTTGTAGTCAAATCCAAGACCACCTATCTCTTTCGGACCTGTTATTTTAGTTGCCGAAGAGCTTTCTTCTGCAATCATCATGACATCAGGGTGAGCTAGCTTAATAACAGTATTTAAACGCTGAAGGAAATAATAGCCTTCGTAGTTAAGATTTCCACCGTCTTTATTTGGTGTCCAAGGTGCATTATCATAATCAAGATAAAGGATATTACTTACGGCATCAACACGGATACCATCTAAATGATAAAAATCAATCCAGAACTTAATGCTAGAAATTAGGAAAGACTGTACTTCGTTTTTCCCTAAGTCGAAGTTTAATGCCCCCCAACCATAGTTATGAGCTTTGTTATGGTCTTGATATTCAAAAGTCGGAGTTCCATCATAGTAGGCTAAGGCATCGTCATTGATTGTGAAGTGACCTGGAACCCAGTCCACGATAACACCGATATTGTTTAAGTGACACTCCTCAACAAAGTCTTGAAACTCTTCTGGTCTTCCGTAAGAATGTTCTAAACCGAAATATCCCATCAGTTGATAGCCCCAACTCAAACCTAGCGGGTGAGCCATCAAAGGCATAAACTCAATATGAGTGTAGTTCATTTCAACTAAGTAAGGGATCAACTCTTCTTTTAATTGAGCAAAACTATATGGAGTTCCATCTGGATTTCGTTTCCACGAACCAGCGTGTGCTTCGTAAATATTAACTGGCCTTTCGAAGAATCCCAAGCGTTTTCTTCGAGCTAGCCAAAGCCCATCTTTCCATTTTTTCTCAGGAATTTCTGTTAGAACAGCGCCTGTCCCAGGACGAGCCTCATAGCGTACAGCTAGAGGATCAATCTTCATCAACTGATGTCCATTAGCGCGAGTAATGTTGTACTTATAAATCTGTCCTTCCTGTGCCAAAGTTGTAAAAACTTCCCATACTCCAGATTCATTTCGAACCATGGGGATTTGATTTTCAACCCAATTAGTGAAATCACCAACTAGATGAACCGCCTGCGCATTTGGAGCCCAAACGCGGAATGTGTAACCATATTCCCCATCTCTCTCCTCACGATGTGCGCCCAAATAGTGTTGAAGATGGAAATTTTCGCCAGTTGTAAAAGTTCTTAAAGCTTCTAATTTATCCATAAATCCCCCTTTATATTGTAAGCGTTTTCTATATTTCTATTATACTATCTTTTTAGAAAAGTTTCAACCAATTTTCGAATTATCATAAATATTTTTTAGAAAATCTACAGATTATTATCTTGACATTTCTAAAAGTTTCAGTATTATCGATGTTTTTACATGATTTAAACTTCCATACATCAAATCACTTACAATATTTTCACCAATCTTTATTTTATAAAACAGACGCTTTAAAAACCTAACATTATTTTCAAATAATTTTCATTTTGTTCGGATAAAGTATCTTGAGTACAATTTTATCAAATTTTCTGAAATTTTCAACTATTTATTGTACTTTTCCATATTTTTTATTATTAGGATAAATTATAGATAACCACAACAAAAAAACTCAAGATTATATCTTGAGTTTCATTTAGAATTTATGATAAAACGTTCATAACTGATACACTTACGTTATCGAGAGTATTTTCTTGACCTGAACGACTGTTTGTTATGCGCATTTCAAGGTTACCAGCATTTTCATAATAGTAAGATTCCCCTTTTGCATTAAAGATAACTAAGAAATGCTCATCATCTCCTTGAATCTCATAAACAATCCACCCACTATTTTCAATGGCTGTATGGACAAAGACATGACGATAAACTTCCTCATATGTAGGGTATGAAAAGGCACTAGTCTTTGTTTTAAGACCTATTATCTGACGAATAAATTCAATGCTATCCTGACGTTCATGAATCAAGTCCCAGTTTACCTGGTTAACTGAGTCTGGAGCATTGTAACTGTTCATAGCACGTTCGCGATCATCATGAGTCAACTCACCGTTTTCACCTGTAGGAACTAGCTTGGTACGTCCAAACTCTTGGCCGAGTTCCATAAAGGAAATACCTTGCATCAGGAGGTTCATAGCAGTTGCTGTTTCTACCTTTTTCATGATACTTGCTTGGTCTTCTGTTGGATGGAGTGTCGCTAACAAATCATGCAAGTTATAATTATCGTGGGCTTCTACATAGTTGACAACCTGATTAGGGCTTAGATATGAGCCTAGTTCACGACTTCCAAGGATTGCTTTGGCAACAATTGGTTCAGTGGCAGCACCACTTACGAAGCCTGATTTGATATCACCATAAACTTCAGCACCCTTAATCGCATTACGTTGATCATCATTGAAGAAGCCAATATTAGGTAACTGATAGGCATTGTCTTTCTTAGCTTTATCATAAGGAGCAAGACCAGTTCCCATATCCCACCCTTCTCCATAAAGGATGATTTTAGGATCGACTTCATCCATAGCCCAACGAATCATTTGCATCGTTTTAACGTCATGAATTCCCATCAAGTCAAAGCGGAAACCATCAATATTAAATTCATTTACCCAATAAAGAAGGGAATCAATCATGTACTTACGGAACATTTCGTGCTCACTAGCAGTCTCATTTCCTACACCAGTACCATTTTGATAACTTCCATCGCGGTTCATTCGGTAATAATAGTCTGGAACGGTTGTTTGGAATGGGGCATCAACAGTTGAAAACGTATGGTTGTATACCACATCCATGATAACGCCGATTCCAGCATCATGATAAGCTTGAATCATCGTCTTCAAATCGCGGATAACTTGACCTGGATCATTTGGATTCGTAGACATGCTGGTTTCTGGTGCATTGTAGTTTTGTGGATCGTAACCCCAGTTGTAGGTCACATTTCCATCTGCATCATACTCTTTGTGACGATCAGCAATTGGTTGCAGTTGAACATAGTTAACACCAAGTTCCTTGATGTAGTCAAATGCAGTAGACTGACCGAAGTGATTGACTGTTCCAGTCTGGGCAGCACCCAAGAATGTTCCTCTTAATTCTGGAGCAACACCAGAAGTTTCAGACTTGGTCAAGTCACGAATATGCATTTCGTAAACAACCGCTTGACAAGAATTTTCCAATCGCCAAGTTGCTTCCGTTCCATTCTTAACCTCAAAACCTTCAACTTGACGTTCTTTCTCTGAAAGAATCGCTGAACGTTTACCATCTGGACTTGTAGCAATGGTATATGGATCACGTGTCAATGATTGATGATGTGGAAAATTAATCTGATATTGATAGGCACGACCAGCAAGACTTTCAGGAACTGTCAAATTCCAAACGCCAATTGTATTATCCTTGTGACTATATGAATAACTGTTACCACGTTGCATTTCATAAGTATTTAGGATAGCCGCATCATTACTTGCTGATTCATAAACTACAACTTGTACAGTTGCTGCTGTTGGTGACCAAAGTTTAAAGCTTGTTTCTTCTTCGGAAACCTGGCATCCCAACTCTCCTTGGTAACCCCAGTGGTGATCAAAACTAGCACTGTTAATCGCTTTATCAAAAGCAAATGGATTTTGATCTTTATAGTGTGGACTTGCAATGGCTGGGTTTTCAGAATAATAAACGGTGGCATCTCCATCTAAAATCCAAACTTCTGTTAGGAGTGGATAATGATTGAATCGGATAGGATATTCTTTGCTTACTCCATCTTTATCAACTGTAAACACCATTTGTTCAAGAGGTGTTTCACTTGATTGGGTAAATGAAAACTTATCTCCAAAGTATTCTTGCTCTTTAACAAATTCTACTGAATCAGCTGGCCATTTACTAAAGTTGCAACTCTGATATGCTTCATCCTTACGATGATAATGAATAAGTACAGGATAATTGTACATAGTTCTCCCTAATTTCTAATTGCTAAATTTATATAGTAACATTTCTTGATTAACTTATTCGAATAGAACCAAGAAATGATAGCTGATTATTCTAAACTGTGTATACCTTACAAACTCTCAAGCCAAGCTTCATCACGAATCTCAATTCCCAACTCTTGTGCTTTTTGGAGTTTGCTGCCTGCATCTACTCCTGCCACAACAAGGTCTGTTTTTTTTGAGACACTACCAGTAACCTTGGCTCCAAGACTTTCTAGTTTATTTTTAGCTTCTGAGCGGTTTAAACGCTCCAGCTTACCTGTCAATACGACAGTTAGACCTGATAAGGCAGCATCTGCTGCAACGACCTGTCCTTTATAGTCTAGATTAACACCTGATTCTTTTAATTCTCTTAAAAGAATTTTAGAACCTTCTGTAGCAAAATAAGTCTGTAGACTTTGAGCAATAACACTTCCGAGACTTTCGATGCTTGCTACTTCTTCAGGATTTGCTTGAGCAAGTGACTCGATTGAATGGAAATGTTGTAAGAGTAACTGACTTGCCTTGCTTCCAACATGACGAATCCCTAAACCAAACAAAAGTTTTTCAGCAGAATTTTCTTTAGAAGCTTGAATAGCCTGATAAAGCTTTTGAGCTGATTTCTCCTTGATGCCGTCTAACAAGAGAAAATCTTCAACTGTCAAACGATATATATCTGCAACATCTTTAACTAAATTGGCGGCAAATAATTTTTCTACGATTGATGGACCAAGGCCAGAAATATTCATGGCGTCACGGGATGCAAAGTGAATCAACCCTTCCTTAATCTGAGCAGGACATCGAGGATTGATACAACGAAGAGCAACCTCATCTTCAAAGTGTAACAGCTTGCTCTCACAACTTGGACAATTTGTTGGAATGTCGAGTTTTTCTTCAGATATACGCTTGGATTCTACTACACGTAAAACAGCTGGAATGATATCCCCTGCCTTATAAACAATCACTGTATCATCCTTGCGGATATCCTTTTCAGCGATATAGTCTACATTATGAAGCGTTGCACGACTAACTGTTGTACCTGCCAATTTCACCGGAGTAAGATTAGCAGTCGGAGTTACGACACCAGTTCTTCCTACTGTCCAGTCAACAGAAAGCAATTTTGCTTCTTTTTCTTCTGCAGGGAACTTATAAGCGACTGCCCACTTAGGCGCTTTAACTGTAAAACCAAGTTGCTCTTGACCAGCTAGGTCGTTGACCTTAATAACAACACCATCAATATCATAAGGCAACTGATCTCTTTCTTGACCAATTTCTTGGATAAACTGCCATACCTCATCCATGCTGTGCGCTAATAGTCGTCTAGGGTTAACCACAAAGCCTAACTGTTCCAGATGATTTAAAACCTTCTCTTGGCTGTCTCTAGTTGAAGGACTTGCTTCCTGATAGAGGAAAGTTGCAAGATTACGCTTAGCTACTACTCCAGTGTCTAACTGGCGAAGGGTTCCTGCAGCTGCATTTCGTGGATTAGCAAACTCCGACTCCCCATTTTCTTGACGAGCAAGATTGACTTGATTGAAAGAAGCTCTTGGCATATAACATTCACCACGAACAGTGATATCTAATTTCTCTGTTAAGGATAAAGGAATGTCCTTGACACGTTTGAGATTTTCTGTGATATTCTCACCGACAGAACCATCACCACGAGTCGCTCCAGCAACAAAAATTCCTTGCTCATAAGTCAAGGAAATCGATAAACCATCAATTTTCAACTCACAGATATAAGTAACGTCATCCAATTCTTTACGAACACGCGCATCAAAGGCATCGAGCTCTTCACGAGAAAAAGCATCCTGCAAACTATAGAGAGGATACTGATGACTATATTTTTCAAAACCATCTAGAATCTTACCGCCAACACGGTGGGTTGGACTATCTGGCAAGACTTGCTCTGGGTGAGCTTTTTCTAACTCTACCAGTTCACGATAGAGACGATCATACTCACTATCAGATACAGATGGGTTATCACTTGTATAATACTCTGTCGCATAGCGATTGAGCAACTCAACGAGCTCTTTCATTCTTTCATTCATAGAACCATTTTACCATAAAAAGGACTATAGAAACAATACAGAAGCTCTAAAAAAACAAAATGAGAAGGATATTTCTATCCTTCTCATTTATTTTTATTTTTTACGATTCAAAATAGCGTTCAAAATGATGGCCACTGTACTTGCAATGACGATACCATTTGAGAAGAACATTTGTAATTCTGTTGGTAGAGTATTGAAGAGGTTGCTTCCGTTTAATCCAACCCCAGCAGCAATAGAAATTGCTGCAATGAGGAAATTGTGTTCATTATGTTCGAAATCCACACGTGCCAAGATTTGCATCCCTTGTAGAGAAACAAAACCAAACATGACGAGCATGGCTCCACCAAGAACTGGACTTGGGATAATCTGTGCCAAGGCACCAAACTTAGGCAAGAGACCAAGTAAGATGAGGAAACCACCAGCGTAGTAAATCGGTAAACGGGTACGAATACCTGAAAGTTTCACCAAACCTACGTTTTGTGAAAATCCTGTATAAGGGAAGGTATTGAAAAGTCCACCAAGTAAAACAGCAAGACCTTCAGCACGATAACCATTACGGAGACGAGTGCTATCGATTGGATCTTTAGTAATATCAGAAAGGGCAAGATATACACCAGTTGATTCTACCATTGATACAGTAGCGATAATACACATCATTACAATAGAAGAAATCTCAAATTGTGGAGCACCAAAGTAGAATGGAGTTGGGATATGAACAAGTGGAGCTTCTGCTACTGGAGAGAAATCAACCAAGCCCATAGTCGCAGCGATGATAGTACCTGCAATCAAACCAATCAAAATAGAAATTGACTTAATAAAACCTTTTGTAAAGATATTAACCAAGAGAATGATAAGAATAGTGATTGTTGCTAATGCTAGACTTTGTCCCGTTGGTTTTTCGACGTTATTTCCCATATTTCCGATAGCTACTGGAATCAAGGTTAATCCGATTGTTGTAATGACAGAACCTGTTACGATTGAAGGGAACAGATTAGCAATCTTAGAAAATACACCTGCTACAAGAACGACATAAATACCAGAAGCAATCAAGGCACCAAACATAGCACCACTACCGTGACTTTGTCCAATCATAATAAGTGGAGCAACAGACTGAAAGGCCACACCCAGAACAACCGGTAAACCGACACCGAAATATTTATTTAATTGTAACTGCAATAGAGTTGCAACACCACACATAAAGATATCTGTAGAGATAAGGTATGTCAGTTGTTGAGGTGAGTAACCTAGGGCACCTGCAATCATGATTGGTACCAGGATTGAACCTGAGTACATAGCAAGTAAGTGTTGCAAGCCCAATACGGCCGCTTTTGAGTGGTTTTCTTTTTGATTCATTAGATTTCTGCCTCCTTGAAGATAACTCTTCCATTTTCAAAACGCTCTAAACGAGCAAGTGATACTACCTGATGACCTGATTTTTCTAACAGTTCACGACCATCTTGGAATGATTTTTCAATTACAATCCCGACGGCCTCGACTGTAGCACCAGCTTGTTCGATAATCTGAATCAAACCTTTAGCTGCTTGACCATTAGCCAAGAAATCATCAATAATTAATACTTTATCTCCTGGAGATAAGAACTTCCCTGCAATGGATACGGTACTAGTAACTTGCTTAGTGAAAGAATAAACCTCAGCAGTCAAAATTCCTTCATTCATGGTAATATTTTTTGCCTTCTTAGCAAAAATCATAGGTACATCTAATTGTTCTGCAACATATAGAGCTGGAGCAATTCCAGATGCTTCAATGGTTACGACTTTGGTAATACCTGCATTTTTAAAATATTCTGCAAAGGTGCGGCCAATCTCGCGCATTAACTTATAATCAACTTGGTGAGTTAAGAAAGAATCCACCTTAAGAATATTCTCACCTAGAATATTCCCATCTTTTAAAATACGTTCCTCTAGTAATTTCACAATAACCTCCGAAATAAAAAGGGACTTACATAGTAAGCCCCTTAGAAAGATTGAAACAGATATTCCTGCTTCTTTAATCTCTCTTCGACTTACTCATTGTTAGGTATTTACGGTACCTTGTAGAAACGCCACGCCAATTCGCGACATAAATAAGTAATCATATTTTTAGTGAGCATCTCCATTCCAGATAGAGTTCTTGACAATCACATAATCCACATGTCTAAGATCAGCTACCTTTCGACCTCCAGCATAAGAAATCGAACTTTGCAAATCTTGTTCCATTTCAGTTAGGGTATCTTGTAAATGTCCTTTGGCAGGAAGAAGAATTTTCTTACCTTCGACATTCTTATAGGCACCTTTTTGGTATTCTGAAGCGGAACCATAGTATTCTTTAAATTGTTTCCCATCGACTTCGACAGTTTTACCAGGGCTTTCGATATGGCCTGCAAATAAAGAACCAATCATAACCATACTTGCACCAAAGCGGATTGACTTGGCAATATCTCCGTGTGTACGGATACCACCATCGGCAATAATCGGTTTACGCGCAGCCTTAGCACACCAGCGAAGAGCTGCTAACTGCCAACCACCAGTACCAAAACCAGTTTTAACCTTAGTAATACATACTTTACCTGGACCGATCCCGACCTTAGTAGCGTCTGCTCCAGCATTTTCAAGTTCACGAACTGCCTCGGGAGTACCAACGTTACCGGCGATGACAAAGGTATCTGGCAATTCTTTCTTAATGTGCTGAATCATTGAAATCACGCTGTCGGCATGTCCATGAGCAATATCAATAGTGATGTACTCTGGAGCATCTTCCTTTAATTGACTAACAAAATCATATTCGTAATCTTTAACACCAACAGAGATAGATGCAATCAACCCTTTTTCATGCATGCGTTTCACAAAAGGAATGCGTCCAGCTTCATCGAAGCGATGCATGATATAGAAATAACCACCTTTTGCAAGTTGTTCTGCAACATCTTCATCCAAGATAGTTTGCATATTAGAAGGAACAACTGGTAATTTAAAGGTGTGCTTCCCTAGTGTTACTTGTGTGTCAGCTTCTGCACGACTTTTAAGAACACACTTATTAGGAATTAGCTGAATATCTTCATAGTCAAAAATCGGAAATTCGTTTAACATTTCGATGTCTCGTTTCTTTTATAATGACCTACCTATGCTTTCGCATCACTACGTCTTTTCCGACGTTTCCTTTAAAGATTATAAACTAAGGTAAAGTTTTTGTCAAACATTTTGAAACATTAAAATTATTATGTTCGGATTTTACTCGTTATTTCACAAAAAATAGAGAGTTTATAGACTCTCTAATTTATGTTTAGTCTTAATAATACTCCCCTTGACGGTAGTCCCATGAGTTAAAGGTTTCTGACAGATGCATCATGATTTTATCGATGTCAAGTCCTTTACGAATCACAACTGGTGCTGGTGAAGTTGAACATGCTCCACCTTGTTCTGGAATGAGCTTGCCGTCTTTATCAACCATAGACACCATCACACCTTGCTCGTAGCGAGTTTCAACTGTTTTGTCTGGCTGGATTGAAGCAACATAGTCGTCTGCTTCGATGACAAGATCCACTGCTCCTTCGATACGCTCCCCAATTCCTTCCACTTTACCACGATTTCCTTTTCCAGAAGGGTTTGCAGATGAAGCGTAGACCATTTTCCCTTCTTCCCAAAGTTTGGCAGCTAATTGTTCACCAGCTTTACCAAACTTGATGACAAAACAGCTAGTACCACGAACGTCTGTCATGAGTTCTTCACGTCCATCACCGTATGCTTTCAATTTTTCAAAAGCTTCTGGTTTCCAAGGAAGAATACAACCAAGGAGAATATCTTCGTCCCAATGTTTTTGATAGAAAGCTTCGATTTCAGGATTTAGCTGTGCTAAAGCGCATAGCTCGTCCATGCTACCACAGAGGACAACACCTGGTTTGTTACGGTTACGTTCTTTGGCTTCAAACTTACGCTCAAGTCCAGCCTTGTCACTAGTCATGATAATGTAACCGACTTTAGTAGGACAAACGATACATCCGCCCTCACCTTTTAAAATGTCGTAGCCTTCTTGTGAAAGTGTTCCGTCCCATTGAATGTGTTTTGTCATAGTTCTATTTCCTTTTCTATATTTTTTCTAATCCTGCCAGTAGGCTGGGCGTTGTTTTTCATAAGCAGCAATTAAATCTTCGTACTGCATGGTAATACCGATATCATCCAAACCATTTAAGAGCTTGTGTTTCCATTCGTTATCAATTTCGAAAGTGAATTCCCCAACTGGTGAGATGATTGTTTGTTGTTCCAAGTCAACCGTCACTTGATCAGTTGGTTGGAGCTGGGCGAGTTTTTCTCTAACTTCCCTTGGTTGAACAATTGGCAACATGCCATTATTGAGTTCATTATTGTAATGAATGTCACCGAAAGATCCTGCAATTACGACCTTAAAACCATAATCTGCTAATGCCCAAGCTGCGTGCTCCCTCGAAGAACCAGCCCCGAAGTTATCTCCCGTGATAAGGATAGTAGCCTTACGGTAGTCTGGCCGATTAAAGACAAAATCTGGATCCTCAGTGTAGTTATCATCCAGATAACGCCAAGCATACATGAGGTACTTACCAAAGCCTTTCTTGTCAATCAACTTCAGAAACTGTTTGGGAAGAATTTGGTCGGTGTCGATGTTATCATTCATGAGAGGAACGGTTGTTCCTGTATAAACTGTAAATTTCTCCATATCCTCTCCTTACTGAGCTTCTGGCATTTGCCGTACATCTACGAATCGCCCTGCGATTGCTGCCGCAGCTGCCATAGCTGGACTACAGAGATGAGTCTTAGCACCAAAGCCCTGTCGATCTTCAAAGTTACGGTTGCTAGTTGAGGCACAATGAACACCATCTGGTACTTTATCAGGATTCATCCCGAGGCACATGGAGCAGCCTGGGTCTCTCCATTCAAAACCAGCATCTAGAAAAACCTTGTCCAAGCCCAACTTCTCAGCAGCTCGCTTGACTGGTCGAGAACCAGGTACCACAATAGCTGTTAAGTTAGGGGCGATCTTCTTCCCTTCTACAAAGCGAGCCGCCAGTTGCAAATCACTAAGTCTAGCGTTGGTACAAGAACCAATAAAGACATAGCCTAGTTGGATATCTGCTGGTTTTTGACCTGGTTGCAAATCCATGTAATGATAGGCTCGTTCATCATTCATATCCGTAATTTCTGGGAAACTAGAATCAAAATCAACACCCATAGCAGGATTAGTACCCCAAGTCACCATAGGAGCTAATTCTGAGACATCCAAACGAATAACCTTATCATAAACGGCATCTTCATCACTAACCAGTCTTTTCCAATCAGATACTGCTGCAGCAAAATCCTTGGGAACACACTCTCGACCCTTCAAATAATCATAAGTCCTCTGATCTGGATTCATAATTCCCATTTTGGAACCAAATTCGATGGACATATTGCAGATAGTCATACGTTCTTCCATGCTAAGTGCATCAATGGCCTGACCTCGATACTCCACCACGTAGCCAACACCACAAGCGACACCGTACTTGGCAATCAAGGCTAGAATGAAATCTTTGGAATAAACCCCTTTTTGAGGAACTCCTGTGAATTCCACCAACATTTTCTTGGGTTTAACCTGCCAAATGGTTTGGGTTGCAAAGACATGTTCGACCTCACTGGTTCCAATACCGAAGGCAATCGCTCCAAAAGCTCCATGAGTTGCAGTATGGCTATCACCACAGACAATGAATTTCCCAGGTTGTGTTCTTCCTGTTTCTGGACCAACCATATGAACGATACCTTGCTTTTCTGAACCGTGGGCAGCATGTTCGATTCCAAACTCTTCAACATTTTCAGCTAACTTATCAATCTGTGCTTTGGAGATTACATCACGTATATCGTAGATATTAACTGTCGGAACATTGTGGTCAAAGGTTCCAAATGTCAAGTCTGGTCGTCTCAATCTGCGACCTGTATCTCGCAATCCTTGAAAAGCTTGAGGACTGGTCACTTCGTGAATATAGTGCTGATCTACATACATGAGTTGAGGCTGCCCTTCTTCTCCTGTAATCACATGGAGGTCCCATAATTTATCAAAAATCGATTTTCCTTCCATTCATTACCTCCATATCAAATACAAAATTACTAGTGTAGTCACTATCCCTAGGAACCAAACCGTTTTAAAATACCATTTTCTAGTCTTGTGGTGAAAGGTAACACCTGCCAACCAAGCACCAAAACCACCACATAAGAATGCAAATGATAATAAATATTTTTCCGGGATGCGCCAAGCACCTTTTCTTGCTTTGGATTTGTCAATACCATAAATCATAAATACCAATAGATTCCAAATCAAAATAGCAAAAGTAATTCCTTCATTTATCTTCATAGTCTTTCAATGATGGCTTCTGTCATTTCCTTGGTCGAAGCCTGTCCTCCTATATCTCTCGTTAAAATTCCGGCAGCTAAAGTTGCTTCAACTGCATCTTCGATACGCTTAGCATCCTCATATCGTCCAAAACTATCTCGCAACATCATAGCAACTGATAAAATCATAGAAATAGGATTGGCGATTCCTAGGCCTGCGATATCAGGCGCCGAACCATGAATGGGTTCATAGAGACTCGGTCCATTCTCAGAGTGACTGGCTGATGGCATAACCCCAAGTGTACCAGATAGAACACTTGATTCGTCTGAGAGGATATCTCCGAAAAGATTCTCTGTCACGATAACATCAAACTTGGCTGGATTGGTAATCATGAGCATAGCAGCTGAGTCGACCAACTGGTGCTCCAGGATTACATCTGGAAAATCTTTTGCGACTTCCTCAGCCACTCTTCGCCAAAGTTTTGATGTTGCCAAAACATTTTGCTTATCAATACTGGTTAGGATTTTTCTCCGACTTCTTGCTATTTCAAAAGCCTTACGAATAATACGCTCCACTTCCTCATAGGTATAGTCATTGATATCACGCGCTTTTCGGTCTTCAAGGATATGATCACCAAAGTAAATCCCACCTGTCAACTCACGTACTACAACAAAGTCAACACCAGCAATTCGTTCAGGTTTGAGAGGCGATAAGTGCTTAAGACTATCAAAAATTTTAACTGGACGAATATTGGCATAAAGATTAAGTTCCTTGCGGAGTGCCAAAAGCCCTTGTTCGGGTCGAACTGTAGCATTATCATACTGAGGACTACCGATTGCAGCAAGGAGAATAGCGTCCGCTTCCCTAGTAGCCTTGAGCGTTTCGTCTGGCAAGGGGTGTCCTGTAACATCAATACCTGCACCTCCAAAAGGTCTTCTATCTATCTCATAGTCAAAGCCTGTTTTTTCGGATATAGATGCTAGAACTTCTAAACCAGCTTCCATGATTTCTGGTCCAATCCCATCACCTGCTAGGGCAACAATTTTCTTTGTCATGGTATTCTCCTTTAAAGACTAGGCATGTCGCGATAGGAAACATTTGGACCTATCTCTCCGGTATTCTCTTTTTGAACAAAAGTATTGGCATTGATGTAAGCAATAGCTGAGGCCTTTAGTACATCAAAGTCAAGCCCTGCCGCGTTAAAGATGGTTTCTGTATCTTTGTTTTCAACAGTAACTAAGACTCTAGCCTGAGCATCGATTCCATCCGTTACCGCATCAATGGTGTAGGATACCAGGCGAACAGATTGATTAAAGAATTTGTCAACAGCGTTAAAGATAGCCTCAACAGAACCTTGTCCAGTCGCATTAAAGTCGACTTTCTCACCATCCAAATTAGCCAATCTGACAATCGCTTCAATTTCATTTTCTGCATGAGTTTGAAGTTGTAAATCATCAAAGTGAAAGCCTTCTGGGTTTTCAACCATGGTTCCAGCTACTAGAGCACGAATATCCGCGTCTGTGACTTCTTGTTTCTTATCTGCAAGTGATTTGAATTTGTCAAAGAGTGGCTTGATATCCTCTTCTGTGAAGTCTAAGGCCAGTTCTCTCAGTTTTTCTACAAAGGCATGGCGACCAGATAATTTTCCAAGCGGAAGACTATTACTTTTAACACCCACCAACTCTGGGGTGATGATTTCATAGGTAAGTGGGTTTTTAAGGACTCCGTCTTGGTGAATACCTGATTCATGAGAGAAGGCATTTCCACCGACAACTGCCTTATTTTTGGGAACTGGAATTCCTGAGAAGCGAGAGACCATTTCAGAAGTATTGATGGTTTCGTTAAGAACGATACTTGTCTCTGCTTGGTAATAATCTTGGCGAATATTGAGGGCTACTGCTATTTCTTCTAAAGCAGCATTTCCAGCTCGTTCTCCAATCCCGTTAATGGTTCCTTCTACACGTCCTGCACCATTCTTTACAGCAGCAAGGCTATTTGCTACTGCCATTCCGAGGTCATCATGACAGTGAGGAGAATAGATAATCTGACGATTAGTTTGGACATTATCAATCAGATATTTAAAGATACTTCCGTATTCCTCTGGAGTTGTAAAACCTACTGTATCAGGAATATTGATATAAGTCGCACCCGCATCAACCGCAGTTTGAACGACTTGTAGGAGAAAGTCCAGCTCAGTTCTAGTCGCATCTTCTGGAGAGAATTCTACTACTTCAAACTTACTCCGTGCATAGGAAACATGTTCACTGATCGCTTCCAAAATCTCTTCCTTACTCTTATTAAGCTTATACTTACGGTGAATCGGACTGGCAGCGATAAAGACGTGAATCTGAGGATACTTTGCATCTTTTAGTGCTTCATAACAAGCGTCAATGTCTGATTTAACAGAACGAGCTAAGCCTGTCACTGCTGTTTTTTTCATAGCCTTAGCAATTTCTTGAACAGCTGTAAATGAATCTGGACTAGCAGCTGGGAAACCAGCTTCGATTGCTGAAATACCCCATTTCTCAAGCTGTTTTGCTATAGCAACCTTTTCCTTTATTGAAAAATTGACACCTGGTGTCTGCTCACCATCTCGGAGACTGGTATCTAAAAACTCAACTACACGCATGAGAATTCTCCCTTCACATTTTCGATATAGAAAAAACATCTCGCTCGGAGTTCCAAGCGAGATGTTGATTTACTCCCGCTTGGTAAGCCAAACAGGACTAATGCTTTTGCACTAGTCCGAGTACCTCAACAACAAAGCAAATTGATTAAACTTAGCTGTTTTCATGTTTGGCTTTCTCCTTTGTTTGATGTCTTGTTTAGTATTCTAGCATAGGAAAAATCACTTGTCAAGAAAAAATCCAATATTTTCTGAAAATTTCTTCAATAAAGAATATTTTGCGAATTGAAAGTATTTGAAAACTCAAATATGTTTATTTATTTCTTAGAAGTCAAAAACCAACTTCTCTCAAATAATTCAAGCACCTTTTCGTCAGTTAGAGTGTCATCGAGTGGAATACTAATCCAATAGCGTTTATTCATATGAAAGGCTGGATAAATTCCGTTTTGTGAAAGCAAGTCAGCTACTTGGTCGTGTTTGAGGTTGACTACTTCCACTAGCCCTTCTCTCCCCTTATCTAGCCTATCCAAAGGAATTCTCATTAAAATAGCATACCACTTCTGGTTATCTTCATGGCGCAAAACAGCCGTATCAGGTGATTTCTCCCATAGATATTCCAGCTGATTGCCATACTTTGCTTGAACAAGCGCCATGATTCTCTTGGTCTGTGGATAGAGAAATTCCTGTACCTCAAAACAAGCCTTTCGAATGTCATAAAGAACTTCTAAACAAGCCTCTCGAACGCTTCCGACAAAAGTACCTCTCATACTTTCCATATGAACTTGAGGATAGAGGTCACCAGTCTCCTGGTCAAAGACTTGAAAGCTCACATTATCAGCAGTGATGGATACAGTCATGACAAAGTCACCTTGCAAAATCTGGCAACTATAGGTCCATACACCTTGTTTTTCTACAAATCCATACTCTTTAGCCTTTTTTCTATTAAATTGATAGGCTTTAAAAATTTCAAACATAAGCGAAAACTGCTACCAAAAGCTAGCAGTTCCTTTCTATTTTTTAAAAGACAACCTTTGTTCCATGTAATTGTGTCACACCTAATTGATCGATAAAGGTTTGACGGTTATCCATGTCAATCCCCCCACCAGGTAAAATTTCAATTTTTCCTGCAGCGTGTTCTAGAATTCTATGATAGTGAGAAAAGCGTTTCTCTAACGAGTCGCCAGATACACCAGCTCGAGTGAGGATGCGTGTTACACCAGCCTGGCTAAGCCAATCAATAGCTTCTAACTGATCCTGTTCGCTCAATTCATCAAATGCCATATGGAAAACAATTTCCATACCTTTAGATGCAGCAACTAATTTTTCAAGATTGGCCTTGTCTAACTTCTTATCAGCAGTCAATGCACCAAAGACAACGCCTTGGCTTCCTGCTTGAGCAGTTAGAGCAATATCCTCAAGCATGATAGCAACTTCTAAATCATTGTAGACAAAATCACCACCACGCGGGCGAATCATAGTCATAATGGTCGTATCGTAGTCGGCCGCCAGTTCCACAGCTGCCTTTGTCACTCCGTAGCTTGGAGTTGTTCCACCAACTGCTAAATTATCACAGAGCTCAATACGGCGAGCTCCAGCTTGCATAGCCTTTTCAAGCAAGGTTACATTTTCAGCACAAAATTCGTAAATCATTTGATACTCCTTGAAGCTTTCTTTGATATTATTATATCATATTGTTTTAAGTAACCCCTACTTTTTATCAAGGAAAATCATGACTTTTTTAGCTATTCTTTATCTGGTATTACCTTAAAGAGATAATAGGTTATAAATACTGTTAAGCAGCCTAAAGCAATTTTTACAGGTAAGAGCGGAGCAAAATAAATCGAGATTCCCATCAAAATATAAATCGATACGATAATCTTTTTCTTTCGATCACGCGCAATAGATTTAGTTTCTCTAAAGTCCGCAACATAGGTTTGATAGAGCTTGGTATGATAGAGCCAATCTTCAAAACGTTTAGAAGATTTTGAAAAACAAGCAATTGACAACAAGAGAAAGGGTGTTGTCGGTAATAGTGGCAAGACAACTCCAACGATTGCCAAAGCTAAAGAAATGAATCCAATGCAAAGATAAATAATGCGCATATCTGCTCCTAAGTAAGAATAATCTTCTTCTAGTTAAGCATAAAAAGATAAAATCTGTCAAGTTTAAATTAAAAAGAGCTGAAATTATCATTTCAGCCCTAATTAATTTTATTTAATCTTTTCTTCTTCGTAGTCACCATTGCTACATACGATCTGTTTTCCGCCACCACGGATTTTTTTCTCCATGAGGAAATGACCACATTTAGGACAATCACGTCCAACAGGTTTATCCCAAGAAGTAAAATCACATTCTGGATAACGATTGCATCCATAGAAAATACGATTACGTTTGGTTTTACGTTCGATAATTTGCCCTTGATGACAATTTGGACATGTAACACCGACTTCTTTGACAATAGCTTGCGTATGTCGACAATCTGGAAAATTACTACATGCGTAAAACTTACCGAAGCGTCCAATCTTAATCACCATAGGACTGCCACAAACTTCACAGTCAAATCCAGCTGGCTCATCCTTAATTTGAATTTTTTCCATCTCTGCTTCAGCTTTTGCGACCTCTTTAGAGAATGGTTTGTAAAATTCATCAATAACCCGTTGCCACTCTTCTTTTCCGACCTCAACATCGTCCAGTTTACCTTCCATTTCAGCGGTAAATTTCACGTTAACAATGTCTGGGAAGTATTCAACAATCAGCTTGTTAACGACTTGACCTAGTTCAGTTGGTTCAAAGCGTTTAGATGCTAGTCTTACATAGTAACGTTTTTGGATTGTTTCAATGGTTGGAGCATAGGTAGATGGACGTCCAACTCCGTTTTCTTCCAAGGTCTTAATCAAAGTAGCCTCAGAATATCGTGCCGGTGGTTGTGTGAAATGTTGTTCAGGTTTGCTATTTACCTGTTTGACCACATCTCCTACTTCCATATCAGGCAGCATCTTATTTTTATCAGAATCGTTGTAAATGGCTAAATAACCATCAAACTTAACCTGACTACCATTCGCCGCGAATTGAACACCATTTTGCGAAAGTTTAACAGCCATGGTATCAAAAATTGCACCAGTCATTTGACTCGCTACAAAGCGGTTCCAGATAAGGGTATAAAGTTTTAGCTGATCTTTATCCAAATACTTAGCAATTTTCTCAGGTGTATTAAAGACACTTGAAGGACGAATAGCTTCGTGAGCGTCTTGAGCGCCAGAGGCATTTTTCACCTTGCTACCATGTTTAGAATACTTACTACCAAAACGTTCATTGATGTAACTTGCTGCTTCATTCTGAGCAACTGGACTGATACGAGTAGAATCCGTACGCATATAGGTGATCAAACCTTGGACACCTGTACCAATATTGATTCCTTCATAGAGTTGCTGAGCAACCATCATAGTCTTTCTAGTACGGAAATTAATCTTGTTAGCAGCATCCATCTGCATAGAAGACGTTGTATATGGAAGAGGAGCATTACGCTTTCTTTCCTTTTTA
Source organism: Streptococcus sp. CL9.43 (assembly GCF_049737935.1). Classification (NCBI taxonomy): domain Bacteria; kingdom Bacillati; phylum Bacillota; class Bacilli; order Lactobacillales; family Streptococcaceae; genus Streptococcus; species Streptococcus sp. CL9.43. The sequence goes on along the minus strand of NZ_JBKOTS010000002.1, from coordinate 261,727 downwards.
TCTACTTGATCAACTGTAAAATCCTTGCTGTTCAAATGAGATAAAACTTTTTTGACTTCATCATTGGTAGTCAACTTCATCTTCTTGCTATTCATTCCATAAAAAGAAGCTTGGAATTGCTTGGTACCTTTTTTAAAGACACCATCAATCGTCCAATATTCTTCTGGTTGGAAGGCATTGATTTCATTTTCCCGATCAATGATTAGCTTAAGAGCAACAGACTGAACACGTCCTGCTGATAAGCCTTTTTTAACCTTTTTCCAAAGAATTGGTGAAATTGAATATCCCACTAAACGGTCTAAAACACGACGGGCTTGTTGGGCATCTACCAAATCCATATTGATTTTACGAGGTTCTTTAAAGGCATTTTTTACTGCATCTTTGGTAATCTCGTTGAAAACAACACGGTTGGTATCATTCTCGTCTAAATCCAAAATATGCGCTAAATGCCATGAAATAGCCTCCCCTTCCCGGTCCGGGTCACTTGCAAGAAAGACTTTATCAGCTTTCTTAGCTTCTTTTTTCAAATCATTGATGAGAGGACCTTTCCCACGAATATTGATATATTGCGGTTCGTAATTATTTTCCACGTCAACTGACATACTTGATTTTTTCAAATCACGAATATGTCCTACGCTGGCTAAAACCTTATAATTACGTCCTAGATATTTTTCAATCGTTTTCGCCTTAGCAGGCGACTCTACGATCACAAGATTTTTTTTACTTGTTGATTTTTTCTTTTTGGTTGCCGTTACCACAGTATCACACCTTCTCAAAGTAATTAAACTTTATAAAGTGTAAACCATTTTTAAAAACCTGTCAAGACATAACACCTATATAATAGAAGAAAAGTTTGTAAAATGAAATCATTTCATTCATTAAAATTCAAATTCTGCTAGTATATCCTGCCCACATGTTGCTAGTTTTGCTCCTTCTTGGATTAAATGATGACAGCCGTCTGAGCGTCCATCTAAAATGGAACCTGGAATCGCAAAGACATCTCTACCTTCCTCCATGGCACGCTCACAAGTGATTAAGCTACCAGATCTCATTTTAGCTTCTGCAACGATGACTCCCCGACACAATCCCGCAATAATTCGATTTCTAGCAGGAAAATGATATTTCAAAGGTTCTTCTCCTGGACCGTACTCGCTTAAAAGCAAATGTTGTTCTCCAATATATTCTTGAAGGCGTTTATTGGAGCGTGGATAATAGACATCTAAACCAGTCCCAATAATGCCAATCGTTTTGCCCCCAGTTTGTAGAACAGACATATGGGCTGCTGTATCAATTCCTCTAGCAAGTCCACTCACCACAACTAATTCATTTTCCAATTCTTCAATGATTTTACGGACTGATTTGGTTCCGGTCTGACTACAAGAGCGACTACCAACAACAGCAACCTTTGGTAATTTCAAGAGATTTAAATCTCCTTTATAAAAAAACAAAACAGGTGCATCATAAATTTCACTGAGTGAAATGGGATAAACATCATCCAAAATTGAAAATGATGGGAACTTTTCAAAATCTTTCTTCAGGCGTTCCATGCTTTCAAAAGTCAGTTTATGATACCGCTCCATAAAAACGACTGGATTACGACACTCAGATGCTTCAGCGATTGTCTCTAAACTCAATTCTTGATCATAAATTTCTCCGTATTGAAGTACTTTCAGTACTTGCTGATTACTTAAACCTGCTTGCTTTAACTTATAAATCTCAAAATTATCAATCTTAATCTTCATGATCGACTCCTTTTTTCTCTCTCTATTTATATATTCGTAGAAAAAGAAAAAAACTCCCAACAATTTTTACTTGTAGGAAGTTTCTATTTATCTTTCTTATCTTAGTAATCAGGTCGAAGAACTCCAGTGACAGTCGCTTTAGTTGCTTCGTAGTCTCCGTCAATAACAACCTTGATGATGCGCTTAGCATCCTCTTCAGGCGCAGGAACCAATGGTAGACGAGTTGGACCAGCTTCAAATCCCATATAGTTGAGGACTGCCTTAACAGGTGCAGGACTTGGGTATGAGAAGAGAGCATTAACCTTGGGAATAAACTTACGTTGAATAGCTGCCGCTTTCTTCATATCACTCTCGTCAATCGCAGTGAACATTTCATACATTTCATCACCATTGGTATGAGAAGCAACAGAGATAACCCCGTCAGCACCAAGGTTCATAGCATGGAAAGCATCTCCATCTTCACCAGTGTAGATCAAGAATTCTTCTGGTTTGTGCTCAATCAAATAAGCCATATTTGCAAGGCTAGTACATTCCTTAACACCAATGATATTTGGATGTTCCGCTAAGCGAAGCATAGTTTCTGGAGTCAATTCTACTACTACACGGCCTGGAATATTATAGATAATGATGGGTAAATCAGAAGCATCTGCAATAGCTTTAAAGTGTTGGTACATACCTTCTTGAGATGGTTTATTGTAGTAAGGAACAATCGCAAGACCAGCCGCAAAACCACCAAACTCCGCTACCTCTTTGACAAACTCAATAGAGTCTCGTGTATCATTAGTACCAACACCAGCTATTAAAGGAACACGGCCATTAACAACCTTCTGAACAGCTGCAAATAACTGTAACTCCTCATCGTGAGTAAGAGTCGGACTCTCAGCAGTCGTCCCCGCCAAGAGAATTCCGTCTGTATGATGTGCCAATAAATGTTCAATCAACTTTGGAATAGCGTCGAAATTTATTGACCCATCTTCATGAAAAGGGGTAATAAAAGCAGTGATAATTTTACAATCTTTTAAATCTTGATAAGCCATAGAAAAAACCTTTCTCTATATAAGAAAGAGGCTGGGGCATACTTGCCTTTGCCTCCTGTTCTGTACATAAAATAAGAGGAAGAAATCAAACTCTTCGAGTTACTGACTTCTGTTTCATAACGCAGTGGTTGATTGGAACTACTCATGTTTACAACATTCGTACTTACTAATCAACTGTGCGGGGGCAAAACTACGAAATCAAACTCTTAGAGTTACTGATTTCTGTTTTGCTCCCTATTTCAATTCAAATTTTAATTCTGTAGTTGGACGAACCAAACCACGTTCATGTAAAGTCTCTGCAATTTGAACTGAGTTCCAAGCAGCACCCTTGAGAAGGTTATCAGATACCACCCACATATGAATCCCTTTTTCAGCATCCAAGTCTTTACGGATACGACCAACAAAGGTATCACGAGAACCAACCGCATTGATAGCTTGTGGATAGATTTGGTGAGCCACATCGTCTTCAAGAACTGCACCTGGAAAGGCAGCAATCGCAGCTTTGACTTCATCGATTGGAGCCACTTCTTTTGTTTCAATGTAAACAGACTCAGAGTGAGCTGACAAGACAGGAATACGCACGCAAGTTGCTGAAACGGCAATGCTATCGTCCTCCATGATTTTCTTAGTTTCGTTTGTCATCTTCATTTCTTCATAAGTATAGTCATTATCAGTGAAGACGTCAATTTGAGGAAGGGCATTAAAAGCAATTGGATAATGTTTCTTATCGCCACCTGATGGCAAGATTTCCGCATGCAAATCACGTGGATTTACACCATCATTCAATACTTCACGCAATTCACGTTGTGTCTCAAGAATAGCTCCCATACCAGCACCTGAAACAGCTTGATAAGTAGAAACGATGATACGGTCTAAGCCCCATTTTTGACGAACTGGTTCAAGAGCTACCATCATTTGAATAGTTGAACAGTTAGGACATGCGATGATCCCGTTATGAGCATCAAGAGCATGGGCGTTTACTTCTGGAACAACCAATGGCACATCTGGGTTTTGACGGAAATAAGAAGTGTTATCTACTACTACTGCCCCTGCTTTAACAGCATAAGGTGCGTATTTTGCAGAAGTTGAACCACCAGCTGAGAAAAGAGCAATATCAACTCCTTCAAAAGCTTCTTCTGTTGTTTCTTCAATAGTTACATCTTGACCCTTGAATTGCAAGACCTTTCCTGCAGAACGTGCAGACGCAAGGTAGCGAATCTTATCGATTGGAAGAGTTGATTCTTCCAACATTTTGATCATTTGAGCACCAACGGCACCTGTAGCACCGACAACAGCAACTGTATATCCCATAACAAACCTCTTTTGGAATTTTCTAAAAATTTCTATAATAGTAACATTATACTACTTTTTAGAAAAATTGAAAAGTCTTTACCTTATCTATTTTCTGAAATTGACAAGAAAAGGCGGTGGGACAGAAATCGATAGACAAAGTCTCGATTTCGTAGTCCCAGCCCCGCGAGGATGATTAGGAGCTTTTTGGAGTCTAAAAGACGAACAAAAAGTTCAATCAGCTACCGCGTCAAAGTTTGATTGCTAATAAAAAATGAGGTCGGGCTCTTTTGTCCCAACCTCTTCTACTATTCATAAAACTGTTTATATGGTTTAGTAAATGATTGCAATATTTCTGGAGAAGCTTGTAAATAGTCTTTAACTTCCTTCAAATTTGCTTTAACAATTATCCGTTCTGTAGCATTAGCATCTTCACAGGTTACCAAAGTCAGCTCGTCAATCCCTTCTCTGTCTTCAATAACATCGATGCGATCTGGAGTTACCTTTTTGACTTCTACTATTTCATATTTATAAACTTTTTCTTTATCTGTTAGATAAATGAACATTCCATTAGTAGCACGTGCTAGGGGTGAAAATAGCTTCTGATCTGCATCTTTACCAGTAAAAATACGGTGACTTGCCAATGAATAATTTCCCTGCCCCATAACCTGATTAGCTTTCATCGTTCCAGCACCATAGAACAGGTTCACATTATCAAGCCCCTTAAAAATAGGCAAATTCATTTCAAGTTCTGGAATAGAAATACCCCCAATCACTGGAAGTTGTTGGGAATTCCACTGAGCTGAAAGTACTGCCTCTGAAGATAAGGATTTTACAGAGTCAAAATCAAAATTTCCAGTAGCAGTTTTATTTTCCTCAATTTCCTCTTTTGAAACCTGACTTACTTGATATTTATTGGTATTCCAAATCATAATTACATCACGTATCTTCGAATTAAAAATCAAAGCTAGAGACAAAAGGATTAGAAATCCAGCCAAAATATTAATCAGTAGATTCTTACGCTTATTTTTTTTACTTTTTATTCTTTTTTGAGACATTATTCTTCACTTTCTGTTTCGTTTTCTGCCCCAACTTCTTCTTTCTCAGCTGCCGCAACTGTTGTAAAGGTTACAATCTTAGCATTCTCATCTAGACGCATAACTTTTACTCCCATAGTTGAACGTCCAGTTTGTGAAATATTGGCAACATTTGTTCGAATCATGACACCGGTATCTGTGATAACCATCAAATCTTCGTTACCTTTTACTGTTAGAAGACCTGCAAGATGACCATTCTTATCTGTAATATTAGCGGTTTTCATACCTTTACCAGCACGACCTTTAGTTGGATATTCAGTGGCAACTGTACGCTTACCATATCCTTTTTCGGTGATAATGAGGACCTCATCTTGGTCAGTAATTACTCTAGCTCCAACTACAGCATCTCCTTCACGAAGATTTACCCCTTTAACACCAGTAGCACTACGACTCATGCTACGAACGGATGACTGGTTGAAACGAACTGCATAGCCTAACTTAGTACCGATAATGATATCAGTATCTTCTTGAGTAAGAAGAACATTAATCAATTCGTCCTCATCTTTCAAATTCAAGGCTTTTAGACCATTTTGACGAATGTTGGCAAATTCTTTAACGCTAGTTCTCTTAACAATACCTGCTCGAGTCGTAAAGAAGATGTATGCATCATCACTACGTTCTGATTCGACATTAATGATAGTTTGGATGCTTTCTCCCTCATCCAGTTTCAAGAGGTTAACTACTGGCAATCCCTTGGCTGTACGACCATATTCTGGGATTTCATAACCTTTCAAACGATAGACACGACCTTTGTTGGTAAAGAAAAGCAAGTGATCATGGGTGCTAGTAGAAACCAACTCACGGACAAAGTCATCATCCTTGACTCCTGTTCCCTGTACGCCACGTCCACCACGTTTTTGAGCTGTGAATTCATCTTGATCCAAACGTTTGATGTAGCCTTTGTTCGATAGTGTGATGAGAACATCAGATTCTTCAATTAAGTCTTCATCTTCGAGCGTCAAAACCTCTCCCACCATCAACTCTGTGCGACGTTTATCAGCAAATTTGCGCTTCACTTCATCAAGTTCTTCTTTGATAATTTGCGCAACACGTTCTGGTTTTGCAAGAATATCTGCCAAGTCGGCAATCAAAGCAATGAGGTCATCATATTCAGATTGAATCTTATCACGCTCCAAGCCAGTCAAACGACGGAGACGCATGTCTAGGATTGCTTGGCTTTGACGTTCAGATAGTTTGAACTCGCTCATCAATTCTGATTGAGCTTCTTCATCAGTCTCACTGGCACGGATGATACGAATGACTTCATCAATATGATCCAGAGCAATTAACAAACCTTCCAAGATATGTGCACGCGCCTCAGCTTTTTCTTTATCAAATTGAGTGCGACGAGTCACAACTTCTTTTTGGTGCTCAATGTATGCGTCCAAGATTTGGCGAAGCGATAAAATCTTTGGAACACCATTTTGGATAGCAAGCATGTTAAAACCAAAGCTAGTCTGCATCTGAGTCATCTTGAATAAGTTGTTCAAAATAACATTAGCTGATGCGTCGCGTCTAACTTCAATAACAAAGCGAACACCTTCACGGTTAGATTCATCACGAACAGCTGTAATTCCTTCAATACGTTTCTCTTGAACCAGACGCACAATATGTTCATGCACTTTGGTTTTGTTGACCATATATGGGAATTCAGTAACAACGATACGTTCACGACCAGTTTTTGTTTCCTCGATTTCTGTTCGAGAACGAAGAACAATAGATCCCTTACCTGTCTCGTATGCTTTATGAATACCTGATTTCCCCATAACTAGGGCACCGGTTGGAAAATCTGGACCAGGCAAAACTTCCATCAAATCTTTAGTTGTAACTTCAGGATTATCCATGACGAGTTTAACAGCATCAATGGTTTCACCTAAATTATGAGGTGGAATATTGGTCGCCATACCAACGGCGATACCTGTAGCACCATTTACCAATAGATTTGGGAAACGAGCTGGTAAAACTACCGGTTCGCGCTCATTGGCATCATAGTTATCAACAAAATCAACGGTATTTTTATTGATATCACGAAGCATTTCAAGGGCAATCTTGCTCATACGAGCTTCGGTATAACGTTGCGCGGCAGCACCATCACCATCCATGGAACCAAAGTTTCCATGTCCATCTACAAGCATGTAGCGATAACTCCACCATTGTGCCATACGGACCATAGCCTCGTAAATAGATGAATCACCGTGTGGGTGGTATTTACCCATTACGTCCCCTGTAATACGGGCAGATTTTTTATGAGGTTTATCAGGCGTAACTCCTAATTCGTTCATTCCGTACAAAATACGACGATGAACAGGTTTCAACCCATCACGAACATCAGGAAGAGCACGCGATACGATTACACTCATGGCGTAGTCGATAAAGCTAGTCTTCATCTCCTTGGTCAGATTGACATTCACTAAATTTTTATCTTGCATTAACAAATGCCTCGTTTCACTATTAGTAATTACATATATTATACCATAGTTTGGACTATTTTACAGTCTAACAACACGTGTAAAACGTTTACATATTTATCCCGAAGGTATATCCGTGACAAAGCCTAGCAAAAGTGATAGAATGAAATCAAATGGGGTTCCCCCTTAATAAAATAAAGGAGATGTTTAGACAAATGACAGCAACTAAACAACACAAAAAAGTTATCCTCGTCGGTGACGGTGCCGTAGGTTCATCTTACGCTTTTGCCCTCGTAACACAAGGAATTGCACAAGAACTTGGTATCATTGAAATTCCTCAATTGTTTGAAAAAGCAGTTGGTGATGCCGAAGACCTTAGCCACGCGCTAGCTTTTACTTCACCTAAAAAAATCTATGCAGCTAAGTACGAAGACTGTGCGGATGCAGACCTTGTAGTTATCACTGCCGGTGCTCCACAAAAACCAGGTGAAACTCGTCTTGACCTTGTTGGTAAAAACCTTGCTATCAACAAATCAATCGTTGAACAAGTTGTTGCGTCTGGTTTTGACGGTATCTTCCTTGTTGCTGCTAACCCAGTTGACATTTTAACTTACTCAACTTGGAAATTCTCAGGATTCCCTAAAGAACGTGTTATCGGTTCAGGTACTTCACTTGACTCAGCTCGTTTCCGTCAAGCACTTGCTGAAACTATCGGTGTTGATGCTCGTTCAGTTCACGCCTACATCATGGGTGAGCACGGTGACTCTGAATTTGCAGTTTGGTCACACGCTAACGTTGCCGGTGTTAAATTGGAACAATGGTTACAAGCTAACCGTGACTTGAATGAAGCGGATCTTGTTGAACTCTTCATCTCAGTTCGTGACGCTGCTTACTCAATCATCAACAAAAAAGGTGCTACATACTACGGTATCGCAGTTGCTCTTGCTCGTATCACAAAAGCTATCCTTGATGATGAAAATGCGGTTCTTCCACTTTCAGTCTTCCAAGAAGGACAATACGGAGTTGAAAACGTCTTTATCGGTCAACCAGCTATCGTTGGTGCGCATGGTATCGTTCGCCCAGTTAACATCCCATTGAACGATGCTGAAACTCAAAAAATGCAACTTTCTGCTCGTGAATTGCAAGAAATTATTGACGAAGCATGGAAAAACCCAGAATTCCAAGCTGCTTCTAAAAACTAATTCAATTTAATTTTAAAAAAAAGAAATGTCTAGACAAAACAGTCTAGACATTTTTTATAACGTTAATCCATTTGTGCAAAAGCTGCTTCAGCTTCTGCATTGCTAATTGCACCTAACTGAATCTTAGCAATTTTACCATTTGAATCAATTAGGTATTCAGTTGGGATACTTCGAATCTGATAGGCTTGGAAGGTAGTTCCCTTAGTGTCATATAAGACAGGTATATCCTTATAGCCCTGCTCCTCAAACCATTTTGGAAATTGGTCGATCGTTTTTTCGCCTTGAAGGCCGGGTGCAATAACAGATAATATTTCAAAATCACGATCTTCTTTTGCAGCAAGTTCCATTAATTCAGGCATACTTTTTTTACAAGGTCCGCACCAAGAAGCCCAAAATTTAAGATAAACTTTCTTTCCTTTATAATCTGATAATTTCACTTCTTTTCCATCCATAGATTGGAGCGTGAAATCCGGTGCTTCTGCTCCTACAGCTATTTGCTTAACCGTTGCTTGCTGCTGTGCTTGAGTCGTTTGATTTTCCTGACTTGGTTCCTTCTCTTCCTTGCCACAAGCAATCAAAAGAAAGATAGATAAGAAACTAAGTCCAAAATAGATTGTTTTTTTCATAGATTACTCCTTTTATCCTAATATTCCAGATAAGACATTTAACTGTCCCAACATTAATAAAATTCCCATGAGAATAATTAGTAAACCACCAATTCTTTTCAATAAGAGTAGGTGAGATTTAATTCTACTAAAATAAGGCATGATCAGACCTGATGCCAAGGCCAATACTAAAAATGGAAGCGCCATTCCAAGTGTATAAATTAGGGTTAATAAAGCCCCTTGAAAAGCTCCATTTCCTCCTGAGGCAGCCAGTGCTAAAACAGAACTTAAAACTGGGCCTATACATGGAGTCCAGCCAAAGCTGAAGCTGATACCCAGTAAAAAGGCCGACAAATATTTGCTAGACTGTTTTTGCTTAAATGTTACTGTTTTTTGTACCTCTAATTTTTGTAAGTGAAGAATTTCCATCTGATGCAAACCCAGTATAACAATCATGATTCCCATGACATAACGGAACCAGTCGGCATAAAGTAAATTCCCAAGAAATCCTGCTCCAAACCCTAGAATAAAGAAAATTAGAGAGATACCTGCGATAAAACAGAGTGTCCGAATCAATCCTGACCAGGCAACATCTTTACCCAAAAAACGAAATGTCCTTGACTCCTCTTGATCATCTAGCAGAACACCTGCGTAGACTGGTAACAAGGGAAAAATACAGGGAGAAAAGAATGACAAGACCCCAGCTATAAAGACAGAAATAAAAAATATAATACTTTCCAATTAAGAACCTTCTTTCATATAGTCATCTTATATTTTACTATAAAAGAAAACGTTTGTAAGATATCTGCTACGCAAATTTGATTTCAACTAAAACGAAAAAAAGGAGCTCAGCTCCCTTTTGATTAATAAGTTCCTTCTTCACCTTGACTTGTCAAGATAACAGGTCCATCCTTGGTAATAACAAACTGATGCTCATACTGACATGATAGACCACCATCTATAGTTTTGTGAGCCCAGCCTGTTTTCATGTCTGTATCAATTTCCCAATCACCTGTATTAATCATAGGTTCGATTGTCAAAACCATACCTTCACGAAGGCGAAGGCCACGACCTGCGATACCATAGTTTGGAACCATTGGTTCTTCATGCATGGTTGGTCCAACACCGTGTCCTACAAGATCACGAACAACGCCGTATCCACGACTTTCAGCATATTCTTGAATCGCTGCACCAATATCGCCGATGCGATTGCCAACAACAGCTTGTTCGATCCCCTTATACATAGCTTCCTTGGTCACGTCCATCAAGTTTTTAACTTCTTCTGATGGTTTACCAACTGCGTATGCCCAACAAGAATCAGCCAAACCACCCGTAAAGTTTTGAGTATATTTTTTCATCTGCTCAACGTTGTTAAAATTGAGTTTAGAAACATTGAGGTCAGACTTCGCGATTGGCCCACCAAGAACCATATCAACCTTGAGGAGGTCACCCTCTTTGAGGATATAATGACGAGGGAAGGCATGTGCTACTTCGTCATTGAGCGAACAGCAGGTTGCATATGGATAGTCCATCATTGCCCCATCAACACCAATCTGTAGTGGAAGGAAATTCTCTTCTTTACAACGACGGCGAACATACTCTTCTACTTCCCACATATCAACACCTGGCTTAATGATATCACGCAAGCCAATGTGGATACTTGCAAGAAAATCACCAGCCTTATCCATAGCTTCGATTTCTCTAGCTGATTTTAATGTAATCATGTTTTCTCCTAGATTCTAATTAATTTTTACAGTTACATTTGCTTTTGATACAATTTGATGATTGAGATAAATGTCATAATCAATAATAGCCGATCGTCTCGTATGATGAATAATTCTAGCTTGAATCCGTAGAACATCATCAATCTGAACAGCCTGTAAGAAGTAAATCAACATTTGTTCAATGATGAGGTTACGACCGCTATTAACGACCAAGTCTTGCGTCATATGAGTCAAGATTTCTGAAAGAACACCATTAGCCAGAACACCATTTTTTTCTAACATAAAGGGTTCGACTGTAATAACAACTTCATCATGATGATAAGATAACTTCTGTCCAATCTGTTCTGAAAAGGTTGGTAAAGTTGAGACCTGAGAACGACTCATTTTTTCCATAACATCACGTCTAGTAATGACACCAAGCAAGGTTTGATTGCTCCGTACAACAGGTACCATTTCAAAATCTTCTGCAATCATTCTCTGGCTCACGTTAGCAATATTCGTTGCTAGGCCTGTCATATAGACCGTTCTTGTCATGACCTTATCAATGGTAGTCCCTGGTGACTTATCTCCAGCATCACGCATGGTCACGACACCAACAACAACCTTGTGCTGATTGATAACAGGGAATCGACTACTTCTATTCTTACGAACTAAATCTAAATAATCTTTTACAGTATCCGTTTCTTGTAAAAAACCATATTCATGACAAGTGCGATAGATTTTTTCAACCGTTAAAATATCTGTCTTTATTTGTACATTTGACAAAGCTCGGTTAATCATGGTTGCAATGGTAAATGTGTCATGTTTACTGCGTAACACTGGGATATTTTTCTTATTAGCAGCATCCAAAACATCTTTATGAACTTCAAATCCACCCGTTACCAAGACAGCATTTTCATTTTCAAGTGCCAATAATTGGATCCGTGTTCTATCACCGACAATAAGTAGACCACCATCATGAAGATAAGAAAGAATATTTTTTTCTGTCATGGCTCCAATGGAGAATTTACTGAATTCTCTCTCCAAACCTGCTTGGCCAGCTAAAACTTCTGAACCAGTGACTTCTGCAATTTCTGCAAAGGTTAATCTCTCAATGGCAACTTTTTTGGACTTGACACGGACAGTTCCACTTCGAGGACGTGTTTCAACCAATCCTCTATTTTCAGCTTCTTTGATAGCACGATAAGCTGTACCATCACTCACTCCCAGCCTATTTGAAATACTTCGAACACTGACCCGTTTTCCGACTGGTAATTCTTCTAAATAAGCTAAAATTTCTTGGTGTTTACTCATTTAGCTCTCCTTTTGTATAGCGAAATTCTAGATAATCCCGCATCTTACGAGTATATCGATCACTACCCTTGAAACGACGATATAGAACGAAGCCTGATTTTTGTGCAACCTTTTGACTAGCACTATTTTCTAAATGCGTCACAATAGAAAGTTGCTTTAATTCAAACTGATCCATAGACAAATCGCGTAATTTAGTCACTGCTTCCGTCATATATCCTTGAGACCAATAATCTTTCCTTAAAAAATAGCCAATTTCTGCTTCTTTACGGATTTCATCCAGCTTTTCAAACTTGATGGCTCCAATCATCTTCTGTGCTTTCTTATCACAAATCGCCCAAATTCCCAAAGGTGATTTCATAAAGTAGTTAGCAAGAGCATATTGACTTTCCTCAATGCTGGCTTGCGTAGGAAAAATAAATTGGAGATTTTCAGGGTCTGATGCTAGAGCATGAAAGTCATCTACATCCGTAAAAAAGAATGGACGGAAATACAAACGTTCCGTCTCATAGAAAGAATACATTGCTAATTTTGTCCAGATATTCATTGTGTTCCTCAAAATGGCTAATCTTCGATTAGCTCAATATCTGCTCCAAGCTTACGTAATTTCTCAATAATATTTGAGTAGCCTCGTAGGATGAATTCAACATTGGTAATCTCTGTTTTTCCTTCAGCCATCAAGCCAGCAATAACCAAGGCAGCTCCAGCACGTAGGTCTGTCGCCTTAACTTTTGCACCCTGCAAAGGATTTCCACCCTTATAAAGGATGTGGTCGTTTGTTGTTGAAATATCTGCGTTCATTTTAGCTAATTCAAAGACATGGTTCACACGTTTTTCATAAATGGTATCAATCAGTGTTCCTCGTCCTTCTGCTTTCAACAAAAGTGGTGTAATCGGTTGTTGAAGGTCTGTAGCAAATCCTGGATATGGAGCAGTCTTGATATTAACAGCTTTTAGATTTTTCTGCTCTTCAACAAAGATACTATCTTCAGAAACAGTCATATGAACACCCATTTCTTCAAGTTTCGCAATAAAACCTTCTAAATGTTCATAAAGTACATTGTTAATAAGAATTCCTTGTCCCACAGCAGCAGCTAAAGAAATATAAGTACCAGCTTCGATACGATCTGGAATAACTTGATGACGTGTGCCGTGTAGAGATTCAACACCATCGATAGTAATCATATCCGTACCTGCACCACGAATATGAGCTCCCATATTATTTAACAAAGTAGCTACATCAATAATTTCAGGCTCTCGAGCAGCATTTTCAATGACTGTACGTCCTTGAGCTTTTACTGCTGCAAGCATCGTATTAATAGTTGCTCCTACACTTACAGTATCCATATAAATACTAGCACCCTGTAACTTAGAACCATTAGTTGAGAGATTCATATTATCTCCCTCATAGGTTGTCTTAGCACCCATAGCTTCAAAAGCTTTCAAGTGCAAGTCAATAGGACGAGGACCCAAGTCACATCCACCAGGCAAACCTACTGTTGCTTCACCAAAACGTCCAAGAAGACTACCGTAGAAATAATAGGATGCGCGAAGACTGTTAATCTTACCGTATGGCATTGGTTTATTTTGAACACCACGAGGATCAATTTCTAGAACGTCATCATAGCGCTTAACACTCGCACCCATAATTTCCATAATATCAACCAAACTAGCGACATCGGAGATATCTGGAACACAATCCAAAATAACTACATCATCTGATAAAATAATAGCAGGAATCAGAGCAACTACACTATTTTTTGCTCCGCTAATGGTTATCTCACCCTTTAATGGACGTCTACCGTTAATGACTATTTTTTTCATTATTTTTTTTATACTCTTTCACTATTTATTCATAAGGTCTCACCCTATATTATACCATATTTCCTTCTTATTATCTATCATAATAAATCAAATAAGCTCCTTAAGATTTTATTGATTTAAAACAGTTTCTGAAGTAAACTTAAAAAATAACTGATACAAATATTGTTCAAGAAAAAAAGCTTTCCAAAAATCTTGGAAAGCCTTATTTAATGTTTATTTTGCGATTGGGTAAACAGAAACCTGTTTCTTATCGCGACCTTTACGTTCGAAACGTACTACGCCTTCAACTTTAGCGAACAAAGTATCGTCTCCACCACGTCCAACGTTTACACCTGGATAGATGTGTGTACCACGTTGACGGTAAAGGATTGATCCACCAGTTACAGTTTGTCCGTCAGCTGCTTTAGCTCCAAGACGTTTAGCTTGTGAATCGCGTCCGTTTGATGTAGAACCTCCACCTTTTTTGTGGGCGAAAAGTTGCAAGTTGTTAAGAGTCATTTTTAACATAATGTTTTCCTCCGTGTTAGTTTTCTGTGATAACTCTGGTTTGGACGAACTCAGAAGAGTTCTCCGATAAGTTTGCCATACCTAAGAAAAATGATTCAAAGAATAATTGTGACATTTCTCTCTGGTGAGAAGGAAGATCTTTTGGAATTTCAACCATCAGATAGCCACCTTCATCTTCGTTTAATTCTAAGATTGGTTCATAGCCTGCAAATTTCTCAATGGAATTGATAAAGTTTATGGCAAGCGTAGAAACCGATGCACACACGACATCTAGGCCGTATTCGCCACTCTCGGCGTGTCCAGTAATCTCCGCACTCCTCAGCTCGCCATCTTCGGCTCTCTCAAAGACTGCTTGTATCATGTGTTCTCCTTAAAATTAAGCGTTGATTGCGTTGATGACAACTTTAGTGTATGGTTGACGGTGACCTTGTTTACGGTGGCTACCTTTTTTAGGTTTGTACTTGTAAGTAACAACTTTCTTTTGTTTTCCTTGTTTTTCAACAGTTCCAACTACAGTAGCTCCAGAAACAAGTGGAGTTCCGACAACAGTGTTTTCACCACCAACAAGAACAACTTCGTTAAAAGTAACTTCTTGACCAGCTTCAACGTTCAATTTTTCAACGTAAACTGCTTGACCAACTTCAACTTTAACTTGTTTTCCGCCAGTTTTGATAATTGCGTATGTGCTCATTATGCACCTCCTATGATTTTTTGGGGTTTCCCCGAATTTTTGTGAAGACTCGCCTAGCATCGTGGGACGAACCACTTAAAAGAAGAGCTCTTAGTATAACAAAGAATAAACTAGGAATTAAGCTGAAGACATAACTTATGTTAGGCAAGGCGATAATGACGAAGTTTAAATTTGTTATACGACGAGCAACGATGTTCGTGCGGTTGCACAGGATCGTGCATAGTCAACTCTACAAGTATAGCATGATTCCAAATTTTTGACAAGTATTTTCACTCAAAATTCAGCCTTTTATCAGACTTTTTTTGTAAAGAAGATAAAAGCATACTTAGATAAAAAATACTCATCATGATAGGGACACCTAAAATCGTTTTTTCGTTGAAGATAATCGTTAAGTAAGCTGAAAATACTACTCCTAGAATGAAACTAACAAGTAGGCTCACAAAAATCAATCCTTCCATCAAAAAGGCTGTGTGCTTGGTCCGGACGTATTCGCCAAAAGCCAACATGGTGCGTTTGATATTTCCCGTCATAAAGGCATTGTTATAGGCAATTCCAGAAACCTCTCCAAAAGCTGTTGTAACCAGACCCATACAAAAAGCCAGAGGAGGAATAATAAACATGTTATCAACACTCAATGGAACAAAGCCGATTATCAATGATAAAATAGCTAATGGAACAAGTGATAGAATGGGTTTTTTAACAATGCGAAGTTTTTCCTTGTAAATCGTAAGCAAAAAAACGCCTAACATGAAAGATAAAAGTGTCAATATCTTTATTTCAGCATCAGCCAAATTTCTCTGAACGATTCCGACTGATAGAAATACCACATTCCCTGTTTGCCCAGCGACTAAGGTATTGCCTCTTACAATAAACGTATAGGCATCTACATAGCCTGCACAAAAAGTCAAAAAAAGCGCCAATCTTTTTGAATGACGAGAAATCTTTCTCATAGGTAATAATCTCATACTAAACTCCTAAATTTACTGTAACTATTGTACCATTTTTTCTAGAAATTTCGAAGTATCAAAGCAAAAGAATTATCTCAAGGTAACGAGTTGGCTCTTTCTATGATATAATGAAATCAAACATTACTTGTGGAAAAGGAGTAACTATGCTAAAACTTGGTATCATAGGAACTAGTTCAATCAGCCATCATTTTCTAGAGGCTGCCCATACTAGCGGGAACTTTCAACTGGGTGCAGTCTATTCTAGAAAAATAGAAACCGCAGAAAAGTTTGTTGAACAGTATCAAGGCGTTAAGCTATTTGATCAGCTAAATGATTTCTTTAATGATTCATTCGATGTGGTATACATTGCTAGTCCCAATTCCCTGCATTTTAGTCAAGCAAAGATGGCTTTATCTGCTGGAAAACATGTTATCCTTGAAAAACCAGCTGTCACTCAACCACAAGAATGGCAGGAATTAGTTCAAACGGCTAAAGATAATAAATGTTTTATCTTTGAAGCAGCAAGAAACTACCACGAAGATGCTTTTACCACAATCAAAGACTTTCTTGCAAACAAACAAATTCTGGGTGCAGACTTTAACTACGCTAAATATTCTTCTAAGATGCCTAACCTACTTGCTGGCGATACTCCTAATGTTTTCTCAGACCGTTTTGCAGGTGGTGCACTCATGGATCTTGGTATTTATCCTATCTACGCTGCTGTTCGCTTATTTGGAAAACCGACTCATGCAACCTATCAAGCTCAGAAACTAGATAATAGTATCGATTTGAACGGTGACGGCATGCTCTACTATCCTGACTATCAAGTACACATCAAAGCAGGAAAGAATATCACTTCTAATCTTCCTTGTGAGATTTATACTACTGATGGAACCTTGACACTTAATACAATCGAGCATGTCCAATCAGCTACTTTTACAGACCATCAAGGAAATGAAGTTCAACTTCCTATCCAGCAGGCTCCTCACACCATGACTGAGGAAGTTGCTGCTTTCGCACATATGATTAAGCAAGCAGACCTGAATCTCTACCAATCTTGGATTGATGATGCGACACACGTCCATGAGCTACTTTATACCATGCGCCAGAATGCTGGCATTAGATTTGAGGCAGAAAAATGAAAACCAAACTACCTACCGAATGGCAAGAATTGATTGATCAACTGGGATTCCAAGAATTTACTCCCATTCAAACTCAACTTTTTGAACCAATAACAGAAGGTGAAAACCTACTTGGAGTCAGTCCAACTGGTACAGGGAAAACTTTAGCCTATCTCCTACCTAGTCTTCTCAAACTGCAAAAGAAAAAAGCCCAACAATTATTGATTTTAGCACCTAATACTGAGCTTGCTGGACAAATTTTTGAAGTCACTAAAACCTGGGGTGAGGCTATCGGATTAACAGCTCAGCTATTTCTATCCGGTTCGAGCCAGAAACGCCAAATTGAACGACTTAAAAAAGGACCAGAAATTCTGATTGGAACACCTGGTCGTATCTTTGAACTGGTCAAATTGAAAAAAATCAAGATGATGAACGTGGAAACAATCATTCTTGATGAATTCGACCAACTCCTTGATGATTCTCAAATTCATTTTGTCGAGAAAATTACCAACTACGCACCTCGTGACCATCAACTTATTTACATGAGTGCCACTACCAAATTTGACCAAGATAAGATTGCACCTAACACGCGCATCATTGACCTCTCAGACCAAAAGTTAGACAACATCCAACACTTCTACATGCAAGTAGACCAACGTCACAGAGTAGATATGCTTCGTAAACTGGCACAGGTTGAAGATTTCCGTGGTCTTGTCTTCTTTAATAGCTTGTCTGATCTTGGAAGCGCCGAGGAAAAATTACAATACCGTGATGTTTTAGCAGTTTCGCTAGCTAGCGATGTCAACGTTAAATTTAGAAAAGTTATTCTAGAAAAATTCAAAGATAATCAACTGACACTACTTCTTGCGACAGACCTTCTGGCTCGTGGTATCGACATTGATAGCTTGGAATGCGTGATTAACTTTGACGTCCCTAGAGACACGGAAACTTACACTCACCGTGCGGGTCGTACAGGGCGTATGGGTAAAGATGGCTATGTCATCACCCTTGTAACCCATCCAGAAGAACTTAAAAAACTTAAGAAATTTGCAAGTGTACGTGAAATCGTCCTAAAAAATCAAGAACTCTATATCAAATGAGAGTGGGACAGAAATCGGTAATTCGTTAGAATTCGATTTCGTCGTCCCACCTCCGCACAGTTGAGTAGGGCTGTAAAAGCTGATGAAATCAGCGTATTAGAGCCCACTCAACCACTGCGTCTTGCTCGACACTCCAAATACAATTGAGAGGCTAGAACTTTTTTCCCAGCCTCTTTTTCTTATCCCCAAGTAATTTCTAAACGGTAGTTGGCAAATGGAACTCCTTCTTTGTTTTGTAGTTGATAGGCTAGTTCAATCTTCTCTTCACCAACTTCGTAGTGGCTTGTTTGGATGATAAACTCCTGCAGTCCCATAGGTGTTGGAATATAGGCTAAACTATCAGAATCCTTGAGAAAACGCATGATGGTCTTGGGATTTGAGAAACGTGTCATGACAAGTTCCTCCCCATTAAATTTCAAAACTACTTTTTCTTGGTCTTCATTGTAAAAAAGGAGATAGGAAAAATCGCCCTTTTCCCGTAATTCAACATCATAAAGTTGGTCGATTACTTCCAATTGGTCATCGAACTTGATGGTATTTCTCATTCTAATCTTC
This sequence comes from Streptococcus sp. CL9.43, assembly GCF_049737935.1. Taxonomy (NCBI): domain Bacteria; kingdom Bacillati; phylum Bacillota; class Bacilli; order Lactobacillales; family Streptococcaceae; genus Streptococcus; species Streptococcus sp. CL9.43. Next base: position 242,587 of record NZ_JBKOTS010000002.1, on the reverse strand, counting down.
ACAACTATTCCTCTTTCTTCTCACTTATCCCTACTATTTTACCAAAAAGGCAAGGAATTTGCTATAATGGTCTTATGAATGAAAAAGTATTTCGTGACCCAGTTCACAACTATATCCACGTTAATAATCAAGTCATTTATGACCTGATCAATACCAAAGAATTTCAACGGCTCCGTCGCATCAAACAGCTTGGGACATCTAGCTATACTTTCCATGGTGGAGAGCATAGTCGTTTTTCTCACTGTTTGGGTGTCTACGAAATTGCCCGTCAAATCACTGAGATTTTTGAGGAGAAATATCCTGAGGAATGGGATTCTAACGAGTCACTACTAACCATGACTGCAGCTTTACTACATGATCTCGGACACGGTGCCTACTCTCATACTTTTGAAAATCTCTTTGACACCGACCATGAGGCAATTACCCAGGAAATTATCCAAAGCCCTGATACAGAGATTCATCAGGTTCTTTTGCAGGTTGCACCGGACTTTCCAAAAAAAGTAGCCAGCGTTATCGACCACACTTATCCAAACAAACAAGTGGTTCAGCTCATTTCTAGTCAGATTGATGCAGACCGTATGGACTATCTCCTACGCGACTCCTACTTCACCGGTGCTTTTTATGGCCAGTTTGACCTCACTCGTATTCTTCGTGTCATTCGTCCTGTTGAAAATGGCATTGCCTTTCAGCGTAATGGGATGCATGCCATCGAGGACTATGTACTCAGTCGTTACCAGATGTATATGCAGGTTTATTTCCACCCAGCCACACGCGCCATGGAAGTCCTTCTGCAAAATCTTCTCAAACGTGCTAAGGAGCTCTATCCTGAAAATAAGGACTTCTTTGCCCTTACATCCCCACATCTACTGCCATTTTTTGAGAAGAAGGTAACCTTATCTGACTATCTTGCACTTGACGACGGGGTTATGAATACCTATTTCCAACTCTGGATGACTAGTACAGATAAAATTCTAGCTGATCTTTCGCAACGTTTTATCAACCGTAAGGTCTTTAAATCTATTACTTTTTCTGAGGACGACCAAGACAAACTTGAGATCATGCGGAATTTCGTAGAAGAAATTGGGTTTGACCCCAACTACTACACTGCTATCCATAAGAATTTTGACCTTCCTTACGATATTTATCGACCAGAGTCTGCAAATCCAAGAACTCAAATCGAGATTGTCCAAAAGAATGGCGAGCTGGCAGAACTTTCTAGCCTATCTCCTATCGTCCAATCTCTTGCAGGAAGCCGTCATGGTGACAACCGTTTCTACTTCCCTAAAGAAATGCTTAAGCAAAACAGTATTTTCACGAATATCATTCAACAATTTTCACATTTGATTGAGAATGATCATTTTACTCCAGACAAGAAATAACAGAGGAAATTTATGAGTATAAAACTAATCGCCGTCGATATTGATGGTACCCTGGTTAATAGCAAAAAAGAAATTACTCCAGAAGTTTTTGCAGCTATCCAAGATGCCAAAGCAGCTGGGGTCAAGGTTGTCATTGCAACAGGACGCCCCATCGCTGGTGTTGCCAAACTTCTTGACGACTTGCAGTTGAGAGACGAAGGAGACTATGTTGTGACCTTCAACGGTGCCCTTGTCCAAGAAACCGCTAATGGCCATGAGATTATCAGCGAATCCTTGACTTACGAGGACTATCTTGATATGGAATTTCTCAGCCGTAAACTGGGAGTCCATATGCATGCTATTACCAAAGACGGCATCTACACTGCCAATCGCAATATCGGAAAATACACCGTACACGAGTCAACTCTCGTCAGCATGCCAATTTTTTACCGTACACCTGAAGAGATGGCTGATAAAGAAATCGTCAAATGTATGTTTATCGACGAACCAGAGATTCTCGATGCTGCTATTGAAAAGATTCCAGCAGAATTTTACGAGCGATACTCTATCAACAAATCTGCTCAATTTTACCTAGAACTCCTTAAAAAGGATGTAGACAAGGGATCTGCTATCACTCACCTAGCTGAGAAACTTGGACTAAGCAAAGATGAAACTATGGCGATCGGTGATGAAGAAAATGACCGTGCCATGCTAGCAGTCGTTGGAAATCCCGTTGTTATGGAAAACGGAAACCCAGAACTCAAAAAAATCGCCAAATACATCACCAAAACAAATGATGAATCCGGCGTTGCCCATGCCATTCGAACTTGGGTCTTGTAAACTGAATAGAATATAATAAAAGCACCCCAGAAGTTAGAGAAAAAGTCTAACTCCTGGGGTATTTTCATTACAGATTACTCTTCTGATTCCCTTTTTATTTTTGGAATTTTCTTATTATCAAGTTTAGGAATGCCATTGTTCTCAATCTTGGGAAGGTTCTTTAGTTCATCGGCAGTAGGCACCTTCTGGTATACCTTAGCAGGCCTATAGAGTAAAGCAAACGATAATAACAAGGCAATAATGCTCCCAACAGTTGCTATGTTTCGTTTACTCGCTTCTGTCGAAGGGACCCTGGCTCCGCTTATACTAAGGTCCTTCCATTCAGGATGCTCTGCTTCAATCGCTTTTTTCTCTTCCCAAAGTGGAACGAGTAAGAAATGGTTGAACGGAACAACTGTAGCCATAGCTGTCGCGCCTAGCGGGATAAATCTATTGAGATTTATGATGAGCAAGATACTTAGGATAGAAAATAATACGAATAGAAGGATTACTAATACTAGGCGAATTTTATATTCTTTTTTTATTCGAAGGTATTCTTCTTGGGACATCTAACATATTACCTCTTTCTCCAAAATTCTATACATCTGAAAAGCATTAGTCCAGTGACTCCTGCTGTAAATCTTTGATAAACTTCACAACTTGACGGTTTCCAATCCTAACATGATAGCCACCGCTATTATTGACTAGTTTATCCCCTTCATATCGATCAATCTTTACAGCATAAAGACCACTAGGTAAGGGTTGATTGTTAAAAAACTCTTTCAATTGCGATTCAAGGTCTTTAAGATAAGCATCATATAACTGATCCTTCTTGTCTTCTGGAGTGTAGTATCGAAATTGAAATTCTGGTATAAAGATATCTTTTTGGAAAAGATATTGAGCATCCATAGGATACATCCCTTGTAATGCTTGTCCTTTTCTTTGATTTTCCTCTAAAATTTCATCATAAAGATACATATTGCCAGATTTACTATTAAATTGAAAATCAATCCCATCGTATTTCAAAGCAGTCATTTTGGGATCTGTTATTGAAGTATCCAATGTTTTTAAAAACTCACTAGTACCTGGACTTATTTCAATCCCTAGATAGGCTAATTCTGGAAAAGCGTGATAAATTTTTTTGTTTTGTTCATAATCTACTTCTGCATCCGTCTTTTTATACTTTTTGTTTTCCGAAGGACGAGTATAGTATTCAAAGCGAGAATTAGCCTGATAGGTTTTACCATCTATATTTTCAGTGTAAGTACCATGGATTACAAATCCTCCTACACTTGTATAGTTTTTTTCGTATTTTTCTAACTCAAACTGACCTGTAAGACCGTAGTTCTCATAAGAACGATGTACAGCTTGCTCAAGTTCATTCCGACTTGCATGGGCAAATAGACCCCACATATCCATCATTGCAAAAATAGGACTAAGGATTATGAATATTGCAAATAGTATAACCATGGATAAACAACCAATTAATAAGCCTTTTTTCATATTTCTATCCCTAACTAGCATTTGTATTGCTTACCTTTCGACCCGACGATTGCTCTTTTCGATTTCGTTCATAAACTATCATCCCTTTTGTTTAAATATAGTTAAATCCAACTGAACTGTCTTATCTTTCGAATTCATCTGAATTGTAATACCATAAATTGTATAACTAGAATAGCTAACTATTATTCGACAGGTTGTATCATCTGGCATATCGTACTTATTTTTAAGATATTTATAGAGGTCAGATTGATTTTCTGACTCGTAGATAATATCACTCAATTCAGTTTCAGCGCTCTTAAAGGTTTCTTTTATATCCAAAGAAGCAAAATAATCTCTTTGTACTACTAAATTAAGAATTTCTTCATCATATAAAGGAGTTACCTCCGACCCATAATTTAACTTCCCATTTGAGTATGTAACAGGAACCGATTCTTTTTTATCTCCGGTTTTTATTGTATAGTCACCCTTAATGGCTGATTCAGTAATATCTAAATCAATCTCATAATCCTGTACTTGAGTTCCAGCTTTTATATAAACATCACAAATATAAGCCTTTAATCCCGTAAAGTCCTTCTTGTCTTGTTCTAAAAATTTAAATATAGGATCAAACGTTTTTTCAAATTCGTACTGTTTTTTTGTTCTATTTTTGGGGATTGTTTCACCACCCAAACTACATCCACTCAGTGCAAAAAGTGTCAAAAGCATTAGCATTACACTAACAAGCCAAAATAAGTGTTTATGATTTTTCATGTAAAAATTTCTCCAATATTGAAATTAGTGCTATTTTTAGCTTACAATCTTTTTGATCGGATTCAAAAAATTACTTTCCTTTCACTAGATAAATTGCAGCACTAATTTGAACCAATTTTTCTTCTGATTCTAAACTTAGTAGTATATCGTATCTGTCATAATACGCATATCCAAGACTAACTGAAAGTTTTGTGTCAGATGGAAGATTATACTTTTCCACTATTTTTTTATAAAACTCTGATTGATTTTCTGGCTCGTAGATAATATCACTCAATTCAGTTTCTGCGCTCTTAAAAGTCTTTTTCACATCTAAGGAAGCGAAATAATCTCTTGAAACCACTAAATTAAGAATTTCTTCATCAAATAAAGGATCTATCTCTGACTCATAATTTAACTTACCATTAGAATAAGTAACAGGAACTGTCTCTTTAGTGTCACCACGTGTTATTGTGTAATCTCCTTTAATATCAGCTTGATTAATATCTAAGTCCACTTCGTACTTTTTGACTTTAGCTTGATTTTTTATATAAACATCACTAGTGTATGACTTTAGTCCAGTAAACTCCTTCTTGTCTTGTTCTAAAAATTTAAATATAGGCTCAAACGTTTTTTCAAATTCGTACTGTTCTTTTGTCCTGTTTTTTGGAATGGATTCTCCACCCAAACTACATCCATTTAGTGCAAAAAGTGTCAAAAACATTAACATTACACTAATAAGCCAAAATAAGTGTTTTTTCATTTCTTTCTCCTAAACATTCTACGCCTATTATACCACACCATGGATATCTTATGAATTGTTCAAAATTTGGTCAAAGAAAAAACACCGGTTATCCAGTGTTTTTGTGACTAGTTTCGCTCCCTGCAGAAATATAAAATATGCTTAAAAAGCCTATTCTAATAGGATTTAGGATAAACTTGGTCAAAAGTTTGCCTAAACTATTTTTAGATTAACCTTCATATTTTTGTAAGAAATGAAATTTGGCGAGACATTTTAAAGATCAAAAATTATCAACACCTTTGTAAAATGACTCTAATTATTTGTACAATGCATCGACTTCGGATCTATAATCAAACTAGACAGAAAACCCAAAAAGTTTACAAATAAATATAACTTTTGGAGGCTGGAGATTATCAGATGAATCTGACTTACTACTTCAACACTCCTACTTGTATATCTGTATAGAATTTTTCATTAATTGTTGTGGTAAAAAAGAAGGGAGGGGTCAACTCTTTATAATCTCGAAAATGAATATAGCCAGCTAAAAAGTCGATTCCTTCTCTTACTGACTCATCATCTGGTTCCAAAATTCTAGTTGAAACAGTATTTAAAACTTGAAACATACTGTGATACAAAAAGTCTTTCGGCAAAGCATCTTCAATATACTCTTCTTCTACTGGGATAAACAGTTCCATCAACACATCTTGATTTTCTTCTAACTTAGAATTAATTGTATAAAAGAAAGGTCCTCGAAGCGTATATCCTGCTTTTCTTACTTCGTCTAAAAAAGCGTTATAAGTGTCCGGCATCTCTTCTGGAGATACTTTGTAATACCTTGAGATAACATTTCTATACTGTATATCTTGGTATTCTCCCACGTTTTTAAATAGCATCTGAAATCTCCTTAATTGGGATATTAATTTCAACAAAGTGCTGTCCAAATATTGGCAATATCGCTAGAAAAACGGTATCTCCTTGCATTTCCAACCCCTCATCTTGAATATATTGCTTCATTTCTTCAATTTTTGGAAGGAGATGTTCATCAAATGGAGTTACATCAGAGACACACTGCTTAATTGTAAAATGTTCTAGATATTGAAATTCATCATTTCTTCAATTGGGATGTTTGTCGGAATATAGACCTTAAACAAGGATTCTCCTGGCTTTCCAAATGTGCTCAAACATGTTTCAATCGTTGTCGGACCATTTTTATAGACCCCTGTTTCAAATAATAATTTTTCACTGTTTTCAATCAGATCTGGAAAAGTAGCCATCGAAACTCTTTTCTCTGTATAAGCAATATTACTGATATCTATTCTAATTAATTTCATTTTATTTCTCCTCTAAAAATAAAGTTATTGGTGCTTTTCTTTTTCCAACCTGTAAATACTCGTGCATATTCAAACCAATAGAAGGGAATACATCCAATACTTACTGCCACAAGGCTAGTAACAACATATACCGCCGGTAACGTAAATAATTGTGCTATAACTATTACAATTGCTGCTGAACAAACAACAATAACAGAAGGGATATGTAACATTGTCTTCCTGAACTCTCCAGATGGCAAAGTCTTAGCTTTAGGGACAATTAACAACTGGTAAACAAAGGTTAGTAGCTGAAAAATAAGACTTAGGCTAATCAACAACATAAAGACAGACCAGTAGTCATCTCCCAAAAATAAAGAACTCCAGAAAAGAAATTCAACGTGAAAAATTAACACAGACGTAGCCGGAAATATTTGCAAGAATTTTGATTTGGAAAACTTTTGAAATAGCAAGAACATCAATAACAAAGCCAATAGATGATAAATGGTAATATGAAAGATAATCACACTCACATCATTCGTCTCTCCTTTTATAAAAATAGATACTATAAATATCAGCAAAGTAAACATTACTTCAATTGCAACTGACTTTAAAAAATCAGAGTTTTTTATAGGTCTAGTATCCACAACTGCCATATTCAAAAATTCAATATACTTTTCTTTCATCTTATCCTCCTAGCACGACCTCTACTTCTAGCCATTCTATCTAACTTTATTTTATTTCTCCTCTATAAATAATGTTATTAGTACTTGTCTTTCTCCAACCTGTAAATACTTGAGTATATCCGATAATAAAGAACGAGTTCCATGAAATACTCATTCCTACTAATCCGATGATAATATAAATCCCAGATAACATAAATAATCGTGTTATTACTACTATTACCGCGGATATTACTGTTACAATAAGGGTTGGTAAGTGTAACATATTCTTCTTATGCTCATTATCTGGCATTTGTTTGACTTTTGAAACAATTGATATTTGGTAAAAAAAGTTTACCACTTGAAAAGCAATGCTTAAAGCAATAAAAAGGAAGAATATCAATAAGTACTGTTCCTCAAAGAATATAGAGCTCAAAAAAAGAAATTCAAAATGAAGAAAAAGATACGAAGTCGTTGGAACTGACTGTAATAATTTTGATGCGGAAAATTTTTGAAACAACAGAAATGCAAGTAGTACTATTACCAAATGGACAATTGTAATATGAATCAAAAAAACACTAAGATTATGCATTTGATTCTTTGTAAATATAGAAACAATCAGTACCACTGAAGTAAATAGAAATTCGATTAAAAATGTAAGAAAAAAATGTAAATTTCTCACTGGTATATGACGAGTCATCAGTATATTCAAAAATTCATAATATCTTTCTTTCATACTATCCTCCTATTCCAACTAAATGATTGAAATAAAGATCCTCAAAAGTTTTTAAGTTACTATTACTCATATAAGAACCACCCACCATCGCGTAAAATCCTTATAGGTTGCATTTGAATAATCACAAGTTTCTCAGGGATTTCATTTAAATTACGTTTTAGTGGAAAACCTAATGTAAATTGAGTATCCTTATTATTATTGATTCTACCGTTCACTGTCATCATATAACCTCCGCCTTGAGGAGTTCCATTTCCTATCTGACCAACCTTCATACTATCCCAATCAAACTGGACACTCTCAACTTTTGAATTCCAAGATTTAACGAAGTTCGCCATTTCCTCTTCATGTTCCTTTAGATAAGCCAACTGCTTAGCCCGTGGGCTTAGGAATAAATTTGTTTCTTGTGCCATCCATGCGCCTCCTCCAAATACTACAAGGGCTAAAACCAGCCAAAGTAAAGTAGGTTTTTTCATCTCTTTCTCCCAAAAACAACAAAATCTACATCTATTATACCACACCATAGATATCATATTAAATGTTTAAAATTTGGTCAAAGAAAAAACACTGGTTATCCAGTGTTTTTGTAGCTAGTTTCGCTCCCTGCAGGAATCGAACCTGCAACTACTCCTTAGGAGGGAGTTGTTATATCCATTGAACTAAGGGAGCTAGAGAAAAACTCTGCCGAATGAGCAGAGTTTTTTTCATCGAATTAACGACGGATTTCTTTGATACGAGCTGCCTTACCTTGAAGAGCACGCAAGTAGTACAATTTCGCACGACGTACTTTACCGTAACGAACAACTTCGATCTTTTCAACACGTGGAGTGTGGATTGGGAAGATACGTTCAACACCTACACCGTTAGAGATTTTACGAACTGTGTAGTTTTCTGAGATGCCAGCACCTTTACGTGCAATAACAACACCTTCAAAGATCTGAACACGTTCACGGTTTCCTTCGACAACTTTCGCGTGTACACGAACAGTGTCACCAGGACGGAATGAAGGGATATCTGTACGAAGTTGACCTTCAGTCAAGCTTTGGATTAATGGATTCATTTTATTCTCCTATCTTTGTCAATCTTGAGGAAACTTCCTCAGCGGATAAACTGTATTTTTGTGCGTCCATTACACACAAGATACAGTTTATCAAATTTCCTAGAAAAAGTAAAGAAATTTAAAGCAAAATTCCCAAAAAAATTGCAAGAAAACCAAGCAAGTAGGTTAATAATAAATAACTATAAAATGCCTTCTTGTCATTGATCAGTCTTTGGAGTTCATCATTCAAAGTTGAGAAAGTAGTCAAACCACCACAAAAACCAGTTGCAAGAATAAGATAGACTTCTTTTGATTCCACATGATTATAAAATAAGCCAATCAGAAAACAGCCAAGAATATTGGCTATGAGAGTTCCTAGAGGCAGTACTGAACCCTGATTATAACGGGAAAAGAAATAACGAACAAGAGCACCAAATCCACAAGCAAGTGCTAGATAAAATACTACCATTTCTTCCTCCCTAGACAATAAGCAAATAGAAGCCCACCACCGATGCTCAAAAGCAAATAGGTCACCAAACTAAGGTACCGCCCTGTGTCCAACAATTTCACAGCATCTAATAGGAGACTAGAAAATGTCGTTAAGCCGCCACAGAATCCTGTTCCAAGCGCTAGAATAGTGCCTTTACTACTTCCCTTATAAACCAGATAACCTTTTACAAGGTAGACAAGGCAAAAAATTCCTAAATAGTTGACTACTAGTGTTCCCCATGGGAAGTCTGGACTAGATGGCAACCATCTCGAAATCTGAAAACGCACAATTCCTCCCAGCATACCAGCTAGAAAGATTCCTAGAGGGTAAAATTTTTCTTTATTCATTTGATCGTTTTATCCTGATAATCACGTGAACGTTTGAGAATATCTGAAAAAGTCTCAACAATTGTATCTTCGTATTTTTTATTGCCTACACGACTTTTGACTTTCTCAAAGATAACTTCTTCTCTTTTAGTATCTAGAATAGGTTTTCCTGAAGCTTTTTTATAGGCGACTACTCCTTCAACTAAATGCATCCTCTCTTCTAAAAGTTGAACGATCTGGTCATCGATTTTATCGATTTCTTGTCGAATATTATCTAAATCCATAGAGTCTCCTTTTTAATTGAACTATTGTACCAAAAAAGCACTAAATAGGCTAGTAAAGTCCTAATCCTGTTTAATAAAAACTGCACTGACAATTTTCATCAGTGCACTTCATGCTTATCCTACTTTAGCAGCTAATTCTTCAGCGAATTGCTCCAAGCGTTCAATATCTTCTTCCTCGGCAGAAAGGTCAACTTTAACGCACTCTGAACCCTTTTCAGCTCCAGTGGCGATAAATACTCGGTCGAAGTCATCAACTGCTTTACAGAATTCATCGTAGAAAGTATCACCAGATCCGACTACACCATAGATTTTACCGCTCAAGTTGAGGTCTGCTAGATCTTCGTAGAAGTCCATCATCTCATCTGGTAATTCTCCATCTCCGTAGGTATAGGTTGCGACAATGGCGATGTCTGCTTCTAAAAAGTCAGAAGCGTCAACGGTTGTACACTCATCAACATCGACATCTAATCCACATTCTCTTAATTTATCTGCTACAATATCAGCGATTTCTTCAGTATTACCGGTCATACTGGCAAATACAATTTTTGCTAATGCCATAAGGTCCTCCTCAATTAATCTTTCTCCATTATATCACATCTTTTTGATTTTAAAAATAAAAACTCTTGTGCTAAAATGAAATGAGAAAGAATTGAGGTTCATTATGGAAATTTGTCACCAAATTTTAGAAAAAATTAAAGAATATGATACTATTATCATTCACCGTCATATGAAACCAGACCCTGACGCTCTGGGGAGTCAGGTAGGTTTAAAAGCCTTGCTTGAGCATCATTTTCCAGAAAAAACGATAAAAGTAGTTGGTTTTAATGAACCAACCTTAACTTGGCTTGCTAAAATGGATCAGGTAGAGGACACAGACTATCAAGGTGCACTGGCCATTATCTGTGATACAGCAAACACAGCACGTATTGATGATAAACGATACACTAAGGCTGAGACTATTATCAAAATTGACCACCATCCAAATGACGAAGTCTACGGCGATCTTGTTTGGGTAGATACGAACTCTAGTAGTGCGAGTGAAATGATTGCTCTTTTTTCTGAAGCAACTAACTTAGAATTATCCGACTACGCTGCTAAAATGCTCTGCGCTGGAATTATTGGTGATACCGGCCGTTTTCTCTACCCTTCTACTTCTGCACGCACGCTTCGTATCGCAAGTCAACTCAGAAAACATAACTTTGACTACGCTGAATTAACTCGTAAAATGGATACTATGAGTTTTAAGATTGCCAAACTCCAGGGTTATGTTTATGACCACTTAGAAGTTGATGAAAATGGTGCTGCTCGTGTTATTCTCACCCAAGAAATCTTGAAAAAATACGAGGTTACTGATGCAGAAACAGCAGCCATCGTTGGAGCTCCAGGCCGTATTGATACTGTTAGCCTTTGGGGAATCTTTGTGGAGCAAGCAGATGGTCACTACCGCGTACGTCTTCGCAGTAAATTTGTCCCTATCAATGGTGTCGCAAAAGAACATGATGGCGGTGGCCATCCTCTCGCTAGCGGAGCAAATTCGTATAGTTTAGAAGAGAATGAGTTCATCTACCAAAAATTAAAAAACTTGCTGAAAAATAGATAAAAAGCTTGCCAAACTTTTCAGAATCTGATAGACTAGTATGGTAACAATCTATGGCTCGCAAAGAGACCATGGCAGAAAGGAAATATTGCAAAATGAAAAAAGATATCCATCCAGAATATCGCCCAGTTGTCTTCATGGACACAACTACTGGTTACAAATTCCTTAGCGGTTCAACAAAACGCTCTAGCGAAACAGTTGAGTTCGAAGGCGAAACTTACCCATTGATCCGTGTGGAAATTTCATCAGACTCACACCCATTCTACACTGGACGTCAAAAGTTCACTCAAGCAGATGGACGCGTGGATCGTTTCAACAAAAAATACGGTCTCAAATAATCAACCGCATCACTTGTATACGGTTAAACGAAAACAACTTCGATTCGGAGTTGTTTTTTTGTTTCCTTTATTTTTTCAAGCTTTAATTTTTTTATAGCTTATAATAGTCCAAATTCTTATTTCTACTTCTACTTTCGTAACAAGTCCTCTACAAAATAAAAAAACCTACGAACCAAGCTTGACGCTTGATTAATAGGTTTTTTATAAAATCATTATTTAACTGCTTCTTTAAGGGCTAACATCATTTCATAAGTATATAATAGAAATAAATCTTATTAAATAAGCATAAATAAGGTTTAAAATGCATATAATTTTTACCATAAAAATATAAAAGTTTACACCTTATGCCCCTTTTTTGCCCCTTTTCAGAGTAAACAAAAAAACCGCCAGCGATTGCCAGCGGTTCATAGGTATAATTAATTTAATTTCTTTCTGTTATATTTTATTTTATTTTTCTTCTTTTTCTTTTGGCTTATTCAGTGTGATCAAGCCCTCTGGCTCAACCTCAAACTCTGGCTTGTCAGCAAGTGACCCATCTTCTTTGAGATAGTACCAACCAGTCTTGTCTGCTGATTGCACAAAGGCATTTGAAACCATGTTACCTTCTTTGCTATCAAGGTAGTACCAAGTATCTTTATAATTGACCCAACCAGTCTGCATAGCGCCTTCTTCGTTGAAATAGTACCACTTTTCAGCAATCTTCTTCCAACCAGTAGCCATTGCTCCTGATTTGTCGAACCAGTACCACTTGCCGTCTTTGTGCTTCTTCCACTGTTCAGAAAGCATGTATCCTGAATTGTCGAAGTAATACCACACATCGTTGATTTTCTCAAATTTCTCTTTAGGATAAGAACCGTCTTCTTTAACGTACCAGTATCCTGTGTCGTTCTTCTTCCAACCAGGTTCAACAGTCAAACCATTCTCGATGTCGTGCTTGAATTGACTGCGACTAATACCCCAGCTTGCTAAGTAAGGGTATGGATCAACGTGGTCTGAGTTGTTATTTGGTTGATGATAAGTACAATATTCATGCGTTTTAATTCCTGCAAGGTCGTCTGTATCCAGAGTGACAGGCAATCCAGCTTCTTCTGCAAGTTCACGTAGTAGTTGAATATAGAGCTTGTAATCAGTCATGAACTCTTCTTTAGTTGCATGACTTTCAATCAATTCGACTGCTGCATAACTCTCAGCATTCCAGCCACCACCTACGTCCCATGAACCGTTATTTACAGGCCCTACTTGCATAACTCGACCATTCCCAACAACGTGTGAGAAGAACCCAAGTTCAGGGTCTTTGCGCCAGTGGTAGTCTGCTTCATTTTGAGCGGTTGAGTTACGGTTGCCTGTTGAGTGTGCGTGTACTTGTCTGTATGGTTGAATTCCCACTTGCGGGAGATTCGTTCTTAGTCTGCTTTTGTCAATTTCTACCATTTTTTAATTCCTTTCATTATGGCAACGTTGTAGGCCACGGTTCACTCGTTAAATATGAGATTGAACTTACACGAATGTCGCCAATATCTCTATCGGTAGGGACTGGGTCAGTGAACTGGAAACGTAGCATGTTACTGTCTCCAGCGCCACCTAAATACCAAGTCCCGTAGGAGACACCTTTATCGTTGTAAATGTTTCCTATTAAAGACCCTTCAGAGCGAAAACCAACAGGAACACCACCAAGTCCTAGAATGTAACAGTTTCTTTCCCTGTCGCTCCCTTGAGCCTCGTATCCTACGCCACCTCTACGAATGACACCAAACCAACCCCAGCTTAGCCCACCGAATTGGTATGTTACGGTGTCATTTTTGCGTCGAACTTTTAGATATGAGTTTCCGAGTTTAGACTTAATATTCAACGTTCTCCAACCAGTATCACCAGTTAGAACCTCCCAGCCTTGATTTTCGCTTCCTTGTCTCTTTATCCACTTGAGAGCTCCACTTGTAACAGCGGTATCAACATAAGTAGTCCCGACTGGAGCAGTAACCTTCCCGTTAGGAAAGCCCGTTCCGTGAATTTCATACTGGTTTACCTGATTATTCGAGCCAGTAGCGGTTGGTAGAGTGACATTCCCACCACCATCAGAAAGAATTAAGGTATTTCCTTCAATTCTCAATTTCTGAGGAATACCAACGCCATCACGACCGTCAGCACCTTTTGGACCAGTTAAGCCAATAGGCCCTTGAGGGCCGACTGGACCAGGTAAGCCAGCAGGTCCTTGTTCCCCTCGTTCTCCACGAGGTCCTGGATCTCCATCTCGACCACGCTCGCCTTGAATACCTTGCAAACCTTGAGGGCCTTGTAAACCGTCCGCCCCTCTTGGTCCAGTTTCGCCTTGTGGTCCACGTTCGCCAGTTTCACCTTTAGGACCAATAGGCCCTTGGATACCTTGTAAGCCTTGTTGACCGGTTTCCCCTTGTAAACCTTGTGGTCCAGTCAATCCTTGCGGCCCTTGTGGTCCTATCGGTCCACGCTCTCCGGCTTCCCCCTTGTCCCCTTTAGGTCCGGGCGTTAAGGCAATATTTTGTAATTCTTGCTTGGTTGCAAACTGACTTGTATCAATATCAGGTTTTGTCTTTAAGGCTTCTATTTCGGTTGAAATATGGCTTATTTTAGCACGAATACCACTATCGTCATACGTGCCACCTTGCTCTTTAATTTTGGTAAATAGTTCATCCAATTCTTGCTTGGTCACGATATCTTTAGCGTTAACAATTCGCCCTGATTCACGTTCAATTAGTGGTGTTTTAACTGCCTTATCAATTTCGCTCACATGGACATTAAACATAAAGCTATATACATCTGCTGACTGCTCTACTTTTTCAAAGTAGATGTAGCCAATAACAGACTCATCTGTCGTGATCAATGATGTATCGAATTGAACCGTAAACGAATTACCTTCGATTATTGCTTCAACTTCCTGGTATCGTTTAGTCCCCTTGAAGTAGAATAAGCAGATAACCTTAGTAGCAGTCAAATTATCAAGTGTAAATTTGAACTCAGAAATACCTTTATCTTTGCTATAAAATTCTTGATAAAGCCTATCTACATCTCGATTGTTTGCTGAAATGGTTAATTTTTTCTCAATAACCTTCTTCAAGTGCTACCCCCTTTCTTTTAATAAAGAAAGAGAACCCAAAAGGGCTCTCAACTATTATTTGTTCATCCAAGCATCATTCATTTGCTTGACTGCTGACTCAACGAATGTGTCAAGGTCACTGTCAGTCATGTGGATGTTATATTTGCTAAGTTCTGCACGGATTTTAGTACGTGCATGTTCCAATTTTTCATGACTATTATAACCAGTAGTGAAAGATACCTGCTCAACTGCATTTACTGCGTTCTTAGCAAGGATTTCAACAATCTTGATTATTTTCTCTCCGCCTTTTTGAACAAGATATTCTTTAACAGCCTTAACTGCTACCCCTACCAAGATAACCAGAATGCTGATTGCACCATTAAGTAAAATTTCATTAATTTGTTGCATCGTCTTTCTCCTTTACTTCAACTTCGATTTTATCTTTTTGGTCGATATTAACCAATAACTGCCCAATCTTACGAGCATTATCTTTCTTGATTTGATTGATATACGGTTTCAGGAACTCAGGAAATGCCAATCCAATCATTTCCCAATTCTCAATAACTGAGAATAGATAATTGAATGAGAAAAACATAGTCCAAGCAATTCCAAAACTACGAAAACCAAGGGAACGTGCGTACATGGCAACAAGCAAGATAACGACAAATACAATGAAATGTCGAATCAATCCCATTGTTCCAATCTTGCTATCAAATCGCTTAGTCTTGAATGCTTTGATGTAACCTGTCACAATATCCAGTATCATCAACCAAAAAAAGAGGTGGATGTATGGACTATAAGATAAATTCTTGAGGTGTTCTAATAATTCATGAAATGCTAAATCTTGCATATACACCTCCTATTGAATATGCTGAGTGTCTAGTTCACTAGATGGTTTCTCTGGTTTTGGTTCAATCCACTTCCAGATGCCAATCTTTCCATTTTTGTCAAGGTCTTCTAGTTCGTTTAGTGGTTGCCCTTGATAAGTGAATTCTTCATTCACTTGAATCATAATACGCTTTCCTTCCTGGAACTTCTCAATATGTCCAGGATTCTCAAGCGTGAAGATTTCTTGTGGCTTGTACGTCTTACCAATTTGACCAAGCTCTACCAATTCAAGCCCACGCTTGAATACTGTCGGATCTAGTGGATTGTCTACGTCAGTTACCTGAGCCAATACCGCCCAATCTGCTACTGCCTTAACTTCTGCAATTTTAGCATCTTTCTCAGCTAGTTTAACCTCGTATTCTTGAGCTTGTGTGTGTAAATCTTCTTGTAATTTCTTCACGCCATCTGCGGGATTTAGCTCGGTAGCTACTTGACCGAGTACCGCTTGGATAAGAACTTCGTCCGTTTCATTGGTACGATCACCAATCAGGACACGGTCAAAAGCCGTGTAAGGCGCTTCTTGGCGAATTGCTACAAATGTGCGGTTAGCATCTTGTGCGTATTTATTTACTACTTTAAACGTCATATATTATTGTTCCTCCTGTGGTTTATCTAATTCTTCTGCTACTTTATCAAATAGAGCTTTTAGCTCATCATTTGACTGTAAGACTTTGTTGATTTTTTCAAGTTGTTCGTGAATTCGCTTAAATTGTTCTTGTGCTTCGTCACGTTCAGCAAGGCTGAAAGCCTCATCAATTGTCTTATTTGTTAGTTGAATGCCTAGATTTTGAATAACTTTTTCTGATATGTTCATATTTACCTCGTTTTATTTTAGCGGTCCGTACATTCTAGTCGTATAGAATTTTTCTGTTTTTTTATTGTCGTGTAACAGTTTGAGATTTGCATATATATCATTAAATAACAATAATAAATTATAATTCGGCCCTCCAGGAGAGAATTGCAAAGTTGTACCCTCTCCGTATTTTACACGCAACGCAGTGTAACCGTAGTATTTTCCACCATCGGAGTGGTTTGCGACTAAGTTAAAAGCATGATCTCCACGCATGTAGATACCTACACCGCCACCATTGTCACCACCCATAGCTCCCCAAACTTCATTTCCAGGGCCTCTAAACGCTAGCCCGTTGGAATCCCATGATGTCCTCCAACCGGTATATCCACTTTGCATCCGAATTTGCCCAGCGTTCAAATCAAATACTGAGTTACCATTTGTAGATGAAAGTAGACCGCCTTTAATGTGGTTAGCTGTGAAATCAATTGACTGAATTCTAGTAATCGTCGCTTGTTTTGCGAACAACTCATCAATGAATGCTTGTTGTGATACTAACCTCTGAATGAATGCAGTGTCAAATTTAACCTTCTCAGCTGTGACTGCTTCAGCATCTAATATCGTAGTAGTAACTGAACCAGCTTCAAAATTAGCGGTCTTGAGTTTATCAATCATAGCTGATTTGATAACCGCATTGTCAATTAAAGTGTCACCTGTAATGTGAGTGGCTCGGCCAATAATGCGATTGTTCCCATTGGCTCCTAAATTGATACCAGAGATTAAATCCCCAGCGCTATTTAAATTCTTGATTGCGTATGAACCAGCAAGCTGCGTTACTTGTGTCCGTGTTGCTTCAACGGTCCTTTTTGCTTCCTCAGCCTTTTCAGCAACTTGAATAGCCTTTGTTTGAGCGCTTTCTGCTAGTTCTTTAGCTTCTTTTGTTTGTTTGTATGCCTCGTCAAATTGGCTCGGTTTAAAGCTACTAGTTCGGGGGCCACGTACCAACATAGGCTCTTTAACTTCTACCCAACCATTTTTTACAAGATAGAAGAAAATAGGGAAGTTCCCTACTTGGTCAAATTCAAGATCTTCTGTCATTTTGAACGTACCTTGAAAATCAATCCAAACGTTTCGGACTGGTGTTTCAGGATTGGCAACAATTTTTGTTAAAACATCTTTATTTCTTGTGTGATTTTTAATAACTACCACAAATTCATGGTCTAGTTGTCGTCTGATTTTATACTTAAAACCGAGCGTGTACACTTCGCCTTTTAGGATTTTAGGGACGTAAATAGGTAACGTGAACCCGCCCCAGTTATAGCCAGTCAAGCCTTGAGCGTCAATATTAAACACACCGTAATCAGTGTTATAGATATCGACTCCGTTTCTCTTGTTAACGATTGTATGTTTATCAAGCTTTTCAGAATTGACAATCAGGTTGTTATCAGATACTACTAAGTCATTGACTTCCGTTTGAAATATCTCGTTAGTCATAACCAAACGTGAAATCTTATCAGGTAAGCCTTGCTCTGTGTTCCCTAAAACCCGCTCGTATAACTGACTTGTTTCTCTAACACGTTGGAAGTCTGCTTCGTTGACCTTGCCAGCAACTTGACTTGCAATGTCTGTAATACGTCCGTCAATACCTTGCTTGTATTCTGCTAACTTAGCTTCATTATCTCTTGTGAGCAACTCAAAACGCTGTCTTGTACTTTCAACGTTTTCTGTGAAGGTACTTCTAGCGACATAATCTCTCGATAAGGTTTCACGAATAGCATTTGTTTGGCTAGCTGCTTCTTCTCTAGCATAACGCTTCAATTCTTCTTGACGTTGTCCGTCCTTGTCAATGAATGATGTTATTTCTCCAATTTTCGTTTTTATGCCTTCAGTCGTTTGATTGACTTCAAGCATTTTTGAACCATATTCATTTTTGAAATTAGCAATTTCGTCTTCTTGTTTGTTCACTCTACTAGCTATTGAAGCGAATGTGATTTGAGTTTTTTCTGCAATATCCTTCGCTTCATCAGCTAACTCCAACCCTGCTCTAGCCTTCTTCAAGGCTTCTTCTGCTTTATTCTTCGCTTCTTCAAAACCTGATGGACTGAATTCATGAAATCGTCTGTTGATTTCGTCAGATAATGAGCGTTTATCTTCTTCGGATTTAGCTTTTATTAACTCAATACCATCCTCAACTTCTTTCTTTAGTTGATTTGATTGATGTTCAAAAGCTAAATCAGCATTTCTAGCAGCTCTTTCAATTGCAATTGTTTGGGCTGAATAAGTTGCTCCAAGAATAGCATTTGTCACATCAGAAATACCATTTGATACTCCTGAACCACCTACACCTGCTTTATCATCGAACTCTAAAGAAATATATTCTTCTTTCAATGCATCGTATTCATAAGCGACTGCTTTCTTATAAATATCTACATTGTGCTTCAAACTTTTGATGTTTACGATGTCGCCTAAATGAACTACCTGACCATCTAATTCATAGGCTTCGATTTTGATTGTGTCAGCAACTTTATCGATGCCTGAGTTTGTGAATTTAGCCTGTGCCCATTTTTTCAACTCTTCAACAGTTTTAGCATTGTTGTTTTCATACTCTTTCTCGTTGATATAGGGATATGAGTTAATTAGTGGACTATCGACAGTAACCTTGATTGTTGTTTCGTTTTCAGAATCTTCAGGTTTGAATGTAGAACGAGCATGGATTCTTGTGATAACATTTTGTGAGTTTTTTGAGCGTTGATAGGTTTTCAAGTTCTTGTGTGTAGTGATTACTACACCTCGATTCTCACCACGACTTTTTTTGATCGCCAATGATAAGTTATCTCGAACTAGTTCCCCTTCCCATGTTCCAACAATGCTGTGTTTACCATCAAGCATTGCAGAGTAGACAGTCTCTGTCTCTGACATGTTGAAGGTTCTTTGTTCTTGTATGTCGCTTGAAAAAGAAAAATCACCAAGATCCGTCTTAGCATTTTGAACCATTTGAGAAAGTGCTACTGAACAGGTTTGGTTTGTGACTCTCACTGGTTCCAAAGACCGCTGCATGATGTCATCTGTGATATGATATGCTGTTATTTCAAGATAATCATTTTCCTCAACAGGCTTCTTTATACGGAACAACTGAGCTCCTAAAACAGGTGTCGGAGCTTTTATCAACATGTCTTCTTGGATGAGTTGATAAATACCAGAGTCAGAAATAGGATATTTCACTGTTAAGGTGAAATCGCCATTCATCCTCTCTTTAACAACCGCTGAAGTTGCTTCATGAAGAGGTTCTCCATTCCATCGAACAGTTCTCACATCTTTATCAAGTAAATAAAGCAATTATGCCCACCCCCAAACCGTCTCAATTTCAAGCGATTGAATCCCTGGGCCTAGGACAACACCAACATTTTTTGCTTTTGCTGGATCAACCGTGATAAAATCCCCTGACCATTTAACTAGCTTCCCTGTTGTAGTTTTGAAACTAGGATTATCAGGATTATTTACCATCACAAGTGATTCTGAGAGTTTTTCGAGACGAATAACTTGACCAGCAATTGTAAATGAAGTCTCAGTAGCATTTTGACCAACAATTGTGATTTTAGGAAAGGCAAGAGCAGAGCCTTGAGTGGTTAAAACCCCGTTTCTTGTTAATCTCTGTGTGTCGGATGTCTTAAAGTATTTGGTAGGATGACAAGTGAATGTTACTTTTGTCATATAAAGACCAGGTTGTGTTTCTTCAAGGTCACTAGCATTGGCCTTATAACACCAGAGGCGGGTTGTTTTGACTCGCTCGCTTTCTAACCAAAATTTTTCACGAATAAAAAGGCTCATGAACTGATTCATCTGTTCTTCAGTTGGTTTAACTAGATAAATCGTATAAGATTTTTGAACTAATTTACGATGTTTGTTGGTCTGAACAATCGCTCCGCTAATGCCACCATGTTCTAAGAGTTCTGTCTTACTTTCTCCTAAAGGAATGGAAGGAGAATCATGGACAATGACTTTGAAAGGAAAAGACGATGTTCTTACACCGTCAATTACAAGTTCATTATACTTTATCATGCAATACCTCCTCTCAATTGTGTCTTACGTTGCAATTCATCAGCAATTCGCTGTGCTACTTGGTCAGCAATTCTACTGATATCTGCTTCTTCTCTTACGATGTTTCCAGTAATTGTAATGTTGATGCTTGTTGGATTATCTCCCATAGTCTGAGCAATACCACGACCAATCGCTCCAAGTGTTCTTTCGTTAAGTGGTAATACAGCTTCATTCCCAGCTTCACCACCAACCATCATATTATTACCATTCATGCCAAATATAGTCGGTTTCGTCATGATCCCACCTTTGGCATACCACTCAATACCAATTCTAGGTATTTGACCTTTTAGCCAATCAAGAGGATTAGCTGATCCAGATACGCTAAAATGAGGTAAGGGAATATGTGGCCAACGAATGTTGAAATTAAACAAATTTTTGATGGTACTGATAGCTGAGCTTACGAGGTCTTTTGCTCCATTTATAGCATTTCCAATTGAATTCTTGATTCCTGTCCAAACATTTGAAACAGTATTTGAAATACCATTTAATACATTTGAAATTGTACTTGAAATCCCATTCCATACATTTGAAATTGTACTTGAAATAGCATTTATCGTATTTGAAATGAATGATTGAATGGCTGTAAAAATGGTTTGAACAACATTTTGGATAGCATTCCATACAGTCGAGAACACTCCCTTGATTGTTTCCCAAGCTCCTGACCAGTCCCCAGTTATAATTTGCATAACTGTCTTAATAATTCCAAGGACAACATTAATTGCAGTTTCAACAACTGTTTTGATGATTTCCCAAGCAGTAGTAATGACTAGTTGGATATTTGCCCAAGTGGCTTGGATTTGAGGCCCTAGATAAGCCATGACTGTGTCAATAACTGTTTGGATAGTGTTCCAAACAGTTTCTGTACTAGATCGAATAAGCTCTTGGTTTTCGTTCCACCATGTCACAACTGTTCCGAATATGCTAGTTATGAAATTAGATATTTCACTGATAACAGTATTGATTACGTTTAATATTGCATTCCAGACAGTAGTTACTACTTCACGGAATCCCTCGTTAGTTTCCCAGAGATATTTAATTCCAATAATGAGGCCTGTTATTGCTGCTGCTATCAATGCAGCGGTTCCAATTATTGGTAATGCTGCTGTAACCATTGCCCCTATTGATGTCCCTAAAGCAACTGCTGCTGCTTGTAATGTTAAGAATATCGGTGCTAGTATCCCAGCGATAGTGACGATACCTCCAATAACAACGATGAATTCCTTAACAGGTCCAGGTAAACCACTGAACCATTCTGCTATGTCTTTTACTATGTTTCCTAACGCTTCAAAGGTAGGAGCTAGAGTTTCAGCGATTGCTGCGCCTAACTCTGACATTGCTAAAGTAACTGAGTTTTGAGCTGTCTTAAATTTGTCAATTGGATCAAGAGTAGCTTCAAAAGTGTTTGAGACTGTTCCTACTGAATTTTCAGCTGCTTCGGAGAATGTTTGAAAATCAAATGCTCCACGCTTGATAGCGTCAATCATTTGAGGTGCTTTTTTAGCACCAAATATTTCCATTGCTAGTCCCATTGCTTCGGTTTCGCTAGTAGTATTCTTTATCTTATCAATTGTTTCGATAAGACCTTCTTTCAAAGTTTTACCTTGTTTAGCATAAGTTCCTGCTGCTTTTGTTAAACCTGACAAAGCACCTGAAGCATCTACACCACTCGTTTCAAATTGTCCAAGAAGTGATACACCTTCTTCAAAAGAAAGGCCTAACATTTTAATTTGCGGTGCACCTTCGATTGCTTTCTTCATCAAATCATCAACTGATACACCAGTTGATTGAGCTGTGTAAGTAGTAGAGTCTAGGACTTTCGCTAAATCACTGGTTGATAACTCGTAAGCTTCCAAGGCTTTACTTGCTGAAATAGTTGAATTGGTAATATCTGTACCGTTAATTTCAGCAAACTTAATCATCTCGATAGAAACATCTTTGAGAGCATCGCCAGTTAGACCAAACTGTGTGTTAACCTCTCCGACTGCTTCACCAGCCTTGCTGAAATCGGTTGGGATAGTTGTTGCGATGCTTGAAGCGATATCTTGCATTTCTTTCAAACTATCACCAGTTGCACCAGTCTTGGTCACGATAGTGTCCATGCCTTCGTCAACTTGTCTGAAAGCTTCTAATGCACTTTTCCCAAAATCCACAAGCTTCTGGCTGATATCTGATAGTTTCTCAGAAAACTGATTAAGTAACTCTGCTTTTAAAAGGTTGTTTGTCTCGCCTAAAGTGTTAGCAGCTTGTTTGCCAGCGCTACCCAAGTTTTTCATTTCTTGAGAGAGATTTGAGTATGCTGTTTTAGCTTGATTCAGTTCCGCTTCCATTTTGTTAGCTTCAACTGAATTCTCGCCATATTCTTTCTTAGTTAACTCTAACTGCTTTTCGAGATTTTCAATCTGCTTAGCAACAATAGAGGATTGAGCACCAATCTTTTTCTGTGCCAGAGCTAGTTTTTCAGATTCGCTAGCATTAGCACCTAGCTGACTTTCTTGCAGTTTAAATGAACTTACGACTTTTTCAGATTCGCTAGCAAGTTGTTTTTGCTCTTTCTGTAAGTTTTGAAGCTGACTTTTATTGCTTTGGGTAGCATTACCATTCTCAGCTAGTGCTTGGTTGACGTTTGCTAGTTTTCCTTTATAGCCTTCAAGAACATTCTTAGTAGTTTCTACTTCACGTTGAAATGCTCGATACTGATCAGCGCCAATATTCCCACTCTTGAACTGTTGTTCAACCTGAGATTGTGCCTGTCTTAAAGTTTCTAGTTTCTCTTTTGTATTAGAAACCTGTTTTTGTAGGACCTCTTGTTTTTGAGTTAATAGAGTTACATTCCCTGTGTCGAATTTTAAGGCTTTGTCAATCTGCCTTAATTCCTGTGTTGCATCTGTTGCAGCTTTATTGACATTCTTGAGCGCCTTCTGTAAGGGTTGCGTATCTCCATCAATCTCAATCTTGATGCCTTTAATATTTCCTGCCATATTTCCTCCTTCCTCTAAAAATAAAAAGCGCTGAGAGAACATCTACGACTGATAATGCAGTCAGATCAATGAACTTGACCTCAGAATCGCTCTCTAAGCACTCCTTTTCCTTTAAAAATTGTCAAAATCAGCTTGGTTGGCTTTTCGCTCGCCTTTTTTACTTTCGCTACGTAAATTCACATAATCCGTTTGATAATCTAAAGCCATCCCGATTGAAATGTTCTTCAAATCATCAATAGATAATCCTGTTTCTTTACAACAAGACAAATAAGATTCTACTGTGAAGATTTCCTCGCTAGCTGTTTCTGACTGGTCTGGGACTTTTTTGTTGACATGCTTGCATTCAGCATTCCCATCAACTCAGGTCCAATTTCTTGGATTGGGAATGTTTCCATTTCCATAAAGAATTGTTCGTATGGTTTGATGTGTGGATTTGCAGTTTTAGCAAAAGTCCAAAATAGACGATTAAAGAATGTCATGTCAAAATCTGATAAGATTGAGATATCAACTTCATTCAATTCTTTTTCGTCAGAATTCAGTTTGTTCAATTCAGACATAAGGGATTGATTTTGCAACATTGAGAATAAATCCTGGAAATAATCCTTACCGAATTGTTGCTTGTAGGCGATTGGAGTATAAGCGCTTGTTCCCAACTCATACTCTTTCTCACCAACCATGATGATTTTGCGCATACTATTTCTCCTTAACCCACAGAGTTAGGTTCATAAACTTTTTCGAACCATTTGTTGTAGACTTCATTGTTATCAGCTGAAGTGATTGAACGTTTAATAACTGAGTCAAGTGGACGAGGACTAGCTTTGAAAGATAGTTCACGTTCATTTACGTTTGTACCGTTTTTAGTTGATGATCCATTTGATGGGCGACTTGCTGAACAGTAGTAAAGAACATGACGAGTCTTGTTTTTATCACCAGAGAATTCAAACATAATAGCGAATGCTGTTGGTTCTGCATCTCCTTTTTCAGTCATGACACCAGTTTGAGAGTCTTTGATTTCTCCTAAAATCTTAGTTGCAAATGCTTCGATGATATGAGGTACTTTGAGTTTTCCATCATATCCTTCGTTTGAGTTGATGAAATGGTAGTCAATATCGTCTGCTTTAACTGCTCCAGAATCACCTTTTGGATCTAGCGTTAAGTCCATTGCTCCAGGGAAACGGAATACTTCATCATAAGTAATCACTCCGTCTGCTCCAATTGTTTTAACTGGTGCAATGTGAACATTTTTTAAACCAAACGTTACTTTGTTTTCGGGCATGTCATTCCTCCTTAATATAGATAGACTGTATAAGGCTTGACATATAACCTTTCAGTCTCGATAAATGTTTCTTCTTGAGCTTCAAAAAAGAGCTCGTGGGATTTCCACAGCTCTTCTAGTTGCTCTTCCAAATCTTCATCCTTGCGCTCAAATGCAAGCTCGACTGTCACGCTCTTAATCTCATGATTAACCGTGTTGTCAGCTGCATTGATTGCTGGACTAGATTCGTAGTAAATCAGGTAAGGCATATCTGGGACTTCACCCTCTTTATACGCTCGGTAAGTTACAGGTAAAGTTGATTTATCTAAAATATCAGCAAACTCTGAGAGTTTCATTGGCCAATCTCCTTGATTCTTTTTTCAAAATTTTCGATAGCTTTTTCTTCAACTGGTTTAATGTGGACTATACCAGATACACGACCACCGCCTCGTAGGATGTGCCCGTTCTCAAGTAGGTGAGTAAGACTGGCGACAGAATTAAATACAACATAAGAGCCATTTGCTAGCTTCTTCTTTTTCCAGCCTTTGCGATATTTTCCGTATCTTTTTGGACTAGTCTGTCTTAATTCCTGTACTGCTTCCTCTGCTACCTCTTCAGCAATCTTTTCTACTCCTTCAGAAAACTCGGTTGAATATGAAGCTAGCTCTTTTGCGATGAAATCAGCGAGGTCAATGCTCATTCTAATTTCTCCGATAAAGTCAATTCCAAAATTTCAGAATCAATTGGATAGGTTTTTAAGACACGATATTTCTTGTCTTCGAAAACGGCATTTTCTTGATTATCGTATTCAAAATTGTGAACTTCAACAACTAAGCTAGGCCTCAATCCTGCTTGATTGGCTTGATAAAATTCAGAGCGAGTAACTTTCTTTTTGCGACACAAAATTGTCACTTCAACATCTTCATAGATTGGTTGTTTAAGTTTGTCCTTACCTTTGATTTTCCTAGAGGTCAGTGTGATTTCATTATTCCACATTCTTAACCTCTTTCTTTGACGATAATTGCAAATTGTGTAATCGCCACTGAAGGTGTCGTGGCATATCCACTCCACCTTCGTAACGATAAGCAGCATAGTCAACAATAAACATTTCATGATCAGCACGGTCAACGACAAGCTCAACACCGAGATTGTCGGTCAATTCAGTGATGACACTTGAAATGATTTTTTCTAGCGGCTTGTCTCTCAGTTTGGTTGAAATACCTAACTTGAGTTTCAGCAACTCTAAAAGCTGAAATTCATTCATGTTTATTCCTCTTCTTCTGCAACGGGCTCTTCTACAACTTGTTTAGATTTTGTTCTTTTAGGTTTTTCGTCTGGCACTTCTTCGATAAAGATTGAGCCAGCACTATTCAACCCGTTCAAAAGACCGTTGATAAAAGTTTCAGTCGGTTCATGCCCTTCACGAGGAAAGGCATCACCAACAGAATAGTCATGTTGTTCAGGATCGTTCAAGTCCTTAAATGGACGGATTACTGTATAGCTCAAAGGCCACCTCCTTACCCGACAGCGTCAGTGTAAGTGCCAAAGAATCCAGCAGCTTCATCTACTTTCTTAACATCCAAGCGAATGAATAGTCCAAGCAATTGTCCATAAATGTCATTATTTACCCATTTGACAGATACTTGAGAGCGGTCAAATAATCCAACGAATTCAGCGATGTCACCGATAAAGAATTTCATATCACGCTCGCTACCAAATACTGTATCGTCTACTGTGTAGATAGTCTTTCCACCGAATGAGTAACCAGTAGGTGATGTGACATCTGGTTGGAGCATATAGTTTCCATTTTTGTCTTTCACTTTGTCAAGCGCTGCAAACATTGATTGAGTTACTACGATACTTGCTTTATAAATTGGTTTAAGTTTTTTGTTGTAGATGTCTTTGATACCATCAAATCCAGTAGCATCGGCTGGAGTAGCTGTTTTTAGAACTTCTGCAACCAATGAAAGTTCAGTGTTTTCCCCTTGGTTAAACACTTCTTCTTCAACGATTTCCATGATGTCGTAATCTGCATCATCGATCATTTCTTGTGATACTGGGATATAGCCACGATATGTTTTGATTGAGTAAGTAACATCAGTGATGTTTGGTTTTGCAAGTTCTGGATTAGCCTTCAATTCATCTGTTGATGACATTTTTGCATCGCTTTTCTTGATAACTGGATATTTACCACCACCGCTGTTAACTTTTACACGCTTCACAAGGTCCAAAAGTGGGTTGCGTGTTTTGTTTACAAAGTGTGGTTTCAACACTTCAGTAGGGATTAGGGCTGCGCTTCCTGAGTCAGTAGTTTTCAATCCTACGATGTCACGAGTTTGACCAGAGCGAATGTATTTTGCGATTGCATCACGTTGTTCCAATTTTTGTCCTCCACGTTGTTCTTCCTTACCTGGGTAAGTTGGTGCTTTGCGATTTAGTTCTTCAACTTGTTTTTTTAGATCTTCAATTTCTTTTTCAAGTTGTGCTTTTTCTTCTTCCTTTTCGTCCAATTCTTTTTGGATTTCTTCAAGGTTCTTTTCAACATCTGAAACTTCTTCATCAGTTCCAGCTTGTTCCAATTTAGCAGCTTCAAGTTCAGAGCGTTTGTTCAATTCTTCGATTGATTGCTCAAGCTCTACTACTTTGTCTGCTTTATTGCGCATACGAGCGCCCAAAATCAATGATTTGTGCATAGATTAAATTTCTCCTTAATTTCTTTCTTGCGCTTGTCTAGCGCTTCACGATTGACACGCTGTTGACTTTCAAAGTCTTTCTGTCGTGCAGCAATTTCTGTTTGTGGATATGCTGGGAAAGTACATGGGCTCACTTCAAAGATTTCTAATTCTAAGATAGTGTCCAGGTACGAACCGTCAGCACGTTCTTCTGTGTTGATTTTAATCGGGATAAACCCAAAGCTACATCCGACGACATCACCACGTTGAACACGAGCGTAGGCTCCAATGGCTTGCGGGTCCTCTTTGTTGATGATGATGTCTCCAAAAAGTCCAATCTCATCAACTCCTAAAGTGACCGTTCCATTTCCAGTACGACCAAGAACTAAACTATCATCATGGTTAAATAATGCCCTGATGTCAGCGTTTTGAATTGCTTTTTCAACTCCTTCACGCTTAATCACTTCAAAATAACCTGGCCATAATTCAGTAACTTCATCAAACTTGATAAAGTAGCCACTCAAAATTAAATCACCAGTTTCGCTTTCTTCTCGTGTTTTAAATTGAGCGGTACGATAACTATTCCGTTTGTTCATTCTCTTCCTCACCTCCTTTCAACTTCTTCTGGTCCCCAAGTTTGTCTTGTGGGATATAGTTTTCAAGAGCAAGGAGCTCATCCATATCAGGATCAGGCGGCATTCCTAACCAGTCTCTCCACTCGTTTCTTCGCATTGCCATACTATTAGTCATCTGTTGTGCTACTGATGACAATTCTGTAATATCGTAAGAATATAGCGAGCGAGCGTTAAGCTTGAAATACCGATTGTTTGAAACTAGTAAGTCTCTAGTTAAGGTCTGAGTGATTGTCGTTGCAATACTCATTACTGTTGTATTGACAAAGTTGTTGTATTCTTCTTTGTTGAAACTTCCAACTCCCAAAATAAAAGCTGGAACTCCCAAAAGCCCAGCAACTGTTTTCTTGTCAATTTCAACGGATTCATTAATAGCAATGTCTTTCAAGCTTAGCGGTTTAACCTGTTCAACGCTCATGAGAGCGTCAGGGATAATCCACGGTTCACCAGATTGACTAGTGCTGAGATATTTCTTAGCAACCATGTCACGACCTTCTTGAGTTGCTAAGTCTCCACTTGAAGAGTCAACCTTCACAATCAAGCTTGGAACATTTTTCCCACTCATAAATCCTTTTTTGATTTGAGTAGCAAGATTTAAGTTCCTAACGATATCTCTCAGAGCAAGCCTATATCCAGTACCGACAAATGGATTGTCTGGGTCTGGGTTGATTGCAAAGTGTACAATTTCACTTGGATTGTAATCGGTCCCACGATAATTCACGACATAACCGATATCATTACTTCTGAAAGATACTTCACTCATTGCGAATGGTCTCAAGTTCAAAATATAATCATTCACAGGATCATACTCAACATGAAGAACCGAATTACCATCACCAAACAATAAAAGGTCACGCACGATCTTGAAAATCCAAGTCTTACGAGTCATATTGTCGCATGGGTTTACATCGATTTTTCTAGCTAGTCCGTCTTTTATTCGAACATCGCCTTTGTCGGTATTTTCCATCAAATGAATTGTCATATTGGAAACCATGTCAGCAACCTTGTTGACTGCTGCAATCACATCAGGATTGCGAGCTAAAGGAACATAACCATCACCATCAAGAAACAAACCAAAGTCTGAATGAGTGATGACATTTGTACCACTTTGAGTTTTACCTCGTTTCAAAATCCTATCTAAAAGCCCCATTTTCTCACCTCCTTTCCCTCTACTTGAAGAAGCTCATGACATCCTGGTTCTTACCAAGGTTTGCAAGAGCTTGGATACAAGCAAAAACGCTGGCATCGAACAAGTCAATTCTTGCAGTACCACCGTCACCGTCTAATTTTTCATATTGCACAGCATCATCCACTTTCTCAATAGCTCTGACATTACTTACACAATACTCGTAAGCATCGGAGTGAAGATAATAAAATTCTTTATTTTTTACCTTGAACTCAATTCGTCTGAATCCCTCTGACTTTAGATAGAAAAGCTGTGGTTGGTCAATCATCTTAAACCGAGCTTGTTTCATTTTGGTCAGGAACTCACGACCAAACTTCCTATCCATCCCGACAGCGGCAATCTTGAACCCTTTTTCTCGCATCTTGACGAACCATTTAACGATGTCATCATAAAGGACGGTTGGAGTGTTGCTCATAGTCAACCAACCATCAGACTGCCACCCAAAGAGTGGAATCCCGTCATCGTTAGCCTTTTTCTGAGCGTTAACTCGAGGGAAGAAAGCGTGTGTGATACAGATGTCAATATCTTTCTCTCCGTCATGGTAGACTCCGTATAATGCGGCTGCGGTCAAGTCGTGCAATCTAGACAAGTCAGCTCCACCATACCACTGAATAGGCAAGTGTGCTAGCTCTTCCAATGTCCAATCGTATTGACTATCTGAAGCAATGAATTCATCAGGATTGAAATAAGCATTCATAGAGTTTGTGAAGACATTCAAGGTCTTGTTGAAGAACTCATTCCTAGTCTGTGGATCATTCATAGCTTGTTCTGCTTCTTCTTTCAGAGCCTTAAGCGATACCGTCACACCCCATGAAGGGTTCGCTTTTTTTAGAACGTTCTCGTCCAGGTAATCTCCTACATCTCCATCTGTGTTTTGGTCAGCTTTGCAGATGAACATGAACAAGGAATCATCCTTGACTAATTGCTTGAGGACCTTTTGACAATATTTCAGGCGGTTAGCAAGGAAACCAGTAGGAATATCCCCAGCAGTAGAGATAACAAAAAGCATACTGTTTCGGTATGCTGACATTGTTTTCTTCATAAGTCCGTATTTCTTGCTGTTCCTCATCGTGTGAGCTTCATCCAAGATAATAACGTTTCCGTTCAAAGAGTCCAGACGACTCTCATCGTTGGCCAGTGCCTGAATGAAGAAAGAACCTTCATCACCAAAGTTAGCGCTGATGGAATGTTCCTGGTTATTGTCCTTGATACGAATGTTCTTGTCATTCCATCTGTCCACATTGAACTTCAAGAAACCGAATGCTTCCATCGCTTGCTTGACTGAGTTTGCAACGATGTAGCATTTTGAACCGCTATCTGTATCTAGCACCTGATAAGCAAGAGCGATTGCGGCAGTAAATGATGTTTTCCCGTTCTTACGAGCGAGCATAATAAGCGCTTCTTTAAACCTGCGCTCATTCGTACCCTTATAGTAAAACCCGAAAAGATTAACTACTACGAAATGTTGCCATGGTTGCAAAAGTAATGGCTTGTTACGGATGGACACCGCAAACATATCATCACCTTGCTGATGGACTATCGTGTTCTCGATAAAGTGGACAACGAAATCAACGATTTCTTCATCCATTTCAAACTCAGGATTGTCAAGGTCACGAATGAACCTTTCAGCAGCAAGGATGTTTTCTTCACAATGTTCATCTTTGTGAGAAATGACGTATTGAGCATACTCTTTTGCTTTATCAAGATTACCCATTACCAGTCACTCGCTTCTTCTTGATTTCATTCTTGAACTTCAAGACCTCAGTAAGAACTGACTCTCCCTCTTGCTCGACTACTTCACCGAGCGACTTCGGATTCATCATTAGCTGATTGGAATAGCTGAGAATGTCTTTTCTCAAAATTTCCATAGCTGTCAAGATTGGAACTTTCCTCTCGTTCTCAGCGCCAGCTTTATTGACATAGGTGTCTGTTACTGGATAACCCATATCAGCATAATCTTGAGCAAGTTTCTGATACTGGTATAGCATACCAGCAAAAATGTCAATGATCATTTCGAACTCTTTCCGATAAGTGCCCAAGTCTTTCATCTGCTTGACCACTTTTGACTTAATCGACTTCGCTGTAATTGGTTTAGCCAAAAAGTACCTCCTTCTGTCAAAATTGCTTAGTTTTTATCCCCTTTTTGTTTGAAGGCCTCCGACTTGGAAAAAGTTCCCTTCACCGGTACCCAACAGCCCAAAAAATATTTTTTTTTAGGTGGGGGGGTAAAAATAAAAAATCGAAAATTTTAAAAATTCGATTTTTACAAAATTTCCTTTTTTTGATTTTTAAAAAAATCCTCAAAATACTTTTTTCGTTTTTTCTGCCAATATAATCCCTGATTAATTACTTTGTCATTCACTCTGTCATGAAACGTGTTATGTTTTTTGTTCGTCAATGGCAAACAATTCCATTCAACGAATTCAAGTTCAGGATATTCTGACACAGGAAAAATATGATGGACCATTTCTGCTTGAGTAGAAATTCCATAGCGTAAACTTTCTTGACAAAGATAGTCATGTCTGCGCATTACTTTGTCACGGAACTTTTCCCACTTCTTAGACTTCAAGGTTTGTCTGATAGGTTTGTTATACATCTCAAACCTCCTTTCTCAATATAAAAGGGACAGGTCAATGACCTATCCCATCTCATACAAGAAATCCATGCTATCATAATAATTCTTTTTTTGTGAGAAAACAATAGCTTTTATTCTCATTTTTTAAAACATTAATGATCATCTGGGAAGTTAAAACGTTTCGAGATGAATTCTATAGTTTGTGGATCTGTATCTATGTTTACTTCTGATTCTGGAATTATAGAAACTTTTGTTTCAGAATCTTCCAGTATTTCTTTTTCCCAATCTACAAGAATGTATGTACAATCTGGTCCGAACTCTTTTGGAATGACATTGTACCCAACTATCTTGAAATTCACTCCTGGATTATTTTTAATGTCTTTGTTCAGTTTGTTAATTGCTCCAGATTCAAACAATATATCACGATATTCTTTAATCATGTCATACTCCTTTTTCTATGTTGTTTTACCTCTCACTTTCACATATCTTATATTTTGTTAAACTCACTCTAAAACTTAAACCCTTACTAGTCATAGGTTTTAAAGCGTTTCATTTTTTTAGTTTATGCTTAACTCATTATGTGAAAGTAATATCTAAAAAATTAAATAACAAAGTTCCGTAGTGCATCATCAAGTTCTGCTTGTTCAATTCCTATGTATCTCAGTGTGATTGCTGGTGATGAGTGATTGAACATCTTTTGTAATGTCCCTACGTCCTTTGTCTTGTTGTAGTATTTATATCCAAAAGTCTTACGCATTGTGTGTGTTCCGACATTGTCAATGCCTAACTCTTCTGCTGCTTCATGGATGATTTGATAGGCTCGCTCACGAGTGATCGCTTTATTCTGCCCTTGCCTACTTTTGAATAAGAAGTGGTGGAACGGTTTGCCTTCGACATATCTTCTCATTTCTTTTTTGAGTTCTTTAGTCATCCGTCTGGTTATCTGCTTTCCAGTTTTCCTTTCCCTTAGTTTAATGTGCCAGCCTTGGACATCTTTCACTTTCAGAGTAAGTATATCTCCAACTCGCAATCCAGTATTCAGACCTGTGATGAATAACATGTAATACATCTCATTCCATTCTTTTAGATAATCTTTCATGGCCTGGATGTCATCGCTATCTTTTATTGGTGATACATATTCCATGTTTTACCTCCTTTCTGCAAAACAAAAAGCCAGCGTTTGCTGACTCTTGACGATACTTCTGTTGGACAACTTTTCTGACTAGAATTAAGGATGTCTCCCAAAGTGTGATTTGTGTTTTTGTTTCAGAAGTTCATGCTATCATGTTATATCGTTTAAAATGAGAATACAACAGTTTTTATTCTCATTTTATGCAATCCCTTTGATTTTTGCATAGGTTTTTAAAATTGTTTTCCTTTTGCGATAAATAGTTGCATCACTCACGAATAGTTTACCAGCAATTTCTTCCCATTCTAACTCTGATTGCCCCCATCTTAAATCAAAAATTTCACGTTGTTCTGTCGTTAATTGATCTAAAAATGTTTCAACAGTTTCTTTAAATAACTCAAGATTTCTTAAAGGTACATCACTGCTTAATTTTATTACTGTATTCTCAGTTGGTTTGCTTATGCGATTACCTCTACTGCCTACCAGTTCTTCACCATTTTTTGCCATAACTTCAGCTGTTCTAACCCAAATATCACGATCTACTTCTTTAAATTTCAAAAGTTCCCTATCTAAGTAATACAGCTCACGACTATTCAGTGCTCTCAAATTTTACCTCCTCAAGTATTGTTTTTTATACCTGTTTTCATAATTCAATATTATCTCCTATTTGTGTGTTAGTCTTGGTAAAACTTCATTCACAATGAATGCATAGTTTGGAGTGAGTATAATTTTTAAAACCGAAAATGTAATATAAAGGAATCCGTTTGTACAAGTCGTGATAAAAACTAATTTCACTAATCTTCCCACTTTTTTCTTTTTTTCTTTTTTTCTAGCTTTAATTTCTTTAAGTTCTTCTCGATCTTCATATTCCCAGCTATAAACATAATCTCCATGACAACCGAAATATTCAAGCGTTGACATAATCAAAATGCAAACCGATATAATTACAAGTGGTAAAAAAACAAATTGCAGAAAATTGAATACATCATACATCATCTTTTCTTTTAGCAACGTTTCATAAATCTGTGGTGCATTCCCTTTGAAAGTTGATAACAAAGAACTTACTTCATCCGTTGTCATGTTTAGCATCTTTGCAAGTGCTTGTAAAACATCATCCATTAAATTTCCACCTCTTCCCCTACTTCAATATTTTTATATCGTTCCTCACTCACCACAAACACGTTTCCATTAACAGTGACAGTGAACAGCTTTCCGATTTTCTTCTTAGCTTCCACCTTGCCAGTTATCTGATACTTGCTATCAGCATGATAGACTAGCAAGGGTTTCTGTTGTATGAATAACAAGCAAGTTGTTAGTAAGGCATAGCCGATTAATAAGCGTTTCATGGCTCAACCTCCAAAAAGTTCTGGATTTTCGTAAATGTTGCCTACAATTTTAGTTTTATACTTTTCGATAAAACTTATCACATCCATAATTACCGTAGTATTTGGAGTCCGACGGATCTTCACACGATAAGCGCCTCTTTCATAAAATACACTAGTTATGTATTTATTGTTCTTTAAGATATCCCCCTCAAAGATTTCCTTGCCATTTTTATCAAAGAGTCCTGTTGATTGCATGAGTTCGATTTCGTCGGGAGATACTGTAATATAATCATTCATAACTGCGTCATTTAATCCAATTTCTCCTAACGAATCAACATTAAACCACATATCTGATATTGACATCATTCTTCCTAACTCACAATGCCACGCTCTGAATCTTGGTATCATTCCGTTACCTCCTCAACTTCCACGCCAGGGCAATCAAACACCCAGCCAAAGCCTGCATCTTCTAATTCTTTGCGGGTGTGTTTGGTTTCATAAGAGGGGTTTTCGCTTGAGTCTGAAAAATACCATTGTTTTAACTGTTTATTAAAATTTAAAGTTCCGTATAGTTCGAGAGCGTTTTTCAACTTCACAATATACTTCGGTTCTTTCTCGACCTCGTAGCCTTCAATCCAAGCAAGGGCAAATATATTTACATTTTCGCCTAAATGGAGCCATTTTGTGACTTGTTTGTTTTTTGCAGTAAGTGTAAAGCACATCGAAGCCAGCAAGTCCCAACCGTTCGATTTACTTTTCTCAATCCAATCCGCCACAAATTGAGGAATTTTGACTTTTTCTGGTTCGTCTAGTTGACCGACTAAACCAAGTACAACTTTCTTGTCAATGTATGGTCTATATTTATAATCTTCTGCTGGTAAGGCTTCGATTTTTTCGATCAATTCTTTAACATTCATCTTCCAACTCCTTGATTTTACTTTTTAATTTCTTCACTCGTTTCTTCCAGAAGCTACGTTCTTCTGCTCGTGAATGTGCAAGTGATTTAACGCACGGTTCAGTCAGTTTCTCGATAAGAGTTTCTGCTTTCTTAATTTCTCGCTCATAGCTTTCAATTAGCTGTTTTTTTAAATCATCATTCATATAAATCACCTAAAATGGCATGTCATCATCTGAAATATCCAAAGGATTTGTAGCTCCGAAACTTGCTGGCATCTGATCTTCGATATTTGCCTGGTTTGCAGAATTATCACGCTTTTCGAGTAGTTGGAATGTGTCGGCAACCACTTCTGTCACATAGACATGTTGCCCTTGTTGATTATCATAACTACGAGTCTGAATCCGACCAGTAATTCCTACCTGGTTTCCTTTTTTACACCAATTTGCAAAATTCTCAGCCTGTTGTCTCCAAATCATGCAATTAATAAAATCGGCTTCACGGTTGCCATCTTGATTTTTAAAATTACGATTTACTGCAAGATTGAAAGTCGTGATTGCGATATTTGATGGTGTATATCTTAATTCTGGATCTCGTGTTAATCGTCCTACAAGTGTTACATTATTAATCATTTTTACAAATCCTCCTCTTTAACAAAAACTCCGTCAATCATCTTACCTTTTCGGTCTTTGATTACTTCATAAGCTTCATCTAGGCACTTTTCAGCGGTGGTTTCATTATAGAGTGAAATCGTACTGATGACGCTATCTAGAAACATTAAGTCTGACTTGATCAGAGGAGTCTGTGTCTCGTTGTGGCAAACATGTGAATATAATTTCTGAGCAATGTTTCCGAGACTTGAAACCATCAATAACAATTCAAGCTCTTGTTGATTAGCTGAAATTTGAGCACCATTTTTAATTTGTTGTTCAAAGCCAATCATTACAACTTGAATATCCCCAAGAGCATCATAAATTAGTTCAGGTTTATCCTTTGCAATTCCTTCAAATAATTCTCCTGACTCTTCCATCAGTTTCAAGAACTGTTTAATAGGATTCGCTTCATGCAAATTTCTATCAATAAACCATTGCTGTACTTTTTCTTCTAAACCTTTTTTTGTATTCATTTTATATTTCCTCCGTTTTTTTCTGTGTAATTAAGTAATAACAATCGACTGCTCCATAATCAATTCTAATGCCATCTTCACTCATGCTTTTTCTAAAACGTGGATAGTTGATAGCTGAGTAACTAGCTTGATGTTCTTTTAATTTATTAATAGCGCATTGAATATGATTGAAGTTTCCTAGTTGAATTTTTCTGTGACCGTTGAATATAAAATAAAGTTCAATCATCCATCAACCTCCATTGGATAAAAATTACCATAGGAAACTCTAAGTGCTTTACTTACCTGAATAGCAGCGCCACGAGAAACAAATTTCATAGCTTTCTTTTCTTCTGAATAAGAAATATCTATTCCAGTAGTACCTACTTCAACAGATTTTAAGAAAGGTTTATCTTTTTTCATTCCGTGTTTCAAAATGAACATTATTTTGCCCCTTTCTCAAGTCGATTTAGCATTTCCATTTTCTTTTTTTCTAGCTCTCTTTTGGTTTCATCACTTGTGTTATTCACATAGTCTGGATTAGACCATTCAGGAACATTTGATTTTTTATTTGATTGATTGATAGAACCTTTATTCTTATTCTCTTTAAAAGTTCTCTCACGTTCATCTACTGCTGCAACTGTCAAAATCCCATCATTTTTCCAATTTGTCAAAATCGCTCTGATATAACTAAAATTTCTTTTACCGTTATCAGCAGCAAGCCCAATTGCTTTAAGGATAACTTCTGGTTCCATTTGATCTAGCTCGACAAATTCTTTTATGATTGAAAATTGAGTTCCGTCTAATGGTGAAATACGAGATTGATATTCTTCGACAATGATTTTAATTTGATTTTCACTATTATTTTGATTATTAATATTCTTATCTTTATCTAATTCTTTATCTCTATCTTCTTCTGTTGCGTTACTTTCCGTTACTGTAACGTTACATGTAACGTTACTACCAAGAGCAAGGTTTTTCTGTTTTTCTCGGTGTCTTGCAACTCGATTGCGTGTTTGCTCCTTGATTTTTTCCATACCATCAATATTCTGATGTTTTTCCCAATTTGGCAAAGCGATAATACCATCAATGATTTCAATCATTCCGAATTGCTCAAAGATTCCAAGGGCCATTCTTACGGTATTTAATGGTCTTCTGAAGATAGTGGCAAGCATTTCATCAGTATAATGAACCTTATCTGACATCATAAGTAGACCGTTTCGATTGTGTTTACCAGCAAGAGCTAGGATTTTGAACCAAATCACTAAAATTGCATCATGATCAGGAAGCGCATCGATGAGACAAATCTTCTCATCATCAAAAATATCTGTCGTAATTTTGATCCATTTAATTTCAGACATAGTTACCTCCTAAATCTTATGACTTAGATCTCCACTTTCTGCGATTAGCTCGATATGACATTTTCATATCTTGAAAAATAGTGTGGCTTTCTAATTCCATTTTTTGTAGTCTCAATAGACTATTCTGATTAGATAATTCTCGATAATCTTTTACTAGTTTTTCATAATCTTTAAGGTATTCTCTGATTAATAACAATTTTTTACGATTATTTTCAAAAGTCGTAAATTTATATTTTCTTAATAATGAGTCTTTTATAATGTCTTCGTAAATTTGAATTTCAATATCAACCCATTTGATCAAGCTATTAAGGTCTTCTTTCATTCTTTCTCTTTCTTTTTTATCTCGCTATCTAATTTAATGATTCCTAAACCTAATTTTGTGATCTCGGCATCTGAACTAAAATATTTCTTCTTGTTCATCTGAGCAAGTTCAGAGTTTGTTACCAGTACTAAATTAGAAATATCATAGTTATTTTTATTTCCATCCAAAAAACAAATATTGTGGTTTTCTGGTATTGGCCCGTGATGTTCTTCCCAAACTATTCGATGTTTCCATGCCCATTTATTAGGTTCAGCAATCTTTTCTTTTGCATAACCATCAACTGTAATTGTGATTGTTCCAACTGGTAGATGATTTAATGGTAAGTTTCCTTTTTTGAATTGACCACTATTCCTTGGTCTATTTGGATATTTTTTGCCCTTATTGTAAGGTGTGTGTCCTTTTTCAAATCGACCTGTTAGACCACTTAGAAATTTATTATTTCCTCGATATGATTTTATTTGCTGGATTGTTAGTTTTAGTCCAAATTTACTATTCATTTCATCAGTAATCTCTTGCATAGTTTTACCAAATTGATGTTCTGAGAAATATTCATGTTGTTCTTTTGTCAGTAGTCTATTCTGAAAAATATTACCTACTGGTAATCCTAAGCGTCTACGAACACCACCTATTTGAGTCTTCGTATAATTCGTGCCAAATTTCTCGTTTAGCATTCTTGTAACTTCAGGAGTGACACGTCCAGGACATATTTCGTACATGTACTCTGTGTACTCATCTTTCCAGCAAAGCGATCGGGGCATTGATTTCACCTACTTTGTCTTTGAATTTTTCAGCATCTAATGCAAGCTGTCCTGCTTGTAATATTTGACTTGAAACAGCAACCATCTGTTTTGAACGTTTGATTTCAAGTTTTAATTCCTCTGTTGTAAGGTCTCTATCGTCTAGTGTTTCTAATTGAGCGAAAAGTGTATTTGTCAAATCTGTTAATTTATTTCTAACCATTATAGACTCCTTATTTTTGCTTCTTTGATAAACCTACGGGCGGTTGCACATCGTATGTGAATTGTTTATCTGAATTTCTCAAATTCATACGAGCAATATTACTTGCGATTAGTTGTCTGTTTTCCTTTTTAGACTCTGCTCGATCATCTAATTCATTTACTAATGTCCAGAGTAAAAAAAGTATTACTGTTACGAAATAGA
Organism: Streptococcus sp. CL9.43; assembly: GCF_049737935.1. Classification (NCBI taxonomy): domain Bacteria; kingdom Bacillati; phylum Bacillota; class Bacilli; order Lactobacillales; family Streptococcaceae; genus Streptococcus; species Streptococcus sp. CL9.43. The sequence goes on along the minus strand of NZ_JBKOTS010000002.1, from coordinate 203,224 downwards.
TATATTCAGTCATTTTGTGTTTTCCTTTTCTTTATAGATTGCTACGATTTTTTCAAGATCTGCTATTTTTTGATTTGCTTCCTGGTATCTGATTTGTAATTCAATTAATTTTTGATTGATTTCCAGAGCAATTTTCTTCCAATCAAGGTTTACTTCTTCAATAATCCCTGAAAAATATAATTTTATTTTGTTTAATAGACTCACATTTAAACTCCAAATTGTTTTTCCTTTTTTAGATTTTCTAACATCTCTGCTAGTGACTCTTTTTTTGAACGGTAACGATTTCTGCTTTTCCACTTCACGAAAAGGCGAAAACCTTCGTAATTGATGAATACAATTTTATGTGTTGGATTATCAATAAATTGTTTAAAATCTGGGTGTTCTCTCATCTCAGTTGCCCAGACTTTAGCAGTCCCTGGAGTTAGTCCTTCCCACATTTGACATAGGTGCTTGTAGTCTCCGTGAGTAGCTTTTTCATTCACACCTACTGGTTTGTAAGTGATTTCTGCTTTAGGCATAGATTTTATTTCCTTTCTGTGATATAATTCAGTTAGTTATTTTTAGTAAGCGCCTGACTTTGTTAGGTGCTTTTTTATGTGATGTACGAATTTAATTCCATGATTTTCATCTTAGTGTTGGTGCTCGGCTCCCATGTCATCCAATATTTCAACGCTGCTTCTGCAAATTTCTTTGGCAGTAAGTCATAGCGACTGATATTGAAATGATCCTTGAAATCAATCTCAGCTTGTCTAAAGACTGATTGAGCGAATGTCTTATCTGCATAAGCTGGACTGTCAATTCCACCAAGGCAAGCTACCACTCTAGCCTTGCGTTTCTTCAGTAGTGATTGTGCGTAGCTTGGATGAATCGGTTGTTCATTCTTGAGATAGTCGATATCTTCTAGCATTGTGACTTGTTGTTTCCGAAGTTCTTTTTGCCCAGTAAATAGAGCAATGAAGGCATCTTCGTCTAGGTCCTCACGGATAAAACCGCCCTGTCTTCTAATAGCTGGGAGGACTTCTGATGTCACCCAACGCTTAAATTCTTTCGCTTGTGGAAGCTTACTTGAAAGAATGAGAGAGTAGAGACCAGATTCGTTGATAACTGTCTGATTTCTCATTTGACCTGCCGTCGCGATTTGCGACGTTAGCTTATCATCTTCATCAACGTGTTTTGCTAGAGCATCTCTTGAATTTACATATCCAAGAATCTCCGCTATATCTTTCCCGACAAACCACGGCTCGTCATCAAACATCACTGTTCGGACTTCTTGTCCGTGAAAATTAAAAATTTCGTTCATAGTATCCCTCTCTAAATCTAGTTGTGATTAGGTGTTTTTTGTTGCATAGCACGTTTTCTGATATCTTTCCTCAAACAATCAGCTAAGTGAAGCATATTCGGAATCTTGCTTCCTTTGATGCTACTAATAGCTCCCAAAGCTTCATAGTAGGTCTCTGTGTTTTCCAAAATATCATCAACCATATTTTCAAAATGTTTCTCAATAATTTCTTTGATGAGATCATTATTTTGTTTCTTTTCGTTCATTTCTTACTCTCCTAAATCAACCCAACTTTCATCGATGCCTAGGACATCGCACACTCGGTTTTTCAATTTGTCACTACCTTTACCATATTTCAGCAATTCTGAAATGGTAGGTTTCTTCACTCCACAAGCACGGGCGAGGTGTGTTTGTGTCATTCCTTCTGAATTCAATTTGTTTTTTACAATCTGAATCCATTTTTGATGTTGTTGGCTCATATCAGGCCTCCTTTTTAAAAATTTATCTAAAAAGTTAGCGAATTTCTTGACAAATTCTAAAACTAGTTTTAGAATGAATGTATAGAGAAAAGACCTACTAAAAGTAAGTTTTACCTATTCAAAACGGACGGCAATCGGTTTTTTAGGTTTTTTATTTTTTAGTTGTCTGTTTCGCTAACTCTTTAGCTTACGACTACTATTTTAAAACTAGTTTTAGATTTTGTCAAGCATTTTTATAACTAATTTTAAAATTATTTTTCGTAACGCTTAGAAAGGTTGATAAATCAATGTTTTTAGCGTTTGATAGAATTAAGGAATTGGCTGATAAGCAGAAAATTTCTTTAAATATTTTAGAAGAAAAGCTAGGATATAGTACGAACTACCTTTATAGTCTTAAAAAAGGTAATCCAAAATCTGATAGACTACAAGAAATCGCTGACTACTTCAACGTGTCCACTGATTATCTTCTAGGTCGTACTGATAATCCAGCTATTTCAAGCGACCTTGTCACTACTGCTGACGGCCGTACTGTTGACTTGTCCAATCTTCGTGAGCGTGTAGTTCTCTTCGATGGTAAACCATTGTCAGATGATGATGTAGACAAGATTGCGCAGATCATTAAACTCTCTTTGGGGGTGTCCGACATTGAAAGTGAATGAGTTACTGGATGAATACCAGGTCACACTCTATCTCTTCCCTGAAACCATGTGGGAGCGTAGGGGCTTCTATTTCCCCGATGAGCGCATCATTTACGTTAACGGTAATCTTAGCCAGGAAGAGCGAGAAAAGGTCATCCTGCACGAATTAGGTCACATAAACCACGACCCAGCTAATTACAAACGGTTGCTATACAAATATGAGAACGAAGCAGATCGCTTCATGATTCGACATCTCATCTCTGAAGAACTCGCACAGTATGAAGTATCAGACTTCAACTGGCTCCAGTTTGCAGAAAGACACAAAATCTCAACAACCTGGGGTGAAGATATGATTCAGGAAGAGTTTTATAGATTGACAGGTAGTTAATAAATTTTACAAAAAGAAAGGTGAGTAAAAGTGGCATTATTTGGAAAAAAACAAAACGATGTTCAAGAAGTTGAACTTTTTACAGAAGAACCGAATGAAAGAGTTTTTGAGTTCAAAAAATCAAAAACAGTAGTAAGAGTTGATGACTACTTCATTAGAATTGCCAGAAAATCAAATGTTTCGAATGTTTTACTGCATGGATTAGATGGTGAAAAATCAATTTTGTTATCAGAAATCACTGCTTATCAGTTAAAAGAGCCTGGTGCGACTGTTGGGTATCTTCAGCTTGTTTATCCTGGTTCGTCTGATGTAAAAGGTGGTGTTTTCGATGCAGTAAAAGATGAAAATACTGTGACATTCCTTAAAGAAGATAAAGAGTCCATACTAGAGTTAAAAAAAGCAATTGAGGAAGCTTTGAAAAATAAAGTTAGAAAATAACAAAAATCCCCACACCGCCTGCAAGCTAAAGTGTGAGGATGTACTGTATAAGAAAGAATGGCATTAAAAGGCCCTCTTTACTATACCCATTTTATCAAGAAATGAGGAAAAAAGCAATGTGGATGGAAGAACTTCCGAATGGAAAGTATAAATTTTTTGAGCGATACAAAGACCCGTACACTGAAAAATTGAAGAGGGTATCTGTAACGCTTAGTTCTGGAACAGCCAGAGCGAAAAAGGAAGCACAAAAATTACTAGATGAACGCATAGAAGAAACTTTACAGAATTTACAATCAACAGATGTAACTTACAAACAAGTTTTGGATGAATGGTGGACATTTTACCAGAAAGAAATCAAAGGTAGTTCTATCAGTTCTCTCACTAGTAGCGTGAATGATTTTAAGGAAGCGTTCGATACAGAAATTAAAGTTAAGAATATAGACACTAAATATATCCAGCGCTTTTTAAATGATCTAGATATTTCTCGTTCAAAACTAGAGCGCTATAAAATGATTTTAAATCTATCACTTGATTATGCAGTTAATCTTGAATATATCAAAGACAACCCTGCAAGACGAGCAAAACTTCCAAAACAAATAAAGACAATCGAAGAGTTAGAAAAAACAGAAAAGAAATTTTTAGAAGAGGAAGAGTTAAAAAGGTTACTAGAGGAATTATATAGAACAAAGAATACATATAGACTGGGATTGCTTGCTGAATTCATGGCATACAATGGTTGTCGAATTGGTGAAGCTATTGCTATTAAACTAGAAAATATTGATTTTGATAATAAGATAGTAAAAATCCATGGCACTTTGGATAAGACAGTAGGTTATTCAAAGGGTCACAAAACAACTACTAAAACTGCTGCAAGCTTCAGAACTGTTTCTTTATCAAAAAGAGAAATTGAAATTTTAAAAGAGTTTATCTCAATAAATGAACTTTCTAAAAACACTCGAAAAACATTCAATGATCTTGGATTCATCTTTGTTACCAAAAACGGTATACCAATTCAAAATAATTCTTTCAATTTAGCAATCCAGAAAGCAAATAAACGTTTAAAAAATCCAATAGATAAACATCTGACTTCACATATCTTCAGACACACTCTTGTTAGTAGACTAGCAGAAAACAATGTACCCCTAAAAGCAATCATGGCAAGAGTTGGTCACTCTGACTCTCGAACAACCAATAAAATCTATACACACGTCACTAAAAAGATGGATGATAATATCCTGGACTTACTCGATTCTTTATAGTTTGCCCCTTATTTGCCCCCTATATATAAAAAAAGCCTGTCACACAAGCTTAAATGCTTGATACAACAGGCTTTTTGTAAAGTTATTATTTAACTGCTTCTTTAAGAGCTTTACCAGCTTTGAATGCTGGAACTTTAGAAGCTTTGATTTTGATTTCTTTACCAGTTTGTGGGTTGCGACCTTTACGAGCTGCACGTTTACGAACTTCGAAGTTACCAAAACCGATCAATTGAACTTTTTCACCAGCTGAAAGGAATTCAGTTACAGCTGCGAATACAGCGTCAACTGCTGCTGCTGAATCTTTCTTAGTCAATTCTGTAGCTTCTGCTACTTTAGCGATCAAATCTTGTTTGTTTGCCATGTTAATGAATCCTCCAAAATTATTTCTAATTAACACTTATAATCATAACCTAAAATTGCTTTTAGGTCAAGTCAAAAACACGTTTTTATTGATTTTTCTTCATTTTTTTAGGAATTATAGCGAATTAAGATCGCCCAGGCGTTTTCCCCGGTGTGAGTTTGGATAATTGAGCCTGTTTCTAGGACTGAAATCGGTTTTTCAACGTAAGGTTGTAGAACAGCTTTCATCTCGTTTGCAAATTCATTTGTACCTGCATAAGAAATACCAATCTCAGCTACTGAACGATTTGAAAGAGTGGCTACTAACTCATCCAACCATTTCTTAAAGGTTTTTGAACCACGACCTTTGACAATCGGTTGCAATTCATTATCTTTCATCTGCATGACTACTCGAATATTCAGTAAAGAGCTCAGCAAACCAGTAACACGGCCAATGCGACCACCTTTTACAAGATTTTCTAAAGTTGAAACACCGATGTAGAGTTCGGTGTGATTTTTTACTTCCTCTACATGGGTTAGAATAGTTTCAAGGTCTTTTCCTTCTTGAGCTAGTTTAGCAGCTTCCACAACTTGGAATTTCAAGGCCTGATCTGTGAATGAACTATCCAAAACAGTTACATCTGCTGTTGACAAACTTGCTCCTTGACGAGCCGCTTCAACAGTTCCTGATAAAGCATGGGACATGTGAATAGCTAGAATCTGACTACCATCCTTACCCAAATCATCAAAAATTTCTGCAAAGAGTCCCACTGGTGGTTGACTAGTCTTAGGAAGATTTTTACTAGCTTGCATCAAGCGAAGAAATTCTCCTTCTTCAAGATCTGCATCTGAATAAAGGACACTATCAATCATCACAGATAGTGGAACAACAGTAATATCAAATTCTTTAACCACTTCCGGTTCAATAGTAACCGAAGAATCCGTTACAATTTTTACTTTTGTCATTTTGCCAATCTTTCTATTTTTACTATTGTTGATTGTTCAACTTATAACTATAACAATTATATCAAAAAAATACTAAAAGTTCATACTCAATCCACCCAAATTTAAAGCAATTTATACTTCTTTTTAATAAAAAAAGAAAATCACCTTTGCTTGGTGATTATCTTTTGTATTTAAGATAAATAATCATACAAATCTTGCATTTGTAAATCATCAGGTACTAATTGTAGATAGGATTGAATGTAGTCTTTTGCTTCTTCTAGCTTACCTAACTCTCTTAACAAATAAATAAACTGTTCCAAAAACTCTGGATTATCCTTGAGTTCAGTAGCAAGTTCCTTATAGAGATCATATGCTGCATCTAATTCTTCAGTCTCTTGATAGCTTCGCGCAATCATCCATTTAGTCAAGAGGTTTTCAGGTTCATAGACTGCTAAAGCTAGAATATCTTCGTATCTTTCTTGTTCTTGGTAGATGGTAGCTAAGCGTAGCAAAATTTCTTCCTGGTCATCAGCATTTTCTTGTGCTTGAATCAGATAAGCTTCTGCTTGCTCAGGTTGATGCAACTCATAAGATAGCTGAGATGCAAGGAGTAAGAGCCGAGTTTCAAAAGGATTTTTTGACAAGCCTTGTTGAGCTATTTTAAGAGCCTCTTCTGTCTGATGCTCCTTATGCAGTGCTTGACTATAACCATATTCATAACCCTCAAAATCTGGAGAAATAGTGTCTAGTTGTTTAAAGTATAGTACGGCTTTCTGGTAGTCTTCTTGGTCAAAATAGAGACTTGCAAGCTCAAAGGCTGTTTGATCATCATATTCTAACTCTAAGGCTTTTTCTAAAAATTCTATTGCAGATTCAAACTTACCTAAACGTGCATAAGCAAGACCAATTCTCTGATAGGTCGAAATTCCAGTTTGATCGTAGATAACTCGATTATCTAGTTGAGCATAGCCCTTAATGGCTTCTAAATCGTTTCCTAGCTCACTATCTAGTTCAGCTAGTCCAAATATCAGGAGAGGATCATCAGAGTAGCTACGAGCTTCTAAAAGCTTCTCACGCGCAACATCTGTCAATCCTTCCATCTGATATAAATCTGCTTTTAAGGCAAGAGCTGATACGTACCATTCACTTTCTGGACCAATCTTCTCTAAATAATCAAAAGCTTCTTCGATAAGTCCATCCTCACCAGCTATTGCAGCTAGATTGATGTAGACTTCTGGAAATTTCGGCGCTAATTTCTCATAGATCTGTGCTGCCTGTGGATAGAAACCAATCCCTTCGAGATATGCAGCAAGTTCAAGAAGAACTTCATCTGAATCTTCCTCTAGGGCATTTTGGAAAAAAGAATCAGCTCTTGATAAATCTTGTTGCTCCAAGGCCTCGAGCATTTGTTGACTATTGTTCACCTTCAGTCTCCTCTACTGGTTCATAAAGTCCACTAACTCCTTTATACCAATCAAAAATTGCTGAGATGACTACTTTTGCGGAAGCATAGATTGGAATACCTAGCAATACACCCCAAATACCAAACATGGATCCTGAAGTCAACAGTACAAAAAGAATGGTAATTGGGTGAATATTCAATTGGCTACCCAAAATCAGTGGAGAAACAAAACGTCCCTCTATAGTTTGCTCTACAATGAAAACGATAATAACTTTTAAGAGCATAACAGGACCAGCAATCAAACCCAAAATAAGGGCTGGAATCATTGCAAGAAAACTACCTAGATAAGGAACTAAATTGAGAAAACCGGCTGTAATACCTAAAGTAACAGCATAACGAAGTCCTATAATCTTGAATAAGATAATAAACATGATGGCGACGATTACAGCCACTGTAATTTGCCCTCGAACATAATTGGAAAGTTGTTGATTGACTTCTGAAAGAACCTTACCAACTGGTTCTCTCAATTTATTTGGTAAGAATTGAGTAATATAGTCTCTAAGTCCTTTTCCATCTCGAAGGAGATAAAAGAGCATAAATGGCATGATGATCAGAGCGACAATGACCTGTGACGTTCCACTGATAAGAGCACTCACCCAGTTAACAGCCTTAGAAGAAATATTACTTGCCCAAGCAGTTGCTTGTGTTGAAAAATTAGCTAAAACTTGCTCCAATTGTGGTCTAAAGTCATCCGGCAAACGCTTGGTAACAAGATCATCAATAACTCTGTCAGCATCCTCGAGATAACTTGGGACATTTTGCGCAAAAACGACTACTTGACGTTGAAGGTTTGGAATTGCAACGGCTAGTCCAATAATCAAGAGTATTGCAATAATGATAAAGATAATACTGATGGCTAAGACACGGTTAATCTTGTACTTCTCCATCAGATCTACTAGTGGATTTAAGAGGTAAAAAAGTAGACCCGATAAGATAACCGGCAACATCACTACTGATAAAAAGTCTATAACTGGGAAAAATAAAAAGCTAATTTTACTGAGAATAAAAATATTGAGACCTAATAACAAGGTCACCAAGAAAACAGTAATTGCTTTATTGTCTAAAAACCATTTAAAAAACCAAGATAAGGTAAAGTGTTTCTCTTTTTGTTCCATTTTTTCTTCCTTTCCTTTGTCCTAACATTATACCATGTTTTAAGAAAAATAAGGTTTTTTTATAGTCTTTTAGCAAGGGATAAATTTGTCTTCTTGGCAAGGAAAGAGCTATTTTTTCTGACTTAGATTTTTCATCTAGCAGGCCTTTTTATGTTATAATTGAATTATCTTTTTCTAGAGGTATGAATATGAAAGAAATAGTATATTTTGGAACCTATACACGACGTATTTCTCAAGGGATTTACAAGGCTGATTTTGATACTGAGACTGGCAAACTCTCAAATCTAGAACTCTTTGCAACCGAGCCAAGTCCAACCTACTTAGCCTTTGATCAGCATCAGCATCTCTATACTGTCGGAAGCCATGATGGCAAAGGTGGAATCGCAGCATACAAAACTGATGGTGTCCTCCTGAATCACGTCGTTGAAGAAGGTGCTCCTCACTGCTATGTTGCGGTCGATGAGACACGGGGACTAGTTTATGGCGCTAACTATCATAAAGGTCAAGTTCTAGTCTATAAACGTAAAGAAGATGGCTGTCTTGAATTGGCAGACAAAGTTCAACACACTGGCCATGGTCCACATGAAAACCAAGCTTCTCCCCACGTACACTACACCGATTTAACACCAGACCAATATTTGGTAACTTGTGACTTGGGTACTGACGAGGTCATTACCTATGATGTCGATCTAGAAGGAAAGTTGACGAAACTAGCAACTTATAATTGTAATCCCGGCGCTGGTGCTCGTCACCTTGTTTTCCACCACCACTACAAGATTGCTTATCTCATCTGTGAACTCAACAGTACGATTGAAGTATTGATTTACGATGGTGTTGGAGAATTTGAACAAATGCAGGTCATTTCAACCTTACCAGATGACTATAGTGGTTTTAATGGTACTGCGGCTATTCGTCTTTCTAAAGATGGCAAATTCCTCTACGCTTCTAATCGAGGCCATGATTCTATCGCTGTTTATAGCATTTTAGCAGATGGAAGCTTGGAATTATTAGAGATTGTTCCAACCAATGGGAAAAATCCACGTGATTTTGATTTGTCACCTGACCAAGAATTCCTTATCGCTGTTCACCAGGATTCTGATAATGCGACTGTCTTTAAGCGCAATCCTGAAACTGGTAGACTGGCAGAACTCTCTAATGAATTTCATGTTCCTGAAGCAGTCTGCATAAGTTTCAATAAATAGGGCTTAAAAAAATGAACTTGTAAAACAAGTTCATTTTTTATTTTATAATTTATTTCCGACATTGATACGGTTAATAGCACGTTGCAATGCAATTTTAGCACGGCGCTCTTGGTCGATTAAGTGTTTGTCTTGTGCTTCTTCGATTTCACGTTCTGCACGAAGTTTAGCACGTTCTGCACGACTAACATCAATATCGCGCGCACGTTCAGCTGAGTCAGCAATAATGGTAATGACATTATTAGCAATCTCAATGATTCCTCCGTTTACTGCAATCCAGTTCACATGAGTATCATCATCGATGCGTTTAACCTTTACTTCATCAACTGCTAGAACCGCAATCATATTTTCATGTCGTGGCAAGATCCCCATCTCACCATCCAGAGTTCGTACCGATACAAAGCTGGCATGGTGATCATAGACGAGGCCATCTGGTGTCACGATCTGGACAGTTAAATGTGCCATAGATCACCTCTTAAAATCCCATTTTTTCAGCCTTAGCAATAACATCTTCGATTGAACCTACTCCACGGAAGGCATCTTCTGGCAAATGATCGTATTTACCGTCAAGAATTTCCTTGAAGCCACGAACAGTTTCCGCTACTGGTACATAAGAACCAGGTTGGCCAGTAAATTGTTCTGCAACGTTGAAGTTTTGTGACAAGAAGAACTGAATACGGCGTGCACGAGCAACCAAAGTCTTTTCTTCGTCAGAAAGTTCATCCATACCAAGGATGGCAATAATATCTTGCAATTCATGGTAACGTTGAAGGACACGTTTAACTTCTGCAGCTACTGCATAGTGCTCTTCTCCAACAATTTCAGGTGCCAAGGCACGTGAGCTTGAAGCAAGTGGGTCAACGGCTGGGTAAATCCCCAATTGAACCAATTTACGCTCTAAGTTTGTTGTAGAGTCCAAGTGAGCGAAGGCTGTTGCTGGCGCTGGGTCAGTATAGTCATCCGCTGGCACGTAGATGGCCTGGATAGAGGTTACAGAACCCTTCTTGGTTGACGTGATACGTTCTTGCAATTGACCCATTTCTGTTGCGAGTGTTGGTTGGTAACCAACGGCTGATGGCATACGACCCAAAAGGGCAGATACTTCTGAACCTGCTTGCGTGAAACGGAAAATGTTATCAATGAAGAGAAGAACGTCTTGACCTTCTACATCACGGAAGTATTCAGCAATTGTCAAACCAGTAAGGGCAACACGCATACGTGCTCCTGGTGGCTCATTCATCTGACCAAATACCATGGCTGTTTTTTCGATAACGCCTGATTCTTTCATTTCCCAGTAAAGGTCATTCCCTTCACGAGTACGTTCCCCAACACCAGTAAATACTGAGATCCCACCGTGTTCTTGGGCAATGTTGTGAATCAATTCTTGGATCAATACGGTCTTACCAACTCCGGCACCACCGAAGAGTCCGACCTTACCACCTTTAAGGTAAGGGGCAAGAAGGTCGATAACCTTGATCCCTGTTTCTAGAATTTCTGAAGAGGTAGACAATTCATCAAAAGTTGGTGCTTTTTTATGAATTGGCTGACGCTCTGCATCTTCACCAAAAGGAGCTTCCAAGTCAATGGTATCTCCCAAAACGTTGAAGACACGTCCTAGAGTTTCTTTCCCAACTGGTACTGAGATTGGACGACCTGTGTCCAATACTTCCAAACCACGGGTCAAGCCATCAGTTGATTCCATAGCGATGGTACGAATCATACCATCTCCCAACTCCAAGGCTACTTCAAGGACGATTTTTGTTTTTCTTTCGTCATTTTTGTAGACGACAAGTGCATTATTAATCTCTGGTAGTTTCTCACCTGCTGCAAACATGACGTCTACAACGGGACCGATAACCTGAGCAATTTTACCTGAACTCATCTACTTCTCCTATTCTGTATAAGATACTATCGGTTCCTAGCATGACTAGGTCCTAAGTTCATTTCTCTGAGCAATATTGCTTTATTCTAAAGCACTAGCTCCTGCTACGATTTCTGTAATTTCTTGTGTAATCGCCGCCTGTCTGGCACGGTTATACTGGATAGTCAAATCATTGATAACTTTTTTAGCATTATCTGTCGCTGTCTGCATTGCCGTCATCCCTGCCGCATTTTCAGCTGTCTTGGCATCAATAATAGCACCGTAAATCATACTTTCTGCAAACTGTGGCAATAGTTGATCCAAGATTTCTTCACGACTTGTTTCAAGCTCAAAGGTCAAGCTATAGTTATCATCTGCTTCATTTGGGTCCAAGTCGACAATTGGAAGCATCTGCTCCACACGCATTTGACTTGTCAGTGTATTCACGTGGTGGTTGTAGCAAACATAGAGCTCATCGAAAAGTTCATTTTGGTACATTTCAATAGTTTTTGAAATAATCTTGCGAACTTCATCGAAGCTTGGTTGACTGGCTAGACCACGCAATTCATAAATTGGTTGAATACCACGAGCTTTAAAGAAGTCTGCTCCCATACCACCAATACAGATGACTTCGAAATCATCACCTGATGGATGATATTCTTGTTGCAGTTCCATGACAGCCTTCAAGATTGAAGAGTTATATCCTCCAACAAGACCACGGTCAGATGTAATGACGATATAGCCTGTTTTTTTGACAGGGCGACTAATCAACATTGGATTTGTTGATCCGCCAGCACCATCTCCGTGAAGGATGTCTGTAAGGAGTTTACGGACTTTTTGAGCATAAATCTGGAAGTTGCGTGCAGCTTCTTCAGAACGACCTAACTTAGCTGCAGAAACCATCTGCATGGCGTTAGTAATTTGACTAGTATTTTTCGTTGAGGCGATTTTTGTTTTAATATCATTTAGAGATACTGCCATCTGACACCTCTATTCTTATTGGAAGCTGGATTGGTTGAGAAACTCAGTAATCGCAGCATCCAAGACTGCTTCTTCTGGCAAGTCTTTTGTTTCACGAATAGTTTCCAAAATCTCTGGATGTTGCGCATCAAAGAAGGCATGGAATTCTTCCTCAAAACGAACAATATCATCTACTGATACAGTATCCAAGAATCCATGAGTCAAGGCATAGAGAATGGTTACTTGTTTCTCAACAGGTAATGGTTTATGAACTGGTTGTTTCAATACTTCTACAGTACGACGACCACGGTTCAATTTAGCCTGAGTAGCAGCATCCAAGTCTGAACCAAATTTAGTGAAGGCTTCCAACTCTCGGTATGAAGCAAGGTCGATACGAAGAGTACCAGCAACCTTCTTCATAGCTTTAATCTGAGCTGAACCACCAACACGAGATACAGAAGAACCCGCATCAATAGCTGGACGAATACCTGCATTAAAGAGGCTATCACTTAGGAAGATTTGTCCATCCGTAATAGAGATTACGTTTGTCGCGATATAGGCTGAGATATCTCCTGCTTGGGTCTCGATAAATGGAAGAGCCGTGATAGATCCACCGCCAAGCTCATCTGAAACTTTAGCAGAACGCTCAAGTAGACGGCTGTGAAGGTAGAAGACATCCCCTGGGAAGGCCTCACGACCGGGTGGACGACGGAGCAAGAGAGAAAGTTCACGATAAGCTACCGCTTGTTTAGATAAGTCATCATAAACGATCAAAACATGCTTACCTTGATACATGAACTCTTCTGCCATAGCAACCCCTGCATAAGGTGCAAGGAAAAGCAATGGTGAAGGCTGTGAAGCCGAAGCTGTCACAACGATTGTGTAATCCAAGGCTCCGTACTGACGAAGTGTTTCCACTTGTGTACGAACTGTTGATTCTTTTTGTCCAATCGCAACATAGATACAAATCATATCTTGACCTTTTTGATTCAAGATAGTGTCAATTGCGATCGTTGTTTTCCCCGTTTGACGGTCACCGATAATCAACTCACGTTGACCACGACCGATTGGAACAAGGGCGTCAATAGCTTTCAAACCTGTTTGCAATGGTTCTGAGACAGACTTACGTTGCATAACACCAGGAGCTGGTGCTTCTACTGGACGAGTTTTATCAGTGTGGATTTCTCCAAGACCGTCAACTGGACGACCGAGTGGATCCACAACACGACCAATGAGACTTTCACCTACTGGTACTTCCATGATTTTACCCGTGCGACGAATGGTGTCGCCTTCACGAATATCTGTAAAGTCACCAAGAATGATGATACCAACATCCGTTGACTCTAAGTTTTGCGCCATACCATAAGAGCCATTTTCAAAAATCAACAGCTCACCACTCATGGCATTTTCAAGGCCATGAGCACGCGCAATCCCGTCACCGATGTAGGTTACAACACCCGTTTCACTCACATCAAAATTAGGTTTGAAATTTTCAATTTGTTGCTTAATTAAAGCGCTGATTTCTTGTGCGTTAATTGCCAAAAGAACACCACTTTCTATTTCAAATTTTCCTTAACAACTTTAAGTTGTTGTTTAATACTCACATCAATTGTCTTGTGATTGGCAATAATAACAAAACCACCGATTAAACTATCGTCGATTTTTTCCTTAATACTGCGAACCTTTAAAGACATCTTCTTCTCGATTAGAGGAAGGAGGCGTTCTTTCTGTTCGTCAGTCAAAGGATGTGCAGACAAAATAGTCACTTCAAAACGATTGGTTTCTTTTTCAAGACGATTCAAGCAATCTACAATCACATCATAAAAAAGATTGGATCGATGATTGTAAAGTATAACCTCGATAAAGTTTTGCATTAAAGGTGACACAGAACCTTGGAAAAAACGAACTGTTTTTTCTTTATCCAACTCATCTACTTCCACTTGCGCTAAAAAAGTAGGTAAGCCAGTTTCTTCAGCAACTTGCTTGATTTGAGTCAAGTCTGAAAAAATAGAGTCTTCTTCTCCTTTTTCAATCACCAATTGGACAAAAGGCATGCTGTATTTTTCAATTACCTTTAAAGTCTTTTTGTCCATTAAGCTTCTCCTAGCTGATCGATATACTGATCAATGAGTTCTTTATGGGCCTGACTGTCAAGGTTTTTAGAGAGAATTTTCTCAGCTAGACTGATTGTTAAGTCAGCTACATCTCCCTTAACACTTTGTAAAGCTTCAGCTTTATTTTGAGCAATTTCTTGGTTGGCTTTTTCTTTTAAGCGCCCTGCTTCAAGTTTAGCTTCGGCTAAAATATCGGCTCTACTTTTCTCAGCAGTTCCCTTTGCATTCTCGATAATCGTTTTAGCTTCGGTACGGCTACCTGCTAACTCAGCTTCACGTTTGCTAGCTAGTTCCTCAGCCTTTTTACGGGCTCCCTCGGCACCATCAATATCTGAAGAAATCTTTTCAGCACGTTCATCTAAGATGCTGGAAATATTTCCCCAAGCATATTTCTTCACTAAAAAGATCAATAAAAGGAAGGAACCAGCGATAAGAATAAAGTCACCGATAATGGTACTAATAGTTAAATCCATCTTCTAATCCTCCTCTACTTACTCTTCCCCTTCATTTATTTTTTTACCAATGTACATTGATGACAACATGGTAAATACATAAGCCTGAATACATGAAATGAAAATTGAAAAAGCTGTCCATAACATGTTTGCGATAAAGGCAAAAGGATACCAATACAAAGCATTTTGTGACAAGGTCAATAGCAATCCAGCTAAGACCTCACCGGCAAAAATATTTCCGTAGATCCGAATCGCCAAGGAAGCAAAATTGGTGAACTCTTCTAAAATGTTCATCGGAGTCATAAAGCCAGGTGTAACAAATGCTCTCAAATATTCTTTAACGCCTCTACGACGAACTCCTTCTACATGGGCGATCAAAGTGATCAATAATGAGAGGGATAAATCGTATCCAAGGTTAGCTGTTGGGGAAGTCCACAAGTTATAACCGTTTGTTGTTT
The DNA here is from genome assembly GCF_049737935.1 of Streptococcus sp. CL9.43. Classification (NCBI taxonomy): domain Bacteria; kingdom Bacillati; phylum Bacillota; class Bacilli; order Lactobacillales; family Streptococcaceae; genus Streptococcus; species Streptococcus sp. CL9.43. Next base: position 187,838 of record NZ_JBKOTS010000002.1, on the reverse strand, counting down.
GTACTTTTGCCATTAAGCCAATATTATTGGCAACCAAGATAAACAGAAATAGAGAAAACAGAAACAAGGAATAATCCTTAATGTATGATTCTCCAATGTTTGGTTTGGTAAAACCAATCACAAAGTCATAAATCATCTCAAGAGCATTTTGTTTGCCCTTTGGACGGATGGTCATTTCACGACTTGCCCAGTAGACAAAGGCAAAAACCATCAAAACAGTTACAAGAGACATGGCAAGCAGGGTCAAATCAAAGGATATTGGTCCAATATTAACGGTTGGATTCAAACTTTCTTCCATGGTTTGACACCTCCATTTCTAAATAGAGTTGTCTATTTAATGACAAATGACATCGCCAAGGTTACAAAGAATGTTCCTTCGATAAAGGCAATCCCCATGATCATCAAACTACGCAATTGTGGGATGATATCTGGTTGGCGTGCTGCAGATTTGAACAAACCGTTCATCAAAAATCCTTCTGCAAGAGATACACCCATACAGGCAAGACAAAGTCCGAAAAATGTTAAATTCATGACGAATTCTCCTTTTTTAAATTAAATTTACCTCCCTAGTTTAGTCCTAAAATTTGCTTTTGTCAACTTTTTACTAGGAATGGAAGCGTTTTGAATCATTTATTTCCAATTTTACGATTTTCAAGACAATTATATAGAAAATTTTATTCCCTTTTCACGAACCTTTCACGAACCTTTTACTATCTTTCTATGTTTTCTGAAAACAAAAATCCGAGTTTTACAACTCGGATGTATCATTTTTTATCTGAAATAAATTGAGTGATGATTTTGACAAGCTGGATTAAATGCAGCTTTACAAAATGGACAAGTTCCCTTCTCGGTATACTCGACATACGTTAGTGTATTCCCGCAGGATCCACATAAGATGGGGCTATCCTCTTTCAGATTTAAAGGATAAGGACAAAATGTATGTGCTTCTATAGCATTGTGACACTGATAACAGGCGTAGTATTTCTTACAATCATAGCACTGAAGTGCTACGATATCTTTGTCACTATGGTAATGAACACATCTGCTTTCATCATCAACTAGTAAGCCCTGAGCTTGAATCATTATCTAATCCTTTTCTAGGCACGAACTGTGACGCTTGTCCCATCTTCTTTGTATAGATTAATCAGACCTTCTTTCAAAGCACGTACCATATCGCCAGCTTGTACTGGTTGAGGAACCTTGATGGTCAAAAGTTCCATTGGGTTTGGTGCACGGTCGATTTTATTTCCTTTAGCATCATGAAGGTCTTCAATATAAGTTTCAAAATGACGGAAACCTGGACCATAGAATTCAACTTGGTCACCTTCATTGATAACATTCCGTTGACGAATAGTTGCTGTTTGTGTAGCATCATCATAATCTACTACTTCCGCTACAAACTTATATTCTGGAATCTTACGGCGAGCACCAAACAACTGCTCATTTTCAGATGGAGTTCCATAGTAGAAACCTGTAGCCAACTCACGTTGGGCAACCTTCCACATTTCATCAATCAAGTCTTGCTTAATAGCTTCAAACTTTTCAGGGCTCTCAAGATAGGCATCAACAGCTGCCTTGTAACAGTTTGTTACTGTTGAAACATAGTGGATAGACTTCATACGGCCCTCAATCTTAAGACTGTCCACACCATTTTCAATCATATCAGGGATATGGTCAATCATAGACATATCAACCGCAGACATAGAGAATTCTTCAGGAATTTCTCCCTTGAGACTCTTACGTTCCTTACCGAACGGCATATCGTAAAGGTCATATTTCCAACGGCAAGATTGTGAACATCCACCACGGTTGGCGTCACGCATACTCATGTGATTAGAAAGAGTACAACGACCAGAGTATGAGATACACATAGCTCCGTGAACGAAGGCTTCAATTTCAACATCTGTACGTTTGCGAATCTCTGCCAATTCTTCCATAGAAACCTCACGCGCCAAAACGACACGTGTCAATCCAAGTTCTTTCCAGAATTCTAGGGTTTCGTAGTTAGTCGCACTGGCCTGGGTTGAAAGGTGAATTTCAAGTCCTGGTGCTTCTGTTGCTGCAATCATGATCAAGGCTGGATCTGATACGATAACCGCTGCAATCCCAATATCACGTAATTTACGGAACCATTCGCCGGCCCCTTCTTCGTTTCCTTCGTGCATGACCATATTGGCAGCTACATAAACCTTAGCACCGTACTTAGCAGCGAACTGTACTCCTTCTTCCATTTGTTCGAAAGTAAAGTTACCCGCGCGGCTACGAAGACCATAGGCCTGGCCACCGATAAAGACAGCATCTGCTCCATATTGAACAGCTACTTTTAGTTTTTCAAGTGTTCCTGCAGGTGATAGAACCTCAGGACGTTTCAAAGTTTTTGTCATGTTTTCTCCTATTTGCAATATAAAAGTTTGACACTAATCTTTACCATTTTATAGCAAAAAGGTTCTAAAATCAAGTTTTGATTGATTGTTTAGACAATTTTAATTTTTTTGAAAAGCTAAGCTCAGTGAACTGTTTCTATTTGCCAAGCACTCCAACCTTTAAAACGAATGGCGCCCTTTTGATCCGTTTTGTAAATCGAATTCCCAAGTTCTTGGTTATTCTCCCCATTTGTTTCTTTAAATTTTTTCTTCTTGTCAACAGAAACGACAGTGATTTTAGGCTGGAAGATTTCGAAGACTTCGACATCTGTCTTTTTCTTCGATGCTTGCTGATGAGTTAGCACTACATCTGCTTGAATTTTAGGATAAGACTTATTTAAGAACTTCTCCTCTATATTTCCAGTGACTAGAAAAGTTTGATTTAGTAGCTTTCCATACATGGCTATTGAGGCTTTACTATCACTATTTTTATTTTCGATTACTTCTAAACTACTCCCAAAAATAAATAACTGCTCTCCTGTTTTAATAGGACGTACTTTCAAGTTACTTTCCTTTAATTTATCCATAAATTCTCTTTTAGATAGAGTTTCTTCAGTTACTAGAATCTCTCCAAGATTGAAGGCTTTACTAATTTCTAGTAGATGGTCTAGTTGCTTAGGTTCACTATCCGTTAAAACAAGCTGATCAATCTTTGCCACTCCTCGACTTTTCAGATAGGGAATTAAACTCCGTTTGGCAATGCTCGAGGTGACTTTCTCCTGCCAAGCTTCTTTTTTCTCAACTGCTAACTTTTCACCGACATCCAGTAATATTGTCTTTCCTGTCATGTCTCTTAGGAAAATGCTCCGTCCCTGTTCCATGTCTAGGACTGTGATTTCATTTTCCAGTGGATGTTTGGTTACTAAGAAAAGTAAAATGATAAATAGGATAAGTAAAGGTGCTTTCTTCAAATTTTTACGATAATCATAAATCAGCGCCAAAGAGACTAATAGACATACCAAAACCCAGAGATTAGGTTGACCAAAAATAAAGGGTCTAGTAGATAGCTGAGAAACATAGCGTATGATGTCCTCTAACCATTCAAAGAGAAAGTTAAACTGGGTAATAGGATATATCCATGACAGACAGAAGAGTATTGATAAAAGTGGTAGCAAGACCATATCAAATAAAAAAGAAAAGACAAAAGTTAAGAGTATGGACCAAGGTTGAAATTCAGAAAAATAGAATGATAAAATTGGCAGAATTCCTAAGGAGATAATGAAGCTTTCTCTCACCAGACCTTTTATCCCTTCTACTTCCTCGCCAGTCATGGTCAGGATAAAGGCATAGGCACAGGAGAGCACTCCTCCAGCAGTTAGGAAGAAATTCGGCATCACGATAAACAAGACAAGGACTGTCAAAGCAAAGTTATCCAGCCCCTTGAAGCCATGTTGAGCCAAAAGTTTTTGTAAGAGACTACGAATAACAGAAGCTGAGAACCCTGTCAAACCTGCATAGACCAAAGAAAAGGGATAGGCAAGCCATTTGAACTTCTCTTGCGTCAAACCCAATCGTAAGAGTAACTTTTTAAAAGCATCCATGAAGAAACCGACCTGCATTCCTGACAGAGCAAAAAGGTGAATAATCCCTAGACTGGAATATAGTTCATTCATTTCCTCAAAATCTGTGTCCAAGTGCCCTAATAAAAGACCTGTCATATAATTACGCATGGGGTCAGGAAAATTCCTTTTTATCCAGACAACTGCCTTTCTCCGCAAGCTGGATAGATTTTCTCCCATATCCCAGCTGGATGCTTTCTTTAATTCGACAATTTCCGATATCGTTAAGGTCTGATAAATCCCCTGTGTTTTGAGATAGTTCCGATAATCAAATCCAGCAAAATTATTCGCACCTTGAGGAATAGCTAGCTTTCCTTTTACTACTATCTCATGCAGTTCAGATAACTCTTTAAACCCTTCTTTTTCAGCCTCTGACTGGAATTTATAATAGACCTGAAAGAGTCTACCATCAGCCTTCCCACGAAAGGATAAACTATCTCCATTGACCTTGATAGTATCAGGCAAGATTCGTACCGTATTAACTGAGTCAACAAGATGTTTACTCGCTTCTTCTTGTTGCCATTTTTGAAATATAAACCAGCTCCCAAAAAGAGCACAAACAAAGAGAACCTTGACCACAGTCTTCCATGAAAATTGAAAAAAGAGGCAGAGAAGTAAAAAGACAAAGCCCAAGAGTGCTAAAAAGCTTGCTGAAAAGATAGCATAGTAGAGCCAAAGCAGGAGAAAACTGAGATAGATTTTGGGGATGGGAAATCGACTAATCCACTGTGACATACTCTTTTAACTTTTCTATCGTTTTTGCACCAATACCAGAAACCTTTTTGAGCTCATCAACTGACTTAAACTTACCGTTGGACTCACGATGGTCGATGATATCCTGAGCACGTTTGCCTCCCAACCCCTTGACTTGTTTCAGCTCCTCTAAACTGGCTTTATTAAGATTGACTTTCTTATTTTCTTTGGTGTTGGAAGCATTTGAATGCGCCTCTTGACTGGTAGCTTCTTCCTTAGATGGAACATAAACAAGTGCTTCATCACTAATTCTCTGGGCAAGATTGATAGACTTACTGTCTGCATTATCTGTCAAGCCACCCGCTTTCTGGACAGCATCATTGATACGACTTCCAACTGGCAAATCATAGATTCCAGGTGATTTGACCGCACCTTTTACATCAACAGTAATCAGATCTTGCTTCACCACTTCTTCCTTCTGATTTTTATCATCCTTTTCATCCGTCGAATCCTTTGAAACAGTTGTAACTTCTGTTTGCAAATTGCTTTCCTTAGCCGGTGTTTGAGCGACTGGCTTTAGTAGGAAAAAGCCACCCAAGACCAAACCCAAACTAGCACAGATAACAATGATTTTATATTCTTTGATTATCTCAATAAGTTCTTCCATAATTTCTCCTCTCTTATCTTATTCGTAATGCAAAGAAAAAACAGCTGAAAAATCTTTTCAACTGCTTACTTATTTGCAAAATAATCTTCCTTATTCAAGACATATCTTAAGTAGAGAAATAAGTTTTTCTTGCAATTTTTAGCGGTTTCATATAAAATAAGAACATCACAAGAAATGACTGGGTTCTTCCTGTGATGATTTCGTATAAGAACCTAGATGTTAAATAAGGAGCTAATCTCTATGTTAATTGGAATTCCAAAGGAAATTAAAAATAATGAAAATCGTGTTGCTTTGACACCTGCTGGTGTACAGAGTCTTGTCGGTCGTGGTCACCGAGTCCTCATTGAAACAAATGCTGGACTTGGATCTGGTTTTGCTGATGCTGACTATGAAAAGCAAGGAGCTGAGATTGTCGCAACTGCTGCTGAAGCCTGGGCTGCAGAGTTCGTTGTTAAAGTCAAGGAACCCCTTGCTAGTGAGTACCAGTTCTTGCGTGACGATTTACTTCTCTTCACCTACTTGCACATGGCAGCAGCCCCAGAATTAGCGGATGCTATGCTTGCAGCGAAAACAACTGGTGTTGCTTATGAAACTGTACGCAATACTGAAGGTCAACTTCCTCTATTGGTTCCAATGAGTGAGGTTGCAGGTCGTATGGCTGTCCAAATCGGAGCTCACTTCTTGACGAAACAAGCTGGTGGTTCTGGAGTTCTTTTAGGTGGTGTCCCAGGTGTACCAAAAGGAAAAGTGACCATTATCGGTGGTGGTGTCGTTGGTACACACGCAGCACGTATCGCTCTTGGTTTAGGTGCTCAAGTAACTATTCTAGATATCAGTGCTAAACGTCTCTCTGAACTTGAAGATGTCTTTGGTCACCAAATCCAAACACTCATGTCTAACCCATTTAATATCGAAGCAAGTGTGCGTGAAGCAGACGTTGTTATCGGTGCAGTATTGATTCCTGGTGCTAAAGCTCCAAAATTAGTGACAGATGACATGGTTCAACAAATGCGTCCTGGTTCTGTCATCGTAGACGTTGCTGTAGACCAAGGTGGTGTTATTGCAACAGCTGACCGTGTGACAACCCATGATGAGCCTGTCTATGAGAAACACGGTGTCCTTCACTATGCGGTTGCTAACATTCCTGGAGCAGTTGCTCGTACTTCTACTATCGCCCTTACAAATGTGACCCTTCCTTATATCGAAGCCTTGGCAGGAAAAGGATTTAAGAAAGCAATCCTTGAAGACGCAGGCTTGCTTGAAGGTGTAACAACTTATCAAGGTCAACTCACCAGCCAACCAGTTGCTGAAGGTTTAGAACGTGACTTCACACCTATCAGTGAACTTGTTTAATAAGAAATTCAAAAAAAATTAAGAGCAGTTTTTCAACTGCTCTTTTTCTTTATTCTGTTTCTTCTTGATTTTCTTCAGCTTTGACAGGTCGAGGTTCATATGCTCTGATAATCTGAGCAACGACTGGATGGCGAACCACATCCTTGGCTGAAAAATGAACGAAGTCGATCTGGTGAATATTCTTAAGTTTTTCCTGGGCATCAATCAAACCTGATTTAACATTACGTGGTAGGTCAATCTGGCTAATATCCCCATTGACAATCATTTTAGAATTGAATCCAAGACGTGTCAAGAACATCTTCATCTGCATGATGGTTGTATTTTGGGCTTCATCCAAGATGACAAAGGCATCATCCAAGGTACGTCCACGCATGTAGGCCAAAGGCGCAATCTCAATAATTTCTCTCTCCATGAGACGAGTTGTTTGGTCCTTCCCAAGAATTTGGTACAAGGCGTCATAGACTGGTCGAAGATAAGGGTCTACTTTTTCTTTCAAATCACCAGGTAGAAATCCTAGGCTTTCTCCAGCTTCTACTGCTGGACGAGTCAGGATAATACGCTTGACTTGGCCACGTTTGAGAGCTGTAACAGCCAAGGTCACTGCTAGGAAGGTCTTACCTGTCCCCGCTGGCCCAATCCCGAAGGTCACATCATGGTTCTTAACACTATCTACATAAAGTTTTTGACCTAGTGTCTTTACACGTATCGGCTTACCAGTATTGTCTTTGATAATCTCTTCTTCATAGAGGGCAACAAACTTATCGATTTCATTGTTTCTAACCATATTGATGGCTGTCACCACATCCGGAGTTCCTACTGTCATGCCACGATTGACCAAGACCATCAAGGCTTGAATTACTTGTCGTGCTTCTTCACAAGAAGACTCCTCTCCCAAGACTTGTACAATCTCTGTACGAGCATGGATGATAACATCTAACTCATCCTCCATCAAGCGAAGATAGCGTTCATTGGAACCAAAAAGATGAAACAGGTCATCTGGATGACTTAACTGAATGTCTATTGAATGTTCCTTCAAATAAAGAACCTCTCTAACTCTTTAATTTCTTTTTATTATAGCAAAGGCAATTAGAAATTGCTATCCTTAACACCAATGCCCTTTTTAATGTTCTAAATATTCTTGCCAGATACGATCGAAGTCTCCCATATTAAAGGAAAAACTAGCATGTTCTTCTAAAAATCGGCTCACCTGATCGAAATCATCCGTATGTTTTGGGAAGGCTGACTCCTCAAAGGCAAGATCCGCTAAATTTGCTTTGGGACTATGACTTTTAGGATTACGCTCTGTCATAAGCCAAGTATAAAATGATTTTCGCATAAGCCTCCCTAAATTAACTCTGTACCAAATTGGTCTTGTTTAATCTTTCCAGCTTTCATTAAACCACCAAGAGCTTTTTTAAACTGACCTTTAGAAATACCAAAGGTAGCCTTGATGTCATCTGGTGATGATTTGTCATTTAAGGTCATAAATCCACCATTACTTTCCAAGTAAGTCAGAATCATTTGTGCATCATTTTCTAACATCTCAAAAGAGCGAGGTTTTAGCGATAGATTAAGCGTTCGGTCAACTTCACGGAAACCAATGACACGCACATCTAACACTTGGCCCAAACGTGGCTCTGCATAGCGCTCACTTGGATGGATAAATCCAAGCATGTTGTTTTCTGGTAGATAGACAAAAGTTCCTGATAACTTAAGACGATAAACGATTGCAGGCCAGTTCTGATTTTGCATGTTGTTGTATGCTGGACGTGCCAAACGTTGGAAGTCTTCCTGATAAGCCAAAACTCCCCAGATACGGTCTTTCTTATCTACTTCTAGACGAATATAAAGTTTATCGCCCTTCTTAGGCCAAAGCTCTTTCAGTTCAGGTAGGATATCCAGTGACACAACGACTTCCTTGTCAGGAAGCCCTGTATCAACAAAAACACCTAAATCCTTACGAACCTCTGTTACCGTTCCCCAACCAAATTGATCTTGAGTTGCAGTCACTTCTTGAGTTGTCAAGCGAAGTTTTTGCTTCATGTCTGTGTAGGCGAAACCTTTAACGGTATCACCAACTGTATGCTGACCTTCTTCTTTAGCAAGAGCGTATGTTTGACCATCCTTTTGTACAAAGTAAAAACGGTCATTTTCATCGATGATGAGTCCAACGATAAAACTTGCAAGATTTGTATTCATGTTTCCTTCTTTCGAATAAAACTCAGCCAGCAATGCCAACTGAGTTTTTCTGTTTATTTCTTAGACTTCCAAGATTTCTTTTTCTTTATTGGCAGTCATGTCGTCGATGTGTTTAACAGCATCGTCTGTCGCTTTTTGAATATCTTTTTCAAGAGTCTTCAATTCATCTTCAGTGATTTCTTTAGCTTTTTCTTGTTTTTTAGCTTCATCCATAGCGTCACGACGAATATTACGGATCGCTACTTTAGCATTTTCACCAACTTTTTTCACTTCTTTAGCGAGGTCGCGACGAGTTTCTTCTGTAAGAGCTGGGATTACCAAGCGAATAACAGAACCATCGTTAGCTGGTGTAATACCAAGATCTGAAGCGTTTAAGGCACGTTCGATATCTTTTAGAGAAGATTTATCAAATGGTGTTACCAACAAGACACGCGCTTCAGGAATTGTGATAGAAGCGATTTGGTTAAGAGGTGTTTCGACACCATAGTATTCAACAGTAATACGGTCAAGCAAGCTAGCGTTAGCACGACCTGCACGGATACCACCAAACTCACGCGCAAGTGAGTGGTGAGATTGAGTCATTCTCTCTTTAGCTTTTTCTACAATTGCGTTAGCCATAATTTTTCTTATTCCTTTTCTTCGATATTGTTTGAAACAGTTGTTCCGATATTTTCACCAAATACAACACGTTTGATATTGCCAGGTTGATTCATATTAAAGACTACCAAGTCAATATCGTTATCCATAGATAGAGTTGAAGCTGTTGAATCCATGATACGGAGACCTTTATTAATAACATCACGGTGAGTCAATTCTTCAAATTTAACAGCCGTTTTATCTTTCTTAGGATCCGCATTGTAGACACCATCTACACCATTCTTAGCCATCAAAATAGCGTCCGCTTCAATCTCAGCAGCACGAAGAGCCGCTGTTGTATCTGTAGAGAAGTAAGGTGAACCAATTCCCGCGCCAAAGATAACGATACGTCCTTTTTCAAGGTGGCGAAGGGCACGTCCACGAATATAAGGTTCTGCTACTTGTTGCATGGCAATAGCTGTTTGTACACGAGTATCAACACCAGCTTGTTGCAATGAATCTGCCATCACAAGAGCATTCATGACTGTCCCAAGCATTCCAGTGTAATCCGCTTGAACGCGATCCATACCAGCTTCTGCTGCAGGTTCTCCACGCCAAAGGTTCCCACCACCGATAACCAAGGCGATTTCAATTCCTAGCTCGTGAACTTCCTTGATTTCTTGGGCCATACTTTGGACGGTTTTGATATCAATACCGACACCACGTTCGCCAGCAAGGGCTTCACCAGATAGCTTGATTAAGATACGTTTATACTTAGGTTCTACCATTTTCTCTCTCCTTTTTTCATCCTACCTATTTTATCACAATTTCAAGGATTTTTATAGTATCATGAACAATTCTTTCAAAAAAATTAGATAGATAAAAATTTCTCTAAATCAGACAAGGCACGTTCTGCAATTTTCTCATAACGAGCCTTTTTATCACGAATACGCTCACCTTCTAACTCCTTGATAATCCCGAAGTTGACATTCATGGGTTGGAAATGCTTGCTATCAGCATGAGTGATATAATGAGCTAAACTACCGATTGCTGTAGTCTCTGGGAAAATAGCCTTACTTTCTCCCTTGAAAAGACGAGCAGCATTGATTCCAGCAACTAATCCTGAAGCAGCCGACTCAACATACCCTTCCACACCTGTCATCTGACCAGCGAAGAAAAGATTTGGCTGTTTCTTAGAACGGTATGTCTGTTCAAGAAGATTTGGCGAATCCATATAGGAATTACGATGCATGACACCATAACGGACAAACTCAGCATTTTCAAGACCTGGAATCATTTGGAAGACACGCTTCTGCTCTCCCCATTTGAGGTGAGTTTGGAAACCAACGATGTTATAGAGACTTCCAGCCGCATTGTCCTGACGAAGCTGAACGACTGCGTACGGTGTTTTAAAGTCGCCATCACGAGGCCCTTTATAGTCATCTGGATATTCTAGACCAACTGGTTTCATAGGACCATAAAGCATGGTTTTAATACCACGTTTGGCCATGACTTCGATAGGCATACACCCTTCAAAGTACTTTTCTTTTTCAAAAGAATTAAGGGGTGCTTCTTCCGCATTGACCAAGGCTTCATGGAAATCCATAAACTCTTGCTTGGTCATCGGAGCATTGAGGTAGGCAGCTTCTCCCTTGTTATACCGAGACTTGAGATAGACCTTGCTCATATCGATGGTGTTGACGTCGATAATAGGCGCTGCCGCGTCGTAGAAATAGAATCCATCGCCGTCATTAAGGGCATGAATTTTCTCAGCAAGGGCATCACTGGTCAAAGGTCCAGTTGCAACAACTGTAATAGCATCTGTTGGCAATTCTGTAATTTCGTCACGAACCACTTCAATTAAAGGGTGATTGGCAATTTTTTCAGTGACCATTTGGGAGAAACCATCTCGGTCAACTGCGAGGGCTCCACCTGCAGGAACACGGGTTGCTTCTGCTGATTCTAAAATCACAGAACCAAGACGACGCATTTCTTCCTTGAGGAGCCCGACAGCATTTGTAAGAGTATCTCCTCGTAATGAGTTGGAACACACTAATTCTGCAAAATTATCTGTTTTATGCTGAGGTGTTGATTTGACACCACGCATTTCATAGAGTTTAACAGGAATTCCACGTTCTGCGATTTGGTAGGCCGCTTCAGAACCCGCCAAACCAGCACCGATAACATTGATATAAGATTGAGACATGACACTAATACCTCTTTGGGTGGAACCTAGGTCCAAATAAAAACAAGCTACTGGACTGTTTGACACCCACAAATCTTTCTAAATTAATACTTGGTCCATTATACCAAAAAGCTAAGTAAAAAGACAGACAGGAGGATTCCTGAATGTCTTTCCTAAATTATTGTTTAATAAAACTGAATTTTTTAAAATCATACGATCTCAGTTTGCTTTCATATTTTATAGTAAAACGTACTTCTGTATTCCTAGGTAGTTTTTCGATTTCAACTATTTGACCGAGTAAGTATTGAAAATCAGATTCTGTCCAATTCTCAAAATCTTCATTAGTTAATTGAAGATTTTGTCTTCGTACCTGCTCTATATCAATGTCTATCTCAATACTAAAAGTCGAACGATTTTCAGTAACTCTTTTCAAGAGTATATCTCGATAGCGAACAAGCACATCTTCATCTAGACTGTTGACTCTACTTGGGTCTAAATCCTCGATTAAGGGAGTTAGTTCTTCTACATCCGTCTTCAGAATTGCCTCTCTTTTTTCTTGTTCTTCAAGACGAGTTTTAGGGTTACCACTGTATTCTTCTTTTGGAACTAAAGAGTAATAGGATTCAAAAGATTCCAATTCAATTGAATTTTTAATATAGAGCTTCTTAAGCTGATTATCCTTTAAATACGTAGAAGTCAAACTATCACTTTGAAGTATCTTATTATAAGCTTCATCAAGTCGGTCATAGTTATCATCTTCAGAAACATACTCCATTTCTAAACGATAGACTGTTTTTTTGGAAAAACCAAAGAAAATTTTCTTTTCAACTTCTTTAAGTCGCGGATTGTATCTAAGGACTGGTGTCTTCTCAACATAATCTTTTTCAAAATCCACATAGACATCTACAAATTTTTTATTTCCTTTAATGTAAAATGGAAATCCGTAGTATCCAAAGGTATCAGCAGTCGAGTATCCTTCTGCTTCTAACCCTGCAGCTTCTACTACGGAACGAATGTTTGAAATAGCTGTTTTAGCTAAATCACGATCGACTCTGTTGTTACATGCTGACAAAATAAATAACGTGAGAATAGGAAACAGTAGGCCAAATACTTTCTTCAACACTTTGCTTTTCATTACCCCTCCAATTAAGCATTCGTAGTAAAGTACTTATGATTGTTATTTCTATTTCGGGAAGAAGGAAAACTTCCCTGTTTAGTCGTTTTCTTGTTTCTCTTCCCATTCGTGGTAGGCAGCGTAGAGCTGACTTTTGTTCCACTGATAAATCTTAGCGATTTCCTTAATGGCTTGATTTTTCTTAACACCTTCTTGGATGCGCTCTTGTATTTCAGAGAACAAATCCTCTTCATCCTTATCTACTACTTCTTGACTAGCACCTTCCACAATCAGAAGGCATTCTCCTTTGAGCGGTGTTTGAGAAATATTTTCTAACAATTCAGTAATACTTCCACGTTGATATTCTTCAAAAATCTTAGTCAATTCTCGAACTAAGACAACTGAACGATCACCGTAGACCTCTAGCATATTTTCCAACGTATCTGCTACACGGTGAGGAGATTCATAGAAAATCTGGGTCTCAGGATAGTCTTTTTTTGATTCGAAAAATTGCTTTTGTTGTCCCGATTTTCGAGGTAAGAATCCATAAAAAATGTGGGGTTGTGGAGCTAAACCACTGGCAATCAAGGCAGAAATTCCTGCGCTAGCACCTGGAACTGTGACAACTACTATATCTTCTTCAATTGCTGCCTTGACCAAATCATGCCCAGGGTCCGAGATACTAGGCAGACCGGCGTCAGAAACCTGAGCAATACTTTGTCCCGCTTTCAGAAAACCAATCAAATCAGGAATTTTATCCTTGGCATTATGCTCATGAAAACTGATTTGTTTGGTTGAAATATCGAAATGCTTCAGCAATAGACCAGTATTACGAGTATCCTCGGCAGCAATCCAGTCCACTTCTTTCAAAGTCTGAATAGCACGAAAGGTCATATCTTCTAGATTCCCAATCGGAGTTGCGACAAGATATAACTTACCATAAGGTGACTGACCTTTAAAACTTTTTTGAATCTGCATGCTTACTCCCTAAACAACAATTCATCACAAAACATACATTCTGCATCTTGTTCACGACGTTGACCATAAAAGTCGCGACATACATGAAAACCGTCATCATAGATTCGACTCACGTTTTCTCTAACATGTTTGGTCTTCGTTGGAGCTGTTTCTTCTTCCTCACTCAAGCGCTCTCTCAGTTTATCGTTCTCTAAACGAAGAGCTGTATTCTCTTCTACAACACTCTTGAGATTTTTTTTGATGGCTTCGACATCTGCCAAGGTTGCCAACAACTGTTGAGAAAAATCATCTAAGGCATCAAATAATTCTTTCTTGTTCATGAACAGCCCTTTCTTTTTCTGTTTTCATGTTCATTTTATTGTAAAACTAGGTATTCCAAAGAATTCTGGAAAGACACATTTGCTTTCCACATTTTTCTGGCTTCGAGAAGGTTTTGCAATATTGTACGTGCTGCATTTTTTTGAATCTCTTGGCCTGCTAAAACTTCTAAAATTCTAAAGACTTGGTCTTGTTTTTCTTTGTCATCTGCTAAACTAGCTAATTTTGAGACCTGTAAATAAGATTCCTTTTTTCCATCTTCTAACCAAGAATAGAATCGTTCACTTTCTTCAAGTAGAGTCCAAAAACTTGTTTGATTTATCAGTTTTTCGGCTTCTGCTTGCGATTGACTAAACTCAGCTAAAAGCCTTGCTTTATTTTTGACCAATCCTGCTTGTTCAAGTTGATTCCTAAGGCTTTCGACCTGTTTCTTAAATTGGAAAATCTGTGTGCGACTTCGAATGGTTGGTAAAATTTGCTCTTGATCATTGGTTAAGAAGAAAATATAAATCTCACTTTGCGGTTCTTCAATGACCTTTAGTAGTGAATTGGCGGCATTGGCATGCATTTTTTCTGCTTGTTCAATAATAAAAACCTGACGTTGATTTTCGATTCCTGATTGAGAAAACTGGCCAACTAATTCTCGGATTCGTTCCGTTTTAATGATTTGATTCATCGGACGAATAATGGTGACATCAGGAAATTCTTCCTGATCAATCAACTTACAATTTCGGCAAGACTCGCAAGGCAAGACACCTTGTTTTTCTGTACAGAATAAACTCTTAGAAAGAAATAAGGCCATCTCTAAACTTCCAAAATACCCTGAAAAGAGATAGGCATGATTCAGCTGTCTTTGTTCTAAGATGTGAACAAAACGGTCAAATTGCTGGGGTTGACAAGCTCTTAATTGCTCTTGATTCATTCTGTCAGCCCCATTCTGTCAAATAAAACTTGTTTAGTATTTTCAACCACTTGACTTAGTGGTAAACTCGCATCGATTTTAACTATACGCTCACCTTCTTTCTCAAGAAGGGAAAGATAGCCTTGACGAACTTTTCTGTGCAGGTCTAAACCTTCCAAGTCCAAACGGTTGACTTCGCGATCGCTGTTTGCCGCGATTCTTTCAAGCCCCTTTTCTACTTCAATATCAAAATAAAGTGTCAAATCCGGCTTGAGACCATCTGTCGCAAATTGATTGAGCCAGTCAATAGCTTCAATATCCAAACCACGACCAAAGCCTTGATAAGCAACTGAACTATCAATAAAACGATCCATGATGACCAATTTTCCAGCTGCAAGTGCTGGCAAGACCTTCTCTACTAGGTGCTGTCTACGACTTGCAATATAGAGAAGCAACTCTGTCTTTGGATCCATCTGAGTATGACTAGGATCTAAAATGACTTCTCGAATCTTCTCACCAATCAAAACACCACCTGGCTCACGTGTTGTTAAAAACTCAATATTCTTTTCTTCTAACAAAGGAAGGATAGCTTCAAGCACACTCGTTTTACCAGCTCCCTCTGGCCCCTCTAAAGAGACTAAAAATCCTTTTGACATGACGAACTCATTTCTTTTTTTCTTCCTTCTATTCTATCAAAAAAACAGGCATTTGTGAAAAGCTTTTTAACCTAATAAAAATTTATTCTGAAAAACTAGGATATACATTCGTTAATAAATAAGATATTTATTTAATTAAGTTTCTATATTCCTAATCAACTATCATACTGTCTTATTTTGTCTTTGTGTAACTAGAAAAAAAGAACCTTGCATAGCAAGATTCTTTTAATGTCTGACTTAAATAATTGTTCTTCTGGGAACTAAATCGAATTAAGCTTCGATTTCTGTAACCATACCTGAACCAACAGTACGTCCACCCTCACGGATAGAGAATGTAGTACCTTGTTCTACGGCGATTGGGTGGATCAACTCAACGTCGATTGTCACGTTATCACCTGGCATTACCATTTCAGTACCTGCTGGAAGTTCGATTGAACCTGTAACGTCAGTAGTACGGAAGTAGAATTGTGGGCGGTAGTTGTTGAAGAATGGAGTGTGACGTCCACCTTCTTCTTTAGTAAGGATGTAAACTTCACCTTTGAATTTAGTGTGTGGGTTGATTGAACCTGGTTTAGCGATAACTTGTCCACGTTCGATTTCGTCACGTTGAACACCACGAAGAAGGACACCTACGTTATCTCCTGCAAGACCTTCGTCAAGTTGTTTACGGAACATTTCAACACCAGTAACAACTGCTTTTGAAGTTTCTTCTTTAATACCAACGATTTCGATTTCGTCGTTGACACGAACAGTACCACGGTCGATACGTCCTGAAGCAACTGTACCACGTCCAGTGATTGAGAATACGTCCTCGACTGGAAGAAGCAATGGTTTGTCAGTGTCACGTTCTGGTTCTGGAATGTACTCATCAACAGTGTTCATCAATTCCATGATGATGTCTTCGTATTTAGAGTCACCTTCAAGAGCTTTAAGAGCTGAACCTTGGATAACTGGAAGATCGTCACCTGGGAAGTCGTATTCTGAAAGAAGGTCACGGATTTCCATTTCAACCAATTCAAGCAATTCTTCGTCGTCAACCAAGTCGATCTTGTTCATGAAGACGATAAGGTGTTTAACACCAACCTGACGTGAAAGAAGGATGTGCTCACGAGTTTGTGGCATTGGTCCGTCAGTTGAAGCTACTACAAGGATAGCTCCATCCATTTGAGCGGCACCAGTGATCATGTTTTTAACGTAGTCCGCGTGTCCTGGAGCGTCGATGTGAGCATAGTGACGTTTTTCAGTTTCGTACTCAACGTGCGCAGTGTTGATAGTGATACCGCGTTCGCGTTCTTCTGGAGCAGCATCGATAGACGCATAGTCTTTAGGTTGGTTAACTGCTGAAGGCAAGCGACGTGCCAAAACAGTTGTGATAGCTGCAGTTAGGGTAGTTTTACCGTGGTCAACGTGTCCGATAGTACCAATGTTAACGTGTGGTTTACTACGATCGTATTTTTCTTTTGCCATTTGAGTAAAAGCCTCCAATAAAATATATTTTATAGATAGACAGTAGGCAATACAGTCTAACTTTCCTTACTATTTTATCAAATTTTAGCTAAATTGCAAGTGTTTTACAAAGTTTTTATTAATTATTCTTGTTCTTACTATAAGTTGTCGATTTATTGATAAAAAAAGAAACAGATGAATCCGTTTCTTTTTAAAATCTTTATTTTTCTACCACTTCTTGTACTTCTTTATGTTTTTCATAAAGTCGGACTAGGAATTTGGATATTTCTTTGAGAATTGAGTAGGTAGGAACGGCAACGATCATACCTACGACACCATAGATATTACTTGACAACAATAATAGCACGAGAATTGTAATCGGATGAACTTTCATGACTCCACCAACAATACGAGGGTATAGGATATTCCCATCTACTTGTTGGATAATCAGCATATAGATAACTGCTATAATCATCTTTTGAGGATCCGTAAACAGATTTGAAATAATCATTGGAATTAGTCCAATACTCGGTCCAACATAAGGAATCAAATTTGCTAAACCTGAGAAAATAGCAAAAACTAATGCATATTTTAAGCCAATCACACTATAACCGATAAAAGCCAAACACCCGATAATGAATGCATCGATTGATACTCCACTTATGTAACGGGAAATAGTCTCATTCAAGTTTGTTATTAAACCAGATATATTAAGTTTGTCTCGCTTTAAAATAGTTCTTTCTAGCATCGGTAAGAATTTATGACCATCTAAAAGGAAATAAATCAAGAAAACCGGTGTCATAATAATAATTAAAACAGTGCTTACCAAAGCTGAAAGGACACTTCCCACACTATTTGTCACACTATTCAAGATATTCTGTAAAATATCGATGTAGGAAAGATTTAATTGTTGGATTGTTTGTTGAATATCTAGCTCTTGAAAAGCAGGATATTTTGATAATTCTATTACTAAATCTTGGAGTCTACCATAAATACCTTGGCTAGAATTAATCAAACTACTCAACTGATTGATTAAAATCGGTAAAAGATATACTACACCTATCACCAGAGAACCAATGAGGACACAAAGGGTTAACAAAATCCCAATGATTCGATTAATGCGACATTCCTTCTCTAAAAAGATGACGATTGGATTTGTTAAGTAGTATAGAAATCCACCTAGTAAAAAGGGAATCATGATTGTATTTACGACACTTACAAACGGTGTAATAATAGCACCCATTTCTCTCCATAAGTAGAAAATTAAGGTAATTAATAATATCTCAGTGGTCCAGAAGAACAATTTATTTCTCCGAAACATAAGCCACCTCCTCTTTTTCCTATTTTACCATATTTCCAAAAAGATTGATAACCTTCATTATAAAAACAAGAATATTTTTTGTCTTTATGATAGAATACAATTACTATGAAGAAATTATTTTTAACATTACTAACACTTATTTCATTTGGTTCGGCTACTACTGTTTTTGCTCAGGATTTTGATGTCGCAGCAAAACACGCCATAGCTGTTGAAGCTAATACTGGTAAGATTTTATATGAAAAAGATGCCACTCAACCTGTAGAGATTGCCTCTATCAGTAAGTTGCTAACTGTTTACTTGGTCTATGAGGCCCTAGAACAAGGGAAAATCACTCTTTCCACTCCGGTAGAAATTTCAGATTATCCCTACCAGTTGACAACCAATTCTGCGGCAAGTAACGTTCCTATGGAAGCTCGTAACTATACTGTTGAAGAGTTGTTAGAAGCAACATTGGTATCTAGTGCCAATAGTGCAGCTATCGCGTTGGCAGAAAAGGTTGCTGGATCGGAAAAAGACTTTGTCGATATGATGAAAGCCAAACTTCTTGAATGGGGAATTCAAGATGCTACCCTCGTCAATTCAACTGGTCTAAATAATGAAACTCTTGGAGATAATATCTATCCTGGCTCTAAGAAAGATGACGAAAACAAGATGAGTGCCTATGATGTTGCAGTTGTCGCTCGTAATCTTATCCTCAAGTATCCTCAGGTTTTAGAAATCACAAAGAAACCTTCTTCTACTTTTGCAGGGATGACTATTCATTCTACAAACTATATGTTAGAGGGATTACCTGCCTATCGTGGTGGTGTTGATGGTCTTAAAACTGGTACGACTGATAAAGCTGGAGCATCCTTTGTCGGAACAACTGTAGAAAAAGGAATGCGAATCATTACAGTTGTCCTTAACGCTGACAACCAAGATACCAATCCCTACGCTCGTTTCACAGCAACTTCAGCTCTTCTAGATTATATCTCATCTAATTTCGCTCTTCAAACAATCGTCAATCAAGGAGAAAGCTACCAAGATAGCAAATCTCCAGTTTATGACGGAAAGCAAGATACGGTTACAGCAGTTGCTAAAGAAGATATAAAAATTGTTCAGCGTCTCGGTAGTCGAGCACAGTCATCTGTTACTTACACACCTGATAGTACTGAGCATACTGCACCACTTGAAGCAGGTACAGTCGTTGGACATCTGACCTATGATGACAAGGACTTAGTTGGTCAAGGTTATATCACCACTGACAAACCAACCTTTGAAATGATTTCTGATAAAAATGTAGAGAAAGCCTTCTTCTTAAAAGTTTGGTGGAATCGCTTCATCCGATTCGTCAATGAAAAATTATAAAAAAATCGCGATAACTCGCGATTTTTCTTTATTCATTTTCAGCTAAAATCGAATGCTTATAGCCATAAGTAAAGTAAGTAATAACTCCTACTACTAAGGCTAATACAAATGCTATCCAAGTTTCAAGATTGTATTGAAGCATAAAGGACAGACAAATCAGAATTGATAAGATTGGTAGAAAAGGAACCAAGGGCGTTTTAAATTCTCCCTCTTTGGGCATACCCTTATCTTTTCTCAATTTGATAATTCCATAGGCTAAGAGAATAAGATAGGCTAAGGTACAGATATTGAGAAAAGCTGCGATACTTGCCAAAGGGAAGACACCCGCTGCAATCGCTGAAACTCCACCTGTTAAAATGGTTGCATTCTTTGGAACGCGACTAGTCTTGGTTACTTGTTTGAAGCTTTGAGGCAATAGTCCATCGCGGGCCAAGCTATAAATCATTCGTGACAAGGCATAGGTCATTGAAATACATACCGTAATCAAGGTAAAAATTGCAACAAGTGAAACATAATTAGCTGCCCAACCAATACCGATACTTCTCAGCGCAAAAGCCACTGCATCATCAACATTGAGCTTGCTATAGTGAACGATACCTGTCAATATCAAGGTAACCATGGCATATAGAATAGTTACAATGATTAAGGATAAAACAATCCCACGTGGAATATTCTTTTGTGGATTTTGAATTTCATCAACTGCCATAGAAATGGACTCAAAACCTAAGAATCCAAAGAACATGAGTGAAGCACCTGCCATAATTCCAGTGCTTCCTCCATAAATCTGACCAAAACCAAATGGTGCAAAATCTGACCAATTTTCAGGTTTAATGTACCAAATACCAACTAGGATAAATAAGGCAAGAGCAGAAAATTTTAAAACAACAAGAATAGAATTAAAACGAAGAGCTGCTTTCGAATTCATGAGGACGACTGCTGTAACAAGCATAATTACTAAAATTGGCAAAAAATCAATATAAGTACCATGCTCAGGATTAAAAGTTCCATTCAAGGCTTGTGGCAAGGTAATTCCGTAATGACTAAGCAAACCCTTAAAATAGGCAGCCCAACCTGAAGCCACACCAGAGACTGCTGTCATAAATTCCATGATAGTTAGCCAACCAGCTATCCAAGCTGGAAATTCTCCCAAAACCACATATAAATAACTATATGCCCCACCAGTTGCTGGAACACGAGAAGCAAATTCTGCAAAAAAGAGCGCCGATAAGGAAACACAGATCGCAGAAATCACGATAGATACCACAAGAGCAGGTCCTGCTAGTGTTGCTGCAGCTGTTCCTGTAATGGTAAAGATACCTGTTCCCACCATAGCACCAATTCCTAAAAGAATTAAATCCCATAATTTCAAATGACGATGCATTTCTGTTTTACTTGGACTGAAGTCTTTTGTTCTAAAAATATTCATTCTTGATCTCCACTAACAATAATTGTTTTATTTTACCACAAATAATGCATTTTGTGAATATTTATAAATTTGTATCTAAAAAAACTGAACAAATGTAATATTTGCTCAGTTTTTATTTTTAGTTAAAATTCAACAGTTATTATACTTCGTAGTATGGGAAAGGACGGTCACTATCTAATGGACGATTTGGTACTTCTTTTTCCAAAACAGCGCGCCAACCAGATACCAATTCTTCAAAAGTCAATTTGGCTTCAGGAGAAGCTGTTGTATGCTTCCGTCCAAACCAAGCCATGGTTGCAGTTTCAAACTGAAGCATAGCGTAGTCGATTACCGGTACATTTGCCTCTTCATAATTCTCATTTACTGCTTGGGCAACTTCTGATGCTTGTGGAAGAAGTTGATTGCTGATTTTATCTACAACACTTGCGTCCATCTCTCGCCAAGAAAGTAATTGACCATCTACCTGATAAAAGAGTTCAAAGGTTTCTTGATTTTTCTTAAAATTGGTAAGAACAAAAGCACGTTCCACTGCCTCTGGACCACCAGCAGCTTTTACAGCGTTTATCAAGAGAAGCTCTTCCGTTTGTCTCCAATAATCATCTGCTTCTGCTTCAAGATCAAAAACAAATGCCTGATCCAACTCTTCAATCGGTGCTTCTCCCTTATTCACTTTTTCAATCGTTCCAAACAATCGCTTTAAGAATCCCATTTGCTTCTCCTTTTGGGTTTTACCCAACTGATCCTTCCATTTCGTAGCTAATCAAGCGGTTGAGCTCAACTGCGTATTCCATTGGAAGTTCTTTGGTGAAGGGCTCTACAAATCCCATTACAATCATCTCAGTTGCTTCAGTCTCTGACAAGCCACGGCTCATGAGATAATAGAGTTGTTCTTCAGAAATCTTAGATACCTTAGCTTCGTGCTCAAGTGCAACTTGCGAGTTGTGGATTTCATTAAATGGAATGGTGTCAGATGCTGACAAGTCATCCATGATAATGGTGTCACACTCGATGTGAGAAACAGATTTCTTAGAGTTTTTATTAAAGGTTACTTGTCCACGGTAGTCTACCTTACCTCCACCTTTAGCGATAGATTTAGAGACAATAGACGAGCTCGTATGTGGAGCATTGTGGATCATTTTGGCACCAGTATCTTGGTGTTGCCCTGCATTGGCAAAGGCAATCGAAAGCATGGTACCACGCGCTCCTTCTCCATCAAGGTAAACAGATGGATATTTCATAGTTGTTTTGGCACCTAAGTTTCCATCAATCCACTCAACTGTCGCATCTTTCAAAGCTTTGGCACGTTTTGTTACCAAGTTATAGACATTATCAGACCAGTTTTGGATGGTTGTATAACGCATATAAGCTCCGTCCAAAGCAAAGATTTCTACAATAGCTGCGTGCAAGCTGTTACTTGAATAAGTTGGCGCTGTACATCCTTCCACGTAGTGAACACTTGCTCCCTCATCAACGATGATCAAAGTACGTTCAAACTGACCAGTATTTTCATTGTTGATACGGAAGTAGGTTTGAAGTGGAATATCTACCTTGACACCTTTTGGTACATAGATAAAGGTTCCACCAGACCATACTGCTGAGTTGAGGGCAGCCAACTTGTTATCCGTCGGCGGTACTAACTTCGCAAAGTATTGCTTAAACAAGTCTGGGTATTCCTTGAGGGCAGAATCTGTATCTGTAAAGATAATTCCTAACTTCTCAAATTCTTCCTTCATGTTATGGTAAACCACTTCTGACTCATACTGGGCAGAAGCTCCAGCTAGATAGGCACGCTCAGCTTCTGGAATCCCAATCCGTTCAAAGGTCTCTTTAATCTTTTCAGGTACATCATCCCAGGAACGGGCTGGTTTATCAGATGGTTTTTGGTAGTAGATTAAGTCATCAAAGTCAATCTCTGACAAGTCTGCTCCCCAAGTTTGCATGG
The DNA here is from genome assembly GCF_049737935.1 of Streptococcus sp. CL9.43. Lineage (NCBI taxonomy): Bacteria > Bacillati > Bacillota > Bacilli > Lactobacillales > Streptococcaceae > Streptococcus > Streptococcus sp. CL9.43. The sequence goes on along the minus strand of NZ_JBKOTS010000002.1, from coordinate 164,734 downwards.
GCATTTTTTTGAAGGTTTCATAAGATTTCAAACGGAATTCCAACATCCACTCAGGTTCTCCCTTAGCAGCTGATAGTTCACGAATGACATCTTCATTCAATCCTTTTCCTGTCGATAGGACAGGCTCTACATCGTCATGGAAACCAAATTTATATTCACCAAGATCAATTGGTTTTGGTTCTACTCTTTCTTCAGCCATAATATCCTTTCTTTCATTCTTTATTTCTAATGATTTATAAGACAAAGAAAGCTTGTCTTATTTGTTTTCTTGGTCTTCAATTGTTTTTTTAAGGGCATTCCAAGCTAGGGTTGCGCATTTGATTCGCTGAGGGAATTTAGCAACTCCTGATAAGAAAGCTGCATCTCCAAGTTGATCTTGACGCTCATCCTTTTGACCTTGAACCATTTCAGAAAAAATGGTCGCAAGATCTAGGATTTCTTGCTTGGTCTTTCCTAAAACTGCATCTGTCATCATACTAGCAGAGGCCGTTGAAATGGTACAGCCTGAGTTTAGAAAAGCGATATCTTCCAAACGATCGTCAGCACCAAACTTAACAGAGAGATTAATCACATCACCACAGGTCGGATTGTTGAGACTAATTTGCTCAGCATCTTCTAATTTCCCTTGGTGATGGGGATTTTTCGAATGGTCTGCTACCACTGCCATATAAAGGCTATCTAGTTTAGAAAGTGCCATTGAAAAACTCCTTTGTCTTTTGTAAGGCATCGACCAGCTTGTCGCAATCAGCCTTGGTATTGTAGATATAAAAACTTGCACGAGCTGTTGCTGGAACATCCAAATACTGGAGCAAGGGTTGAGCGCAATGGTGACCGGCACGAACTGCTACACCTTCATAATCCAGAGCTGTCGCAAGGTCGTGAGGATGAAGGTCACCTAGGTTAAAGGCAATGACACCTGAACGTTGAGCCAAATCTTGCGAACCGTAAATGGTCAATCCTTCAATTTCCTGCAATTTTGGAAAGACGTATGCAATTAGTTCTTGTTCATGGGCTTCAATGACATCCATGCCAATGTTTTCAAGATAATCCACGGCCGCTGCAAGTCCAATGGCACCTGCCATATTGGGAGTTCCGGCCTCGAATTTCCAAGGCAATTCCTTCCAACTAGCAGATTGCTCGTAAACAAAATCAATCATCTCGCCACCGAACTCAACAGGCGACATTTGCTCCAGATATTTTTCTTTACCGTAAAGAACACCAATGCCAGTCGGACCAGCCATCTTGTGACCTGAAAAGGCAAAGAAGTCCACATCCAAATCCTGTACATCAATCTTCATATGAGGCGTAGATTGAGCACCATCTACCACCATGATGGCTCCAACTTGGTGAGCCATTTGTGTGATTTCTTTGATAGGATTAACCACTCCAAGAACGTTTGATGCATGAGCTAGTGAAACAAATTTGACTTTGTCAGTCAATTTAGAACGCAAGTCATCCATATCCAGAGCTCCATCTTTGAGATAGACATAAACAAGCTCTGCCCCAGTCTTTCGGCAAGCTTCCTGCCATGGAATAATATTGGAATGGTGTTCCATGACAGAAATCAAGACCTGATCTCCCTCAGTCAAGATTTCCTCAGCAAAACGCGCCACCCAGTTAAGACTGGTCGTAGTTCCTCTAGTGAAGAGTACTTCCTTTGTCGAACCTGCGTTGATGAACTTGCGAATGGTTTCGCGAGCAGCTTCATAAGATGCTGTTGCACGCTCTGCCAAGGTGTGAACACCTCGGTGGACATTGGCATTGTCCTGTTCATAGTAGCGGTTAATGGCTTCCAGAACAGCTAGTGGTTTTTGTGTCGTCGCAGCATTATCCAAATAAACCAGAGGTTCGTCATTAACAATCTGATCTAAAATTGGAAAATCCTTGCGAATAGCTTCTGCATCTAACATAGGCTTCCCCTTAGCGTTTTGACAATTTTTCTTCGATCGTCGCAATCATTTCATCACGAACTTCTTTGACTGGAATCTCAACGATAACAGATCCAAGGAAACCACGGACAACCAAACGCTCTGCAGTTGCCTTATCCAAGCCACGGCTCATGAGGTAGTACATGTCTTCTGGATCAACTTGTCCAATAGAAGCCGCGTGACCTGCAGTGACATCATTTTCATCAATCAAAAGAATTGGGTTGGCATCGGAACGTGCTTGGTCTGAAAGCATGAGAACACGGCTTTCTTGTTGGGCATCTGCTCCCTTAGCACCCTTGATGATGTGGCCAATACCATTGAAAGTCAAAGTTGCTTTTTCAAGAATAACACCATGTTGAAGAATATTACCGATAGAGTTGCAACCATAGTTAGTTACTCGAGTATCAATCCCTTGCACCTGACGACCACTTGAAAGAGCTACGACCTTGAGGTCTGCATGGCTACCATTTCCAAGTAGATCACTATCAAAGTCAGCAACAACATTTCCTTCGTTCATGACACCGATGGCCCAGTCAATACTTGCATCGTTACCTAGTTTACCTCGACGGCTAATGTAGGCAGTAACATTCTCACCAAGACGATCAATTGCAGCAAATTTCACTTGAGCACCAGAACGTGCAATCACTTCAACAGTGATATTAGCAGTCGCCTTAGCGCTACCCTCACCGCGTGATTCTAAACGTTCGAGGTAGCTGATTTTAGAGTTTTTACCTGCAATGATCAGAATATGCTTGTTAAATGGCACATCACTATCACTATCTTGGTAGAAAATTCCTTCGATTGGTTCTGTGATTTCTACATTGTCTGGAATATAGAGAACAGCACCACTATTAAAGTAAGCTGTGTGGTAGGCTGCCAATTTGTCATCGTCGTATTTTACTGATGACATGAAAAATTCTTCTACGAGTTCCGGAATTTCTTCTAAAGCCGAATGGAAGTCTGTAAAGACCACTCCTTGTTCAGCCAACTCAACTGGAATTTGCTCAAAAACTGTTTGAGTTCCAACCTGCACCAATTTCAAGTGATTATCTAAATCAGTGAAATCAGGAATATTTGCTGATGGTTCACTTTCTGTGATGGTACCATCACCAAGATTCCAACGGTGAAATTTTACACGCTCAATGACTGGCAATTCCAAACTCTCAATCTTATCAAAAGCTTTTTGACGGAGGTCTGACAACCAGCTTGGTTCAGCGTGCATTTCTGAAAAAAGTTTAATAGTTTCTTTAGTCATTTACTTCTCCTAAAAGATACGAGGGAATTACAATTCTTCCTTGTAGTCATAGCCAAGTTCTTCAGCTAGTTTCGCGTATCCTTCACGTTCCAAGCGTGCAGCCAATTCTGGACCACCAGAAAGAACAACACGACCTTCCATCATCACGTGTACTACATCTGGCGTGATATAGTTCAAGAGACGTTGGTAGTGAGTAATGATCATAGCACCAAAACCTTCACCACGCATAGCATTCACACCTTTAGAGACAACTTTAAGGGCATCAATATCAAGACCAGAGTCAATCTCATCTAAGAGGGCGAAAGTTGGTTCCAACATCAAGAGTTGAAGAATTTCGTTACGTTTTTTCTCACCACCTGAGAAACCTTCATTGAGGTAACGCTCTGCCATTTCTTCTTTCATGTTGAGCAATTCCATTTTTTCGTCTAACTTAGTGATAAATTCACGAACTGAAATCTTCTCATCATCTTCTTTACCAGCATTCATAGCTGCACGAAGAAACTCAGCATTGGTAATCCCAGGAATTTCTGATGGATATTGCATGGCAAGGAAAAGTCCCATACGCGCACGCTCATCCACTTCCAATTCAAGGATGTTTACACCGTCAAACAAGACTTCACCTTTAGTGACTTCATAGTTTGGGTTCCCCATAATAGCAGCTGAAAGAGTAGACTTACCGGTACCATTTGGTCCCATGATGGCTGCAATTTCCCCTGTTTTAAGAGTCAGATTGACCCCTTTTAAAATTTCTTTTCCTTCAATTTCAACGTGAAGATCTTTGATCTCTAATACTGACATGATTGTTCCTTTCTTTTCATCCTTTTTACTGTATTTACCTGAAATTTAACCTTTTTAAATCCCTAAAAAAACACAGTAAAATGTCAATAAATATACCTTAATAGTATAACAAAAAAAAGCCTAAAAGGCTTTGATTTTGTCTAGAAGCTAGGAGCTACTTCTTCCCTTGAAAATGATCATCTATAGCGCTCACAATTTTACCCATGATATAACTCACGCGAAAATTTCTCAGGATCAAAATAGCCCAAAGCAAGGCCACGATATACCGTTGCTCCATGATGGATTCATTAAAGAAATAAGTCTCAGCAGCAGTAAATAAGGCCATGATAATAAATTGTTGTCTGTTCATAGTCTTTTACCACCAATTCCCTTTAATCTTCAGCTATAGTCACTTTATCTGCTAAAAATTCAAAGCCTTGAGGAAGAATTGACTCCTCAGTCTCATCCTTCACGACTTGTCCTTGAGAACCTTTAGCTCTGCTTGAAAATGCAGCTCGAACTTCCTTCCATTCTTCCATAGAAATAGCAAGAATCTCTGGAGAAAATCCAGCAGCGCGACTAAGAATATTGCCAAACATAGTGTTTAGATTGTCTCGTTTCATGGTTTGACCAGCATTGAAATTCGATTCAAAAGCCAAAATCGCATGATGTTCATTAGCAGCAACTGGTTTAGAACCAGCCAAGAGTGCCTTATCTGGACCAGATAAGCTTTCAATGACTTCTCCCCAAGCATTCTGAAGACGGATTAAGTTTTGACGGGCTAAGTCTGGATTTTCTACTGCTTCTTGAAGAATAGACTGTACCTTATTTCGATCTACACGATAGATTGATTTACTGTTAGTCGGACGACTTAGTGTAGAAACAGTTTGTTTGGGATTAGAACCAACATTAGCAAGAGCTTGTTTCAATCGTGCAACTTCTTCTCGAAGAGAAGACAATTCCTCAGCCACCTCACCTGAAAGTTCTGGTTGAGAATCAATTTCTGCTAAACGAATAGTCATCATTTCGGCATAAATTTTAGGTTGTAGGCTTGCCTTAATATCAGCTAGACTCCTAGTAGCAAGACTAATCATCTCAAACAAGACATCCTGCGGAAGAGCTAAGTTTTTCTCAAATGCATCACTATGATGTGTATTTTCTCCGCCTGCTTGAACAATTAAGATATCACGTAGATATTGCAGCAAATCGACTACAAAACGTGTCATGCTCTTTCCATTCTCAAAAATCAGATCAAGATTTTGAAGGGCTCCCGGTACATCCTTTTGAGCTAAAGCAGCTACGTAATGATCCAAGGCACTTAAACTAATGGTACCAGTGATTTCTTCTGAGACTGCAGTTGTCAATGTAGCTTCTTGGGTTAAGCTTAATGCCTGGTCTAGAATTGACAAGGCATCCCGCATACCACCCTCAGCTCGGCGAGCAATAATTTCAACAGCTTCTGTTTCGTAATCAATCCCTTCTTTTTCTAAAATCTGGAAGATATGATCTCGAATATCCTGAGTCTTAATGGACTTGAACTCAAATCGTTGTACACGAGACAAAATAGTTGCAGGAATTTTATGAAGCTCAGTCGTAGCCAAAATAAAAACTACATTTGGAGTTGGTTCTTCCAGTGTTTTCAAAAGGGCATTAAAGGCACCTGTCGAAAGCATATGAACCTCATCAATGATATAAACCTTATACTGAGCTATACTTGGAGCATAAGTTGATTTATCACGAATATCACGAATTTCATCAACCCCATTATTAGAAGCAGCATCCATTTCGATAACGTCTTCTAAACTTCCATCCGTAACAGCTTGACAGATATAACAGTTATTACAAGGTTCTCCCCCTACTTGATTAGGGCAGTTCATAGCCTTAGCAAAAATCTTAGCCACACTAGTCTTACCAGTTCCACGAGGCCCTGAAAATAGGTAGGCGTGACTAATCTTATCCTGTTCCACAGCCTGTTTAAGAGTTCTAGCAACAACTTCCTGGCCCACTAACTGTGAAAAATTTTGACTTCTATATTTTCGATAAAGCGCCTGATACATTATGCTTTCTCCTCAAACATTGAAAAATTCCATTCTGTCTTATCTAGTAAAATGGACACAAACTCTTCTAAATAGCGTTGATCAATTTCATCATAATCATCAACATGAGATGAGTCCAAATCTAATACACCCAGAAGCTGTCCATTTTTTACCATTGGAAGTACGATCTCGCTACGAGCACTACTATCACAAGAAATATAATTTGGATAAGTCTTGACATCACCAACGATAACTGTTTGACGGCTAGCCGCTGACTCACCACAAACTCCTTTTCCGAGAGCGATTCTAACACATGAGACTCCACCCTGAAAAGGGCCTAAAATAAGCTCATTTCCGTCATATAAATAGAAACCTGCAAAGACAGTACGAGGAAAGTTCATTTTTAAGAGAGCACTGGCATTCGATAGATTAGCCACCACATTGGTCTCCCCTTCTAAAAGACTAGAGAGTTGTTCATTTACAATTTGGTAAATTGATTCTTTTTCGGAATGTAACATAAATCCATTATATCAAAAAATACTAGTTGAAAAAAGAAAAATCCCTTGTTTTACAACAAAGGATTTATAATTAGTTCTGATTGATTAAAGTTCGATGTCTCCGAACAAGTCAGCCATTGAGAATCCCGTTTGAGTTTCAGGAAGTTCAAAGTCACGTTTTTCTTGACGTTTTGGACGACGTGGACGTGGAGCACGTTTTTCTTCGTTTTGTCCTTCTTCTTGAGCTGGACGTTCTTCAAGAGCTTTGATAGAAAGTGATACACGTTCTGCATCAGCATTAACATCAAGAACTTTAACAGTAACTTCTTGACCAACTGTAAGAGCTTCTTTTGGATTTTCAATACGTTTGTGTGAAATTTGTGATACGTGAACAAGTCCATCGATACCTGGCAATACTTCAACAAATGCACCGAAGTCAGTCAAACGTTTAACTGTACCTTCTACAACGTCACCTTTAGCCAATTTTTGCTCAACGCCATCCCATGGTCCAGGTGTTGTTGCTTTAAGTGAAAGTGATACACGTCCTTCTTCTTCGTTAAGGTCAAGGATTTTCACTTCTACTTCTTCACCAACAGTTACAACTGATTTTGGTGAAACGTTACGTTCGTGTGACAATTCAGTCAAGTGAACCAATCCGTCAACACCACCAAGGTCGATGAAAGCACCGAAGCTTGTGATACGAGCAACTTTACCAGTTACTACATCACCAGCAGCCAATTTACCGAAAACTTCTGCACGAGCTGCTGCAGTAGCTGCTTCTACAACTTCACGACGTGAAAGGATGAAGCGGTTTTCTTTAGGGTCAACTTCTTTGATTTTAGCTTCAAATTCTTGACCTACAAAACGCTCAGTGTTACGTACGAAACGAGTATCCAACATTGAAGCTGGGATAAATCCACGCAAACCTTCAAATTCTACTGAAAGTCCACCTTTAACAGCGCGAGTTCCTTTAACTGTAACAACTTCTTCTTCGCGTCCTACAAGTTTGTCCCATGCTTTGCGAGCTTCAAGGCGTTTTTTAGATACAAGGTATGTTACTGTATCAGTATCTTTACCAACTACTTGACGAAGTACAAGAACATCAAATACTTCACCTACTTTTACAAAGTCATTGATATCTGCATCGCGATCGTTTGTCAATTCGCGAAGAGTCAAGACACCTTCAACACCAGTTCCAGAGATTGCAACGTTAGCTTGATTAGCATCAACTGTCAATACTTCAGCACTAACAACATCACCAGGTTCAACTTGGCTAACGCTATTTAGCAAATCTTCAAATTCATTCATCTAAAAAATCCTCCAACAATCAAGTCTTTTTAACTTGACATACTTATAATTTTTTTCCTAAGCACCCGCAACGACATGAACATCTCGAACGTCCTTCAATTATAAAAATAAAATACCCTAAGATATTTTTCTTTTTATCTTGAATTTATTACCTAAGAACTGGGGTAGCTGGATTCGAACCAACGCATGAGGGAGTCAAAGTCCCTTGCCTTACCGCTTGGCTATACCCCATTGATGATATGGAGAGAGAGGGATTCGAACCCCCGAACCCGAAGGAGCGGATTTACAGTCCGCCGCGTTTAGCCTCTTCGCTATCTCTCCGACAATCAACGAAAACTATTATATCATGAAAATTTGCAAAAAACAAGCATTATTTTGCTAAATTATAGTTCTCAATCAATATTTCCACAGCTTTTTCAAGATTCTTGTAAAAACTATCGACATTTCCATTCTTTATGATTGCAAATTGGTTGTCTAGTTCGGCAATTTCGCCGATTAACTTTTTACCAATCATTAAAGTATAACCAGCGTACTTATCTTTTCCAACTACTACTTTAGCATCTGACAATTGAATCTCAATTTTTTTATCCTTTTTGCTCATACCATACCTCTTTTCACTTTTTCTATTTTACAAGAAATTCCCTAATCTAGCAAGAAAAAACTCTCTACCATGCTTATCTTGACAGAGAGTTTAAGGAATATTTTTTTAATTTGAAAATTGAATCATTAGTGAGTCGTCCCTCCGACCAACTTCAAATCTTTATCTTTATGGTCCACGATAGCACCAATAGCAGCTTCGATACCTCGGACAATATCTCTTAAGCACATGGATGCAGTATTAGGCTTATTTACCACTTGCTCTGTCATATAGGGAATATGCATAAATCCTGCTCTCATATTGGGAAATTTCTTATCCGCTAAATAGAGAGCCTGATACATCAGATGATTGCAAACAAAGGTTCCAGCTGTATTGGATACTGTAGCAGGTAGCCCTTCTTCTTTTATGGCTTGTACCATTGCTTTGATAGGGAGTGTGCTAAAATAGGCGGCTTCTCCATCAAGGCGAATTGGAGTGTCAATCGGTTGATTTCCTTGGTTATCTGGAATTCTAGCATCATCTTGATTGATAGCAACTCTCTCAGGAGTTAAACTCGCTCTTCCTCCTGCTTGTCCAATGCAAAGCACAACATCTGGATGGTATCGATTTATTTCTGCTTCTAAAACCTCTGCTGATTTATAAAAGACCGTTGGGATTTCTACCCAATGGAGCTCTGCACCATTGATTTCAGACGGTAATGATTTAACAGCTTCTAGAGCTGGATTGACTTTTTCACCACCAAAAGGATCAAATCCTGTAACTAATATTCTCATTTTATTTCCTTTACTAAAATGCCAAAAAGTACATCAGAAATACATGTATGATAATCATGACAATAGCTACTCCTATTTGCGCTTTGATAACGCCATTTGGATCTTTCATATCCAAAAGGGCCACAGGTAGAGTATTGAAATTGGCAGCCATTGGGGTTAATAGAGTCCCACAACAACCTGCTGTCATAGCAAGAGCACCCGCCATGATTGGATCTGCTCCCAAGGAAAATACAAAGGGAACACCAATTCCAGCAGTAATGACAGTAAAGGCCGCAAAGGCATTTCCCATAATCATTGAAAATAGAACCATCCCCAACACATAAGCCACTACACCCATCAACCGACTCCCCGAAGGCACAAAACCACTTATCAGATGTGACATTAAATCTCCAACTCCAGCTACAGTAAAAATAGCCCCCAAAGCTCCTAAAAGTTGGGGAACAATCCCACTAGTTGAGACTTGTTGAACCATGCGATTATTTTCTGCCAGCAAGCTTTTAGGAGAACTTTTAGTAATCAATAAAAGAGAGATGGTTGCAAGAAATGCTGCAAGGCTGATAGCAATCTTACTAAACTCAGGGATCATTTTTGCTAATACTAAAGCAATCAAAGCCATCAACATGACCGGAATAAAAATTTTATTCTTCAACCGTTTAGCTTCAATATTTGCCTTGACTTCATTCAGAGACGGCAAGGTTCCGATACGAACCTGTTTAAAGAGTGTTAGTAGGGCTAAGAGCACTACGATAATTCCAATACAGATAGATGGTAGATAGGAACCACCAATAAAACTGATTCCCAATAAAGCCCAAAACCCAGCTGTTCCATATCGAACTGGGTTTGTTTTGTCTTTGTAGCTACAATAGGCCGTGTGAAGAAATTGACAACCAATCACAATATAGGTTAACTCTAATAACTGTCTTGCTAGATTGGTCATTCTTCTTTTCCTTTACTAAGCTTATTCGCTAGCAGTTTTCTATCAAATAAGTAATTGTAAATCCCTACCACAAGTAGGGCAACTCCTGCAACAATAAGAGAATCCGAAGCGATCCCTGCATAATTACTTTCGTAACCTAATTGGTCCAGAGTGCCCCCCACCAAGAGGACACCACCTGCACCGACGAAAGTGTTCTGAGCAAAGAAATTTGCAAAATTATCATTTGCTGCTGCACGTGCTTTTAGCGCTTCGCTCTCCTGCTCCGTTAATTTTCTACCTAATTGTGACTCTGCCGCTGCTTGTCCCATGGGTTGAACCAGAGGCCTTACAAACTGCGGCTGCCCTCCTAGACGAATGGCAAAGAACCCGTCGAGTTCCCGAAAAAAGAAATAAATTGTATAAAAACTTCCTACGGTCAGTCCTTTAATCTTTTGAATCAAGTCAATCGAACGTTGCTTGAGTCCAAAAGTTTCAGATAAACCAACCAAGGGCAAGGTTACCATAAAAATCGTAAGAACTCGTTGATTGCTAAATTCTCTTCCTAAAATTTCCAAGAACTCAACAAGAGAAACTCCAGAAACTAGAGCTGTAACTAAACTAGCTAAGACTACCGTTGCGATGGTATCTAATTTATAGATAAAACCAACCACAATGATAGCTATCCCTATTAGTTTAATCCATTCCATATAGGCCCCTTTATTCCAAAAATACTAGTCTGTTTTATTTGACATGACTTTCTAGTTCTTTTTGGTATTTACTGTTTGATTCCAATTTTTCTTTTTGCCATTTTTCAAGAGCTGCTTGATATTCTTTAGCAGATACAATTTCTTTTTGCAATTTCATTCCCTTGAAGATATATGGATCACCCTTAATACCTACTTGTGAGTATGGTTTAGAGAATGGAACGACGTTGCTAACAACTGGTGAACCACCTGATGAAGCTGTTGGCATCAAGAGAGAGCTATCAGTGAGCCATGCTTGCGCTTTGGCATATTTTTCATATCTCTTGTCCAAATCGTTTGTTTCAGAAACTGCATCATCCAAGAGTTTCTTATATTCGTCCAGACCAAGTTGAGCTACTACTTCCTTGTCTTTGCCTTTCGTAATACCAAGGTGTTTCATAGCAGAACCTGTCTTAGGATCCATGATATTAAGATAACTTGCTGGGTCTTGGTAGCTTGGAGCCCATCCAGTACTGTTCAAGTCATAGTCTTTTTGAGCTGGAACACGCGCTTGCGATGTAATACTTTCCTTTTCGTTATCGGTCATCTGAAGGACATCAATCACGACATTTTCAGAACCAAGAGTTGACTCGATTGATTGTTTGAAGGAATTGCTTTGTTGAACGGCGATTGTATCTGTCTGTTCAACTGGAACATCCAAATGAATTGGGAAGGTTACACCTTTTGCTTCCAATTCTTTCTTAGCTTTCTCGAATGAAGCCTTAGCTTTGTCAGGATTGTAGATAGTATCTTTTCCGTCTACAAGCTCAACGCCTTTCCATTGGTCTCCATAGTTGACCAATTCTGCTTGAGCGATATCACCAAAGTTTTTACCACCAGATTGTACAAAGTTATCTGGAACTAGACTGTTACGAATAATCTTGTCCGCACCATCTTCACCATTGAGTTGTGCAGCATATGAATGACGGTTGAAGGCAAAGTTGATTGCTTGACGGAAGTCCTTGTTCAACATCGCTTCTTTTGTAGAAGTTTTCTGTTCTTCACTTGTTTTCGCAGTCTTATTGTAAGATTGACGGTTTACATTAAAGGTAAAGTAATAACTAGTTGAATCCTGTGGACTGTATGTGATTTTATCTCCGTATTGTTCCAATGTAGAAGCAAAGTTTGAGCTACTTGGGAAGATACGAGCTGTTGTATAAACACCTGAAGAGAAGCTACGGATCAATGATTCTTGGTCTGAACCATCATAGTAGGTCAATTTTACTTTCTCAATTTTAACCTTCTCTTTATCCCAATAATTTGGGTTCTTTTCGTATTCGATTAAAGATTTTGAAGTCAATGTCTTCAGGATATACGGACCGTTATAAAGAATACCAGATGGACTTACTGCTCCGTAGTTCTTGCCTGAAGCTTTGAGGAATTCCTCGTTTACCGGCAACATGGTTGCTGAAGTCACTTTTGAATTCCAGAAACTTTCAGGTGCATTAAGAGTATACTGGACTGTGTAGTCATCCAATGCCTTAACCCCAACTGTAGAGAAGTCATTAGTCTCACCAGTCATATATTCATTCAAGCCCTTAATGGAGTTTTGAATAAGAGTGACACCGTCTGATTTACCATCTGCTACGTGTTTTAGTCCTGTAACAAAGTCATGCGCAGTTACTTCAGCGTATTCTTCACCCTCTGAGGTATACCATTTAACTCCTTTACGAAGTTTATAAGTATAAGTCAAACCGTCTTGTGAGACACTCCAGTCTTCTGCTAGTGAAGGGACCAAATTTCCATATTCGTCGTTTTCCAACAATCCATCAACAACGTTACCAATAATATCCGTTGTTGAAGTACGAGTTGCAATACTGTAGTCCAAAGATGATGGGTCTACTCCATAGACATAAGAGAAGGTTGTAGGCGCATCTGCTTCTTTATCAGCTTTACCACAAGCCACAAGAAGAACTGCTGTACTCAGGACAACTCCTGCTGTTAACATCCACTTTTTCGTTTTCATAAAGATCTCCTTTAATAATTTTTAATCTACTTTTACAATCCAGCCTTCTGGTGCTTCAATGTCACCAAATTGGATACCTGTCAATTCATCGTATAGTTTACGAGTTACTGGACCAACCTCTGTTTCACTGTAGAAAACATGGAAATCATCACCGTGTTGGATTCCCCCAATAGGTGAGATTACTGCTGCTGTTCCACAGGCACCTGCTTCTACAAATCGAGCCAGACTATCAATTGGTACATCTCCCTCAACAGGTTTCAAGCCTAAACGATGCTCTGCCAAGTAAAGCAATGAGTACTTGGTAATCGATGGCAAGATTGACGGACTCAATGGGGTAACAAACTCATTATCAGCTGTAATTCCAAAGAAGTTTGCTGAACCAACTTCTTCAATCTTAGTGTGGGTTGATGGGTCTAGATAAATAACATCTGAGAAATGACGGGATTTAGCCATTTTTCCTGGCAAAAGACTAGCGGCATAGTTACCACCGACCTTGGCAGCTCCTGTTCCATTTGGTGCAGCACGGTCATACTCATCTTGAATCAAGAAGTTTGTTGGAACCAATCCACCCTTAAAGTAATTTCCAACTGGCATAGCAAAGATAGTGAAAATATACTCCTCGGCTGGTTTTACCCCGATGATATCTCCGACACCAATCAAGAGCGGACGAAGGTAAAGGGTTCCACCAGTTCCATAAGGTGGTACGTATTCTTCATTAGCACGAACAACTGCTTTACAAGCCTCTACAAACATTTCTGTTGGCACTTGAGGCATCAAGAGACGATCACAGGTACGTTGGAGACGTTTAGCATTTTCATCTGGACGGAAGAGTTGAATACTGCCATCCTTTGTACGATAGGCTTTCAATCCTTCAAATGCTTGCTGTCCATAGTGAAGACTTGGAGATGATTCTGAAATATGCAAGGTTGCATCTTCTGTTAATTCTCCTTGAGTCCATTGTCCATTTTTAAAATAAGCGATATAACGATAAGGTAGTTTCATATAGGAAAAACCGAGATTTTCCCAATCGATCGTAACTGTCATGACAATCTCCTTTATTCTAATCAAGCTTTGTGTTCTATTCTACACTATTCTCCTAAAAATTCAAGTATTATTTGTAATTTTCTGAAAATTTTATTTATAAAAAATCAGTCACTAGGACTGATTTTCTTATTAATTATCTTTTTCTTCTTTAAAGACTTCTTTGAGATAGGCATCGAAAACTTCCTCGTCTGAAATAGTATCTGAGATAAAGCTTCCATTACTTGTGCGCTCTGATACATTCAAATCTTGCAGAATTGCTTCGTAAATTGTTCCATTATTGGATTGAATAACAAGAGTTTGTTCGCCATCTTCTACTTCTGTACTAAAGAGATCTCCGATAAATCCTTGTTCTGAGACAGCACCGGCCAAGAAGACACGATGTGGTTTGCTCTTCAATTCTCTCAGAACTTGAAGACCACGCTTAGCACGACTGGTTGCTGGAATTTCCTCTGTTGATACACGTTTCAAGCTTCCACGTTGCGTTAACAGATAGAAAGATGAAGTATTGCAGATAAAGGCAGCTTGAAGCTCATCATCTGCTTTCAGATTCATAGCTTTAACACCTGCAGCCTTGGCTCCAACAACTGGAACCTCTTCGATATTAAAGCGAAGGGCATATCCATTTTTACTAATCAACAAAACATCATCCAATTTAATCGGAGCAACTGCTACAATCTGGTCACTATCGTCTTTCAACTTAGCATATTTGACAGATTTAGAACGATAGGTTCTCCATGGAGAGAATTCTTTTCGTTCGACACGCTTGATTTGTCCAAGACGAGTCGCTGCAAAGTAGGTCGTCGCATCATCAAACTGATCCACAACTTCTACGTAAAGTACTTCTTCATTAGTTTCAAAGTTGGTAATTGTTTGACTCAAGTGCTCCCCAATATCCTTCCAACGAATATCTGCTAATTCATGGACAGGACGGTAGATAACATTTCCTAGTGTCGTAAAGATTAAGAGATGTTGAGTTGTCTTAACAGATTGAATAAATAACAATCGGTCATCATCCCGTTTACCAATTTCCTCTAACGTTGAAGCTGAGAAAGAACGAGGGCTAGTACGCTTGATATAGCCAGCCTTCGTCACGCTGACGTATGTATCTTCTTCAGCAATCAAACTAGCTGTATCAATCTCGATCACTTTTGCTGTATCTTCTAAAGAACTCAAACGAGGTGTCGCAAACTGTCTCTTGACCTCACGAAGTTCTTTTTTCATGAGATTGTACATAGTCCGTTCGTCACCAATGATAGCCGCCAGCATAGCAATTTTTTCGCGAAGTTCTGCTTCTTCTTCCTGCAAGACAACTACGTCTGTATTGGTCAAACGGTATAGTTGCAAGGTAACAATAGCTTCAGCCTGCTCTTCAGTAAAATCATAACTGACCTTGAGGTTCTCTTTGGCATCAGCCTTGTTCTCAGAAGCACGGATAAGAGCAATGACTTCATCTAAAATAGAGATGACACGAATCAAACCTTCCACGATATGGAGACGTTTTTCGGCCTTTTCCTTGTCAAAGCGAGAACGCGCCAAGATAACTTCACGGCGGTGGGCGATATAACTAGACAAGATCGGTACAATTCCAACTTGGCGAGGCGTGAAATTGTCAATCGCAACCATGTTGAAGTTGTAGTTGATTTGCAAGTCAGTGTACTTGAAAAGGTAGTTGAGAACAAGTTCCGTGTTCGCATCTTTCTTGAGTTCGATAGCAATACGAAGACCGTCACGGTCGGACTCATCACGAACCTCAGCGATACCTGCTACCTTGTTATTGACACGAACTTCATCAATTTTCTTGACTAAGTTAGCCTTATTAATCTCATAAGGAATCTCAGTGATAACGATTTGTTCCTTACCACCTTTTAACTTCTCAATTTCAGTCTTGGAACGAACAACCACACGCCCCTTACCAGTTTCATAGGCCTTTTTGATTTCGTCACGACCTTGGATGATAGCTCCTGTAGGAAAGTCTGGCCCAGGTAAGAATTCCATGAGCTTATCAACCTTAGCAGTTGGGTGATCAATCATGTAGACTGTCGCATCGATAACTTCAGCCAAATTATGCGGTGGAATATCTGTCGCATAACCAGCTGAAATACCTGTCGAACCATTGACTAAAAGGTTTGGAAAGGCTGCTGGTAAGACAGTTGGTTCTTTCTCGGTATCGTCAAAGTTCCAAGCAAAGGGAACTGTCTTTTTATCGATATCTTGAAGAAGGTAGCCTGCAATCTCTGATAAACGAGCTTCCGTATAACGCATAGCCGCAGGTGGATCTCCGTCCATTGAACCGTTGTTTCCGTGCATTTCAACTAGAATCTCACGGTTTTTCCAGTCCTGAGACATACGAACCATGGCATCATAGATCGAAGAATCCCCGTGTGGGTGGAAATTACCCATAATGTTCCCGACTGACTTGGCCGACTTACGGTAGCTCTTATCAAAAGTATTGCCATCCTTATTCATCGAATAAAGAATACGGCGTTGAACCGGCTTCAATCCATCCCTAATGTCTGGCAAAGCCCGGTCTTGAATGATGTATTTGGAGTAGCGCCCAAAGCGCTCTCCCATGATGTCCTCTAAGGACATATTTTGGATATTACTCATATAAGATACAAAGCCCGTAAGATGCAAAGTGAAATTAGGAAATTCTTGCAGGGAGCGATGCTCACAAGAGAATTTATCTTTTTCACACAGTATTTAGGGCGTGTTCAACTCCTTTCAAAGAATATAGAGTAGTTTTTTTATAGACAAAGGTGTTCAGTTATTTTATATAACTAAACTATCCTTTCTGTAGTTTAAAGTTATGAATTATGTTCTTTATTTAATTAGTGTTTTGAAGTTTTTCCTCAGCATACTGAATCATCTTCTCAGCTACTTCCCTATCGTAGTCAAAGCCCATCTTTTGGGCAAGCCTTTGAGCTTCTTGATGGAAAAGTTGCATCGTAGCCAATAAAGACTGAATGATTTTGTCTAAACTTGAGAAATCAAGCAGATTTGAGAAGTCCTTCTCCATCTCAGCAGGCAAGTAGTTAAAGAGGTACTTGTAGTTCTTACCGATGTCTACTGCTCCTCTATCACTTGCCACCTGCCAAGCTAAGATTTTCAAAAGTTCTTGTTGACAAATACCATAAAGATGGTCAATGGCATAGAAGACTTGCTTGCGACAGATTCCTTTAACCACATAGGCGGAAACCCACCAAAATTCATTACAAGCTTTTTCAAAATCAATTGCACTAGCTGGGGTTATCCAGTAACGATCTGGACTTGGAGAATAGGTCTCAAACAAGCCCTTAGTGTCCTCTAGCACCGTGAAATCCGCTTCGCTTTCTACCCACTCTTGAATGTGGTCTTTGGGGCAGAGGGTTAAATCAATGCGATTGCCATCTTCAAATAGCATGAGATAGAGACGACGGTTGCCTAGGATGTTATGTTGCTCAATGATACGTGTGCCAAACTGGTCCAACCAAGCAAGGTCACTCGTCAAATTATCTAAGTCGTCCACGACATAAACAACATCATAGTCTTGAAATTCGTCTTTTGGAGCTTGTGAATTTGTCCGCGAACCGGACATGGCGACAGCATCGACTTGTAAAGATTTAGCAGTCTGTAAAATCAACCTCAGCATTTGCTCTTGACTTCTATATTTTCTGCACCTATCTTTAATTAAGTTATTTTTCATAACTATCTAGTTCCCCTTGTTTCTGAAGGACTTGTATTCTTTTCTTCTCAAGTTCCCCTACGATTAATTGGATAGTTGAGCAAATCCCTAAAACAATTAAAATATAACAAATAGATATTATGTTACTTCTTTGGTATTTTTTCATCATTTCCCAGACAATAAACATATTTACCAATGAAAGGAGAAAAATGAAGGTGGCATTGAATCGAAGTACTATAGCAAATTTGCTCGTAAAATGCCTACAATGGATTACACTCTTATATAGAGTATAAAACGAAAAAACAACCATCAAGGGGGCGAAATAGTCCATATAAAACAAAATAAATTTTACCCCAATAAATCTTAACCCATAGTAAAACTTACCTTCCACTGGTATATTTGATAGACAGACACCAATAGTTAAAATGGACAGTAAAAACAGGGATATTGAACGAGCATACTCTTTTCTCCCCAAGTTGGAGATTAAATTACTTATAATTCCAAAAATTACTATGACAACAACGAAAATAGAAATTATAGATTCACTACTCATTACTGAACCTCCATTAGTTCTATATATTATTTACACAACAAATGTGACAATCATTTTTACTTGAACGATGCAACTTTCCTATATGGTAAAAACAATATCCCTCAAGTAGTATAAAACGTCCCCTAAAGAAACAGGCCTAAGTGATATTTTCCGTTAGATTATTCACGAAGAGTTACTCGTAGTTCTAACCAGTGTCAACTTTTAAAGTTTTAACTGTTCCTAAAATCAGTCCAAGCATTTCCTTGTCAGTTCTCATGTGGTTCATCCTCAGTGGTCTCTAGGTTCTGAATAACAGCATCTTCATTTCTTTGCTGAAGAAGCTTCTGAACTCTTTTTCTTTCAAGCTCTCCAACTATAAATTGAATGATAGAACTAATTCCAAAAAAAGGTAGCAGCAACATAATTCCCATTTCTTCCGTCAGCATTAAAAATAGGAAATTAATAACTGAAAATATTTCTAAAAACCAGGCATTTAGCCTAAGAAGTTTTGAGTAACTACTAGGATAATGTTTGAGATGTTTATTGCTCTTATAAATAGCTGTGAACCCAAAAGCTAAGCTAGCTGGTGTGAAAATAAAAATGTCAAAAGTATAGAATAGCAAACCTGCATAAGGATTGGATCTAAAAGGATTATCAAATAAAAAGACACAGGCAGTTACTATAGCTAATAGTAAGAATTCAAGAAAGCGAATTTTCTCAGGTTTTCCTTGTTTAGCTGTTATAAACATAACTGCACCTATAGCTAAAACTATCGCAAGAAAAGGAGTATGATACAATAAACTTATCATGATGTATACCTCTTTTAGAGAGCTAAGATTTTGAAAAAGGAAGATTTACTTAAAATACTGTTGCTTCCTCCAGCGTAAACTTCACGTTATCCTCAATCCACTTTCGGCGTGGTTCGACCTTGTCCCCCATGAGGACATTGACACGACGTTCTGCGCGTGCTAGGTCTTCGATTGTGACACGGATGAGGGTACGAGTTTCTGGATTCATAGTTGTTTCCCATAGTTGGTCCGCATTCATCTCACCAAGTCCCTTGTAGCGTTGGAGGGTAGCACCTTTACCAAACTGCTTACGTAGTTCTTCTAGCTCACCATCTGTCCAAGCGTAGGCCACTTCTTCTTTCTTACCTTTCCCTTTTGACATCTTGTAAAGAGGTGGAAGGGCGATATAAACATGACCTGCCTCAACTAGCGGACGCATATAGCGGTAAAAGAAGGTTAAGAGAAGTGTTTGAATGTGGGCACCGTCGGTATCGGCATCGGTCATGATAATGATTTTGTCATAGTTGGCATCTTCAAGCGAGAAGTCTGCCCCAACACCAGCACCGATGGTATAAATCATGGTATTGATTTCTTCATTTTTCAGGATATCTGCCATTTTAGCCTTGGCTGTATTGATAACCTTACCACGAAGAGGCAAGATAGCTTGGAACTTGCGGTCACGACCTTGCTTAGCAGAACCACCGGCAGAGTCACCCTCGACTAGGTAGAGTTCGTTCTTAGCTGGATTTTTAGACTGGGCTGGGGTTAATTTCCCAGAAAGCAAGCCCTTGTCTTTCTTATTTTTCTTACCATTACGACTCTCATCACGCGCCTTACGTGCTGCTTCACGAGCATCGCGCGCCTTGATAGCCTTGCGAATCAGGTTAGAAGCTAGTTCTCCATTTTCCATGAGGAAGAAGGTCAACTTATCAGCCACAATTCCATCTACAACAGGACGAGCAAGGGGACTTCCTAGTTTATCCTTAGTCTGTCCTTCAAACTGCAAGTGTTCTTCAGGGACTAGAATAGAAAGAACGGCTGCTAATCCTTCACGGTAATCGGACCCTTCAAGATTTTTATCCTTTTCCTTGAGAAGACCTGTCTTACGGGCGTAGTCATTCATGACTTTGGTAATAGCAGACTTAAGTCCTGTCTCATGCGTTCCACCGTCCTTAGTGCGAACGTTATTGACAAAGGACAGGATGTTATCTGAAAATCCATCATTATACTGAAGGGCTACTTCTACTTGGAAACCATTGTCTTCGCCTTCAAAGTAGAGAACTGGTGTCAGGGTTTCCTTGTCTTCGTTGAGGTAGGAAACAAAGTCCTGAACCCCATTCTCATAGTGGAACTCGATTGACTCGTCTGTTCGCTTGTCCGTTAATGACAAGGTTACATTTTTCAAGAGAAAAGCAGACTCATTGAGACGCTCTGAAATGGTATTGTACTTGAAATCAGTCGTAGAAAAGATACTAGCATCCGGCATGAAGGTCACTTTTGTTCCTGTCTTAGATTTTGGTGCCGTTCCAACTTTTTCAAGAGTTGTTACTGGCTTCCCACCATTTTCAAAGCGTTGCTTGTAAACAGCACCATCACGCGTAATTTCTACTTCAAGCCAACTAGAGAGGGCGTTCACGACAGAAGAACCAACTCCGTGAAGACCACCAGAAGTCTTGTAACCACCTTGTCCGAATTTTCCCCCAGCATGAAGAATAGTAAAGATAACCTCAACTGTCGGAATCCCCATAGCGTGCATACCAGTTGGCATCCCACGCCCATGGTCTTGAACCGTTAAACTACCGTCTTTATTAATCGTCACATCGATACGATCACCAAATCCAGATAAGGCTTCATCGACTGCATTATCGACAATTTCCCAGACTAGGTGATGGAGACCAGCACCATCGGTGGATCCGATATACATCCCTGGACGTTTACGGACCGCATCCAACCCTTCTAGCACCTGGATGGCGTCATCATTATAATTGTTAATATTGATTTCCTTTTTTGACACAAGGAACCTCCTATTTGTTCATCTTTTCTATTTTACAGGTTTTCTAGGGATTTTGCAAAGCTTTTCTAGTTAAAAAGCCTATCCCCAAGTCCTTTTTAGCAAAAAATCGTCCATCTTCACTAAAAAAAGAAACCAAGATATACATCTTAGTTTTCTTTTCCTTTAATTTGGCTTGTAGCCACATCTTCGCCAAACCATTTCTGGCTGATTTCTTGGAATTTTCCTTCTTGATAGAGCTCGACAAAAGCCTTATTCAAATTGGCTAATAAGGTCTTGTCCGCTGGTCTTACTCCAACTGCAAAGGATTCACTCTCAAAACCAGCTGGGAAAATCTCATACTGGTCTAAGATTCCTTCAGTTTTAAGATAATAGTTGGCATAAACACGGTCAATTAAAAGAGCATCTATCCGGTCATTTTGTAAGTCAATCAAGGCTTCATTAAAACTTTGATATTGGTTAGCCTTTTGATCTTTTACAATATTTTTCAAGAGTTCAGGCTGAGCTTCAAAATCTAGATAACCCGAAGAACCTGCCTGAGCACCTAAAACTTTACCTGCCATATCAGATACTGATTGGATATTTTGTGATTTCTTAGAGACAAGAACCTGCTGATTTTCCATGTAAGGAATAGTAAAGGCTACTTTCTCACGACGTTCATCCGTCGCAGAATAGCCGTTCCAAATTGCATCAATGGTCCCGTTTTGAAGCTCTGTTTCCTTCATATCCCAATCAATGGGTTGAAACTGAACCTTGAACCCAAGTTTCTCAGAAACAGCTTGGGCTAAATCAATATCAAATCCAACATATTGCCCATTCTTTTCTTCAAATCCCATAGGAACAAAAGTATTGTCAAATCCGATAGTAATTGTTCCTTGTTGTTGGTATTTTCCCCAATTATCTACTTTAGGATTGCTAGCTTTTTGCGTGCATCCTACGAGGAAAAAAGCAAGAAAGAATACCAAAACAAGGCTGATTTTCTTTCGATTCATAGACACCTCCTACTTAGGCTCTACTTTGAGAATCTGGTCAGCGATATTCTCTGCAAACTGGAGATCGTGGGTTACGACAATCTGAGTCATACCTAAGTCTCGATTTTGTAGAATCAATTTTTCAACCTCAAGGCGCAACTCTGGGTCAAGGGCTGAAGTTGGTTCGTCATAACCAATCACTTCTGGATCGATCATCATAGCGCGTGCTAAGGCAACCCTTTGCTTTTGACCACCAGATAATGAGTATGGATAAGCATCCGCGTGTGCTTCAAGACCTAGACGAGTTAGTAATTCTACTGCCTTCTTCTTAGCATCTATTTCAGACATCCCAATAGTTTTGATTGGCGACAAAATCAAATTTTCCATAACGGATAAGTGAGGAAACAGCTGAAAATCTTGAAAAACAAAACCTAACAAGTGTCGTTTTTCAAGTTCATCCAAAGGTAATAATTCTCCGTTATAAAAAATCTCTCCTGAATCAATCGTTTCTAGTCCAGCTAACATTCTAAGCAAGGTTGTCTTTCCACCACCAGAAGGACCAACGATGGCCAAAATCTGCTTTTCAGGAATTGTTAAACTGAAATTGGATAAAATTTCTTTTTTTCCAAATTTTTTGCTGATATTTCTTAACTCTAACATGGATGACCTCCTATCTATAGTAGCTGAACTTTTTCTCAAGTTTCTTAGCTAGGATTGTAACAACACCAATCATTAGAAGATAGATAGCTCCCGCTAGAAACATCGGAATCAAGCTAGCATCACGATTGGCTGCAGTTCGACTGGCTAGGATTAAATCTGAAATACCGAGTGCATAAACCAAAGAAGTATCCTTAACCAAACTCATAACCTCGTTAAATACACTTGGTAGGACAATCTTGGTCACCTGGGGCAAGATGATATAGCGAACAGTATCGATAGGATTGAATTTTAAAACTTTCGCTGCCTCATATTGCCCCTGAGGAATAGTTGCAATCCCTCCACGGAATATTTCTGCAAAATAAGCTGCATAATTAAGCGTGAAGGCAATAATCGCAGCTGGTACTCGATCTAGTCGAATTCCGATACTTGGGAGGACATAATAAATAAATATCAACTGCAAGAGTAACGGTGTCCCACGCATCACCCAGATATAAACATCAATCATGTAATGGAGGAGTTTCCAATGCACCTGTAGGCAAAAGGCAACCAAAACACCTAAAGGAATTGAAAAGAGTAAGACCAGTGCAAATACTTGTAAAGTCATTGTCGCACCGCTCAATAAACTAGGTAATATCTCAAATAAGTAAGACATACTCCACCTCCTAAAAATAATTGTTCCTATTATAGCATAAATAAACACAAAAACAAGTCTTTCAGAAACTTTCATGAATTTTTAAAACTTTAGCCTTTATTTTTGAATAAAAATGGTACTCATGATAAACTTATCAACTTTGATAAAGTATCAGATGTCACAGCTAGTAAACAGATTCAGTTTCGTTTCTCTCCTAATTCATGGTATAATAGAAACATGATGACAATAGTATTATTAATTTTAGCTTATTTATTGGGTTCAATTCCTTCAGGTTTGTGGATTGGACAAATATTCTTTAACATCAATCTAAGAGAACATGGATCTGGTAATACTGGAACGACCAATACCTTCCGAATCTTAGGTAAAAAAGCTGGAATGGCAACCTTTGTAATTGATTTCTTTAAAGGTACTTTGGCCACTTTACTTCCACTAATCTTCCATGTGCAAGGTATTTCACCAATCGTCTTTGGACTTTTAGCAGTCATTGGCCACACCTTCCCTGTCTTTGCCAAATTTAAGGGTGGTAAGGCTGTTGCAACCAGTGCTGGAGTTATTTTTGGTTTTGCTCCTCTCTTTTGTCTTTACCTTGCAGTTATTTTCTTTGGAATCCTTTATCTAGGAAGTATGATTTCCCTCTCTAGTATTTCAGCTGCTATTGCTGCAATTATTGGCGTCCTTCTGTTTCCTCTCTTTGGATTTATTTTAACTAGTTATGACCTACTTTTCACTGTGATTATTATCGGTCTTGCTAGTCTGGTGATTGTTCGACACAAGGACAATATCAAACGTATCCAAAGTAAAACAGAAAATCTCATTCCTTGGGGACTTAACCTAACGCACCAAGAACCAAAAAAATAAAACGTCAGTTTCAACTGACGTTTTTTTATGTTATTTAGACTTGATATAGTTGATACCATCTGCCTTCGGCGCAACAGCTTTACCAAAGAAGGCTGCTAGGACGATAATGGTCAAGAGATATGGTGCGATTTGCAAGTAAACGGCTGGTACTCCTTGCAAGAATGGAAGCTGAGAACCAATAACTGCCAAACTTTGTGATAGCCCAAAGAAAAGACTTGAAAGCATAGCACCAACAGGATTCCATTTACCAAAGATCATGGCTGCAAGAGCGATAAATCCAGGTCCTACGATAGTTGTAACTGAGAAGTTGACGGAGATTGACTGAGCGTAAATAGCTCCTCCGATTCCTCCAAGGAAGCCTGAAATCACAACTCCAAGATATCTCATCTTGTAGACATTGATACCCAAAGTATCTGCTGCTTGTGGGTGTTCACCAACTGAACGAAGGCGAAGTCCAAAGCGAGTCTTAAAGAGGATAAACCAAGCTAGGAATGAGAAAGCAATTGCTAGGTAACCTAGTAGACTAGTTGACTTGAAGAAGATATCTCCGATAACAGGGATATTAGCTAATACCGGAAAGTCAAAACGACCAAAAGTTTGTGTTAAGTTATCCGTTTGTCCCTTATTATAAAGCACCTTCACCAAGAAAACTGCCAAGGCTGGCGCCATCAAGTTAAGCACAGTACCACTGACAACATGGTCTGCACGGAAATGAACTGTAGCTACTGCGTGAACGAGCGAGAAGATAGCTCCGACTAATCCACCAACTAGAAGAGCTAACCAAGGAGTTAATGCTCCCAAATCTTGAGCAAATTCAAGGTTAAAAACAACTCCAGAAAAGGCACCCATGACCATGATTCCTTCAAGACCAACGTTAACAACTCCACCACGTTCTGAGAAAACTCCTCCGATACTTGTGAAAATAAGTGGTGCTGCATAAATCAACATCGAAGAAACCATAAGGGTTAACATTGTTGTAATCGACATCCTTATTTACCTCCTTTAAGTTGTTTTCTTGGTTTGACAAAGCGTTCGATGATGTAGTGAACGCTGACAAAGAAGATAATTGAGGCTGTAACGATACTTACAAGCTCAGATGGTACTTGTGCAGCATTCATACCAGGGGCTCCAACTTGAAGAACACTGAAAAGGAAGGCTGCAAATAGAATTCCAACTGGTGAGTTTGAAGCAAGTAGGCTTACTGCCATACCGTTAAATCCGATTGCTAATGATGAACCTTGAACATAAACGTTTTGGAAGGTACCAAGTCCTTCTACTGCGCCACCAAGTCCTGCAAGGGCACCAGAAATAATCATTGATAGAATAATGGTGCGTTTCGCTGAAATACCTGCGTATTCAGAAGCATTTGGATTGAGACCAACTGCACGGATTTCAAATCCAAGAGTTGTTTTCTTGAGCAAGAACCAGATAACCGCTACTGCTATGATAGCAAAGAAAATCCCAATGTTCATACGAGAGTTTCCAGTTAACTCAGCAAGCCATGGTGTCTGATAAGTTGCATTTGCACTTACTCGAATGGATGAGTCAGTACTTTGCATGATTTCTTTAGGGAAGTGATGAATAAAGGCATTGCCCACATAAAGAACAATGTAGTTCATCATGATGGTTACAATAACTTCAGATGTCCCAAGGTAGGCTCTTAAGATACCAGGAATAGCACCAACGATCCCTCCTGCAACTAAGGCAATTATAATCGTCGCAAGAATCATCAATGGTCGTGGCAAATCTGGGAAAGACAGAGCGAACCAGCCACTCATAACCCAACCTGCGAGAGCTTGTCCTGGAAGACCAACGTTAAAGAAACCAGCACGACTTGCAACTGCAAATCCGAGAGCAATCAGAATTAAAGGTCCCATAGCACGGAAGATTTCACCGATTCCACGAACACTACCAAATGCTGTGTAGAACAGTTCTTCATAGCCCCAGATAGCATCGTAGCCGAAAATCCACATGACGATGGCTCCGAGTAGAATTCCTAAAATAACAGAAATCAAAGGAACCGAAATTTGTTGTAATTTTTTAGACATCACTCTTCTCCTTTTCCAATTCACCACCAGCCATCAAGACACCAAGCTCTTGCTTGTTGGTTGTTTCTGGTGTTACAATGCCTTGAATCTTACCATCATGGATAACAGCAATTCTATCAGAGACATTTAGAATCTCATCTAGTTCAAAGCTGACTACAAGGACAGCTTTCCCATTATCACGTTCTTGAATCAAGCGTTTGTGAATGTACTCAATGGCACCGACGTCCAAACCACGAGTAGGTTGACTGACGATTAGGAGATCAGGATTTCGATCGACTTCTCGAGCGATAATTGCTTTTTGTTGATTTCCTCCAGAAAGAGCTGAGGCTGGAACAATCTCACTAGCAGCACGCACATCGAATTCTTGCATTAACTGCTTAGCGTACCCGATGATATTGGTGTAGTTTAAGATTCCCTTCTTGCTATGAGGTTCCTTATAGTAGGTTTGAAGAGCAATATTTTCAGAAATCATCATTTCTAAAACTAAACCATCACGGTGGCGATCTTCTGGAACGTGGCCTACACTCATTTCTGTAATTTGACGAGGGTGTAAACCTACGATAGACTGGCCTTTCAACTCCACGCTACCAGATTCAATCTTGCGAAGTCCTGTGATAGCTTGGATTAATTCAGATTGACCATTTCCATCAATACCGGCAATTCCGACAATCTCACCAGCTCGTACATCGAGTGAGAGATTTTTAACAGCAGGAACACCACGGTTTTCGTTTACTACTAGGTCTTTAATAGACAGAATAACTTCTTTAGGTTGAGCTTCCTGTTTCTCAGTTTTAAAGGAAACAGAACGTCCTACCATCATCTCAGCTAAGTCAGCATTAGTTGCACCAGCAATCTCTACTGTTTCAATAGATTTACCACGACGGATAACTGTAACACGGTCAGATACAGCACGAATCTCATCCAACTTATGGGTAATCAAGATAATTGATTTACCTTCTTTAACCAAGTTCTTCATAATAGCCATCAATTCATCAATTTCTGATGGCGTCAAAACAGCAGTAGGTTCGTCAAAGATAAGAATATCTGCTCCACGATAAAGTGTCTTCAAGATTTCAACACGTTGTTGAGCCCCAACAGAGATGTCTGCAACTTTGGCAGAAGGATTCACAGCAAGGCCATAACGTTCAGACAACTCATTGATTTCTCGAGTTGCACGAGCAATATCTAGCACACCATTTTTGATCAATTCACTCCCCAAAATGATATTTTCAGCAACAGTGAAAGCTTCTACCAACATAAAGTGTTGATGGACCATCCCAATCCCTAAGCTAGCTGCTTTTGATGGCGAATCTAGTTTTACAACTTGACCGTTGACCACAATTTCACCACTAGTTGGTTCTAGAAGCCCCGCTAGCATGTTCATAAGAGTAGACTTACCAGCTCCATTTTCTCCTAAAAGTGCATGAATTTCACCTTTACGAAGTTCAAGGTTAATCTTGTCGTTAGCGACAAATTCACCAAAAACTTTGGTAATTTCACGCATTTCAATGACATTTTCGTGTGCCATGTGCTCTTCCTTTCAGAGTTTTATTTTATTTCAATAAAACCTGCTAAAGAAATTTAGCAAGCTCTATTGAGACAAAACCATTTGTCTCAATTCTTAAAGAAGCGGCCCAAGACCGCTTCCTAAGAAATGACTTCCATCAATTATTTTTCAGGAACTTTGATGCTACCATCAAGGATTTTAGCTTTTGCATCTTCAACAGCTTTTTTACCTTCTTCAGAAAGATTTGTTACTGCCAAGTCAACACCTTTATCCTTCAATGAGTAAACGATAACTTGACCGCCAGGGAATTCACCTTTTTCAGTCTTGTTTGAGATATCTTGAACTGTTGTTCCAACTTGCTTCAATGTAGAAGCAAGCACGAAGTTAGCTTCTTTACCGTCTTTAGAAGTGTATTTACCTTCATCAACTTGGTCACGGTCTACACCGATAACCCAAACTTTTTCGTTTTCATTTTTACTTTCGTTCAATGATTTAGCTTCAGAGAAGACACCTGCTCCAGTACCACCAGCTGCTTGGTAGATAACGTCTGCACCTGCAGCGTATTGAGCTGCAGCGATTGTTTTACCTTTAGCCGCATCACCAAATGATCCAGCATAGTCTACTTGAACCTTGATAGATGGGTCAACTGACTCAACACCAGCTTTAAAACCAGCTGCGAAACGAGAAATAACTTCAGATTCCATACCACCTACAAAACCAACTTGTTTAGTTTTTGTAGTTTTAGCAGCTGCAACACCTGCAAGGTAAGCTGCTTCGTTGTCTGCGAAAGTAACGCTAGCAACGTTCTTTTGATCTTTAATCACATCGTCAATCAAAACATAGTTTTTATCTGAATGTTCTTTTGCTGCTTCTTCAACAGCGTTGTGAAGGGCAAAACCAACACCGAAAATCAAGTTGTAGCTTCCAGCTGCTTGGTTCAAGTTGTTAGCGTAGTCAGCTTCACTTGTTGATTGGAAGTAAGTGTAACCATTGTCTTTTGAAAGGTTGTGTTCTTTACCCCAAGCTTGAAGACCTTCCCAAGCTGATTGGTTAAATGATTTATCATCAACACCACCAGTATCTGTAACGATAGCTGCTTTAGTCTTCACATCAGAAGAAGATGAAGCTGCGTTACGAGAAGAGCGATTACCACATGCAGCAAGTCCAAATGCTGCTACTGCAACTAGACCAAGGCCTAGCCATTGTTTCTTGTTCATTACTGAACCTCCTAAATAAGATGCGCAACTAAGTTGCAAGTATAGATAGATAGGTCACTAGGACCCTTGTCACTCAGTGAGTGACACAGACTAATGCAAGTCTGTAAACGAATATGGAAGTAATTCCCCGACCGTCATCTCGACCGTCGTTTTATCTTTGGCGACTAGAGTCACCTTTAGATCTGGTTTAAAAAATTCGACCATGACTTGGCGACAAGCACCGCAAGGCGAAATTGGTTTTTCAGTTTGACCATAGACAATCAATTCTGAAAAGTCTCGTTGTCCTTCAGAAACCGCCTTAAAGATTGCCGTCCTTTCGCCACAGTTGGTCAAGGGATAGCTAGCATTTTCAATGTTAACCCCTGTATAGATACTTCCGTCCTTGGCTACCAATACGGCACCAATTGGAAAATGTGAATAGGGTACATAGGCATTTTTACTAGTTTCAATCGCTAAATCAATCAACTCAGTAGTCGCCATCTGCTAACTCTCCTTTTAAGATTGCTACACCAGAAGATGTTCCAATACGAGTAGCTCCAGCTTCAACAAAGGCAACAGCATCTGCATAAGAACGAGCTCCACCAGCAGCCTTAACCCCCATATCAGGTCCAACTGTCTGACGCATTAACTGAACATCTGGCAAGGTCGCTCCACCTGTTGAGAAGCCTGTAGAAGTCTTAACAAAGTCTGCACCAGCTTTTTGAGCAAGTTGGCAAGCTAGAACTTTTTCTTCATCCGTTAACAAACAAGCTTCAATAATAACCTTAACGAGTTTGTCTCCGCTTGCTTCAACAACAGCACGAATATCTGACTCAACTAATGCAGCATTTCCTGATTTGAGTGCGCCAACATTGATAACCATATCAATTTCGTCAGCACCATTTTGGATGGCTTCTTTGGTTTCGTAGGCTTTAACAGCTGAAGTTGTAGCACCAAGAGGAAAACCTACAACTGTACAAACCTTGACATCAGTATTTTCTAGTCCAGCTTTTGCATGAGAAACCCAGCAAGGATTCACACAAACACTGGCAAAATCGTACTCTCTTGCTTCAGATAGCAAACGATCGATTTGTTGTTCGGTCGCATCTTGCTTCAAAAGCGTATGATCAATGTATTTATTTAATTTCATTTCGGATTTTCCTTAAATCAGGAGATAATTTCAATGATTTCACGCGTTTTTATCGTTTCATCACTTATTTTAATTTTAACATATTTTTGGAAATCTGTAACTAGTTCCGGAGAAATTTTGCCATTTGCATATACTTTTGCGACAATTTCACCCTTTTTGACTGATTCTCCAACTTTCTTCTCAAAAACAATCCCTGTCTCATAGTCAAGAGCATCGGTTTTGACTGCACGACCAGCACCTAATCTCATGGCGAAAAGACCAAACTCCATGGCTGGCAGGGCCTCAATGACACCATCTTCCTGAGCAGGAATTTCTACCACATGATCAACTGTTACAGGTCGATAAAGATCTTCTAAATCTCCACCTTGAGCGAGGACCATCGCTTCGAATTTCTTGAGTGCCTGACCATTTTCAAGATGTTGCCTTACTTCCTCGACTGTTTTTTCAACGCTTGCCAAAGATAGCATAATCTGGGCTAACTCACAGATAAAGTGACTAATATCCTCGCGTCCTTTACCCTGAAGAATTTCTAGTGCTTCTAGAATTTCCAAGCGATTCCCAATGGCACGTCCCAAAGGTTGGCTCATATCCGTAATGACTGCTACTGTCTTACGCCCCACAGCTTTCCCGAGATTCACCATGGTTTGAGCCAGTTCACGGGCCTCGTCGACTGTTTTCATAAAGGCACCTTCACCGACAGTAACATCCAGCAAAATAGCATCCGCTCCAGCTGCAATCTTTTTACTCATGACAGAACTAGCAATCAGTGGAATAGTATCAACTGTTGCTGTCACATCACGTAGTGCATAGAGCAACTTATCCGCTTTGACTAGTTGGTCAGATTGACCAATAACTGAAACCCCGATATCCTGAACCTGTTTGATAAAGTCATCCTGACTGCGTTCGACTTGAAAACCTTTGATAGATTCTAATTTATCGATTGTTCCACCCGTATGTCCTAGACCTCTACCACTCATCTTTGCAACTGGTACGTCAAAACTAGCGACTAATGGAGCTAAAATCAAGGTAACCTTATCTCCTACTCCCCCGGTGGAGTGTTTATCGACCTTGATACCTTCAATAGCGGATAAATCAAACTCCTGACCTGTCTTGATCATGTTCATCGTCAGATCAGAAATCTCTCTAGTGGTCATGCCTTTAAAATAAACAGCCATAGCAAAGGCTGACATCTGGTAATCAGGAACAGTTCCTGCAACATAGCCTTCTACCAGCCATTGGATTTCACTTGAGGTTAGTTTTTGCCCGGCTCTTTTTTTCTGGATTAGATCTACTGCTCTCATTCTTTCACACTTCTAAGGATATAATATCCCTTGTCTTTCTTCACGACCTCACAATTACCAAAGACTTCTTCCATCTTGTTTTTGGCACTAGGAGCTCCTTGTTTTTTCTGAATGACAATGGTCAAATCTCCACCATCCATAAGATAATCAATACTGTTCTCGATGATTTCATGAACGACCTGCTTGCCTGCACGAATGGGCGGATTCGAAATGACATGATCGAATTGACCTTCTACCTGCTCATAAATATTGGACTGGAAGATAGTCGCTTGAACCTTGTTTTTTACCGCATTTTGCTGGGATAAATCCAGGGCACGATTATTGATATCCACCATGGTCGCTTGGGCACCATAAGCTTTAACCAAAGACAAGCCTATTGGACCGTAGCCACAACCAACATCAAGGATTTTTTCATCTTTTTCGACATCTAGACATCTTAACAACAACTGACTACCGAAATCAATCATTTTTTTACTAAAGACACCAGCATCTGTCAAAAAGGTCATCTTTTGCCCAAGTAGCTCAACTCTAAGTTCATGAACATCATGGGCTGCATCTGGATTTTCTGCATAATACATTTTACTCATAGTTTCATTTTACCACATAAATAAGTTAATTGTAAATCGTTTACATGACAACAAAGGCTTTTCTTTGCCATCGATTTATTGAAAAATAATATAAGTTGAATTTCCTTTTAAGGACCGAGCAAGTAATAACCCAATGCCATAGTGATAGCAAAGGAAAAAATACAGGCTAGACCAAACAAGAAAAGCCACCATTTTCTTATTAAAATGGCGAGAATCAAATAAATAAAACCAATAATTGGTAGCAAGAATAACAAGACAAAGGCAGACCAACTATAGGTTTGACTTCCTAAACTCACAGTAAACTCAATCAATGTTGGAGACAACCACAAAATAGCAACAAGTAAACAACTTAGTTTTAGTATTTTATCACTTATTTCTACTCTCATAACATCACCTCTTTTGATGTTTATTCTACCTCTATTCTAACAAAGAAAGCGCTTTTTCTCAAATAATTCAGATGTCTTTCTTTGTAAATTATGGTATACTGAGGTATCAAACGAGGAAATTTTATGACCAACGAATTTATACATTATGAAAAAATCAGTCGCGGAACTTGGCAATCTTTACATCGTAAAACTACACCTCCTTTAACCGAGGAGGAATTGGATTCGATTAAGAGTTTTAATGACCAGATTAGTCTCCAAGATGTAACAGATATTTACCTGCCGCTAGCTCATCTGATTCAAATCTACAAACGCTCCAAAGAAGATCTAGCCTTTTCAAAAGGAATTTTTCTCCAAAGGGAGAGTAAAAATCAGCCATTTATTATCGGAATTTCAGGTAGTGTCGCTGTTGGCAAATCAACTACTAGCCGACTCTTACAAATTTTGCTTTCCCGTATTTTTCCAGAAGCAAGTGTTGAATTAGTGACAACTGATGGATTTCTCTATCCTAACAGTATCTTAAATGAGCGAAATATCCTAAACCGAAAAGGTTTCCCTGAGAGTTATGATATGGAAAGCTTGCTCGATTTCCTTGATCAACTTAAA
Source organism: Streptococcus sp. CL9.43 (assembly GCF_049737935.1). Lineage (NCBI taxonomy): Bacteria > Bacillati > Bacillota > Bacilli > Lactobacillales > Streptococcaceae > Streptococcus > Streptococcus sp. CL9.43. Next base: position 131,982 of record NZ_JBKOTS010000002.1, on the reverse strand, counting down.
AACGGTCAGGATGTAGATATTCCCGTTTATTCTCACGAAATCTACGATATCGTACCTGATAAAACACAAAGAGTCCAAGCAGCGGATTTTGTCATCGTAGAGGGTATCAACGTCTTTCAAACACCACATAACAGCCGTCTTTATATTACAGACTTCTTTGATTTTTCAATCTATGTAGATGCTGCAGTCGAGGATATCGAGAGCTGGTATTTGGATCGTTTCTTGAAACTTCTTAGCTTTGCACAAGATGATCCAAACAACTATTACTATCGTTTCACCCAGCAACCAATCAGTGAAGTCAAAGATTTTGCTCATCAGGTTTGGACAAGTATTAATTTGACCAATCTACAAAACTACATCGAACCAACCAGAAATCGGGCTGAAGTCATTCTTCATAAATCTAAAAATCATGAAATTGATGAAATTTATTTAAAAAAGTGATTTCCCCTTGTCAAAATAATAGTTTTCAGATATAATGGTATAGTTAGTAAATATGGAGGTAAGAACATTGGCAAACATTAAATCAGCTATCAAACGCGCTGAATTGAACGTTAAACAAAACGAAAAGAACTCAGCTCAAAAATCAGCTATGCGTACTGCTATCAAAGCTTTTGAAGCAAACCCATCTGAAGAACTTTACCGTGCTGCTAGCTCAGCCATCGATAAAGCAGAAACTAAAGGTTTGATCCACAAGAATAAAGCTAACCGTGATAAAGCACGTCTTGCAGCTAAACTAGGTTAATCTTTAACTGGATACAAAATGAGCTCTTCGGAGCTTTTTTTGTACACATTTTTCTGGAGGTTATCATGAAAATTGCTATTATAGGATATTCAGGCTCAGGCAAATCTACTCTGGCAGAAAAACTTTCCAGCTACTACTCCATTCCTAAACTCCATATAGACCGATTGCAATTTCAGCCTGGGTGGCAAGATAGCGATCGAGATTGGATGTTAAAGAAAATGAAGACTTTCCTTTCTAAACATGAGGATTGGGTTATCGACGGCAACTATAGCTGGTGTTGCTATGAGGAAAGAATGGAGCAAGCTGATCAGATTATCTTTTTAAACTTCTCAGCATGGAATTGTTTAGCAAGAGCCTTTAAACGCTATCTAAGATACAGAGGAAAAGTTAGAGAAAGTATGGCAGACGGTTGTCCTGAACGTTTTGACTGGGAGTTTATCCGCTGGATTCTTTGGGATGGACGTAACTCTTCTCACAAAAACCATTATCAACAGATCTGTTCAGACTATGCAGACAAGGTAACCATAATCACTAATCAAAAAGAACTAGATAGCTTTCTTCATAAAAAAGAGGTTTCCTGTTAAGGAAACCTCTTTTCTTATTCTGCAATTAAAGTCTCTAGACCAACCTTCATCATATCAGTGAAGGTGTTTTGACGTTCTTCTGCTGTAGTATCCTCTTCTGGATTAACCAAGCTATCAGAAATGGTCATAATAGCTAAAGCATCGACGTGGTGTTGGGCAGCAAGGTAGTAAAGAGCTGCTGCTTCCATTTCTACAGCTTTCACGCCCCATTTACCAAGTTCAATGTTCTTCTCAAAGTAGTTTGAATAGAAAACGTCTGATGACAAGACATTTCCGACATGAGTAGTCATACCAAGGTCTTTGGCAATGTGGTAAGCCTTATCTAAAAGATCAAAGCTAGCGATTTGTGGGAAATCGTATTGAGGCCAATCGTTGCGGATGATGTTTGAGTTGGTTGCAGCTGCTTGAGCCAAGACCAATTCACGGACGTGAACATCCTCATTCAAAGAACCAGCCGTTCCCACACGGATTAATTTCTTCACTCCGTAGTCAACAATCAACTCGCGCGCATAAATAGAAATCGATGGCATCCCCATTCCTGTTCCCATAACAGATACACGGTGACCTTTGTAAGTACCTGTGTAACCAAACATGTTACGGACTTCGTTGAAACAAACAGCGTCTTCTAAAAAGTTCTCAGCGATAAATTTCGCACGAAGAGGATCCCCAGGAAGAAGAATTTTATCAGCAATTTCACCTTGCTTAGCAGCAATATGGATAGACATAATTAAGATATAAAGGGCGACAGAGAACAAAGTAAAAATAGGAAACTGACGACGCATCGCAGATGCTAGACAGTTTATCTTTTTTACACAGTTCTCCGCCCGTATTCAGTTCAGCGAATACGGTTAACCCTTCCTTTCTGTGTGTATTTTGTTTAGAAAAGCTTTCCGCTCGTGTTCAAATCTGAACACATGCTCTGCCTTTCTTTATTAAATGATATTGATTATAAATTTAAAATATACTTTGGATTAGAAAAACTAGAGTATTCTTATTAATTTTCTTTTATCCTTGTCTTTGGTCGTAAGTATTTCTCCCAAGGGATTCGGTCCAGCATTTTAGCAAAACCAAATGCCAAGTAAGCAGTCACCAAAAGAAAAGGTATAGCCTCTAATGATTGACCAGTGAACCCCATTACCAATCCAGTTGCAGACAGGGGTGCCTTCAAGGTCACAGCTAAAAAGCAAACCGAACCTAATAGTAAGACTGCTGGCTGGTTGCCACCTCCTAGAATCATGGTCAAGAGTGCAGCTCCTGCCATCCCTAAGGCAAAAGATGGGGTCAAGGTACCGCCATAGGCACCTGCCCAAAGGGTAACTAAAACGACCAAGGCTTTCAAGACAAATAAGAGGATTACCGTCTTGGCATTACTGCCGTTTAAAATTTCCTGAGCCATCATACGCCCATTACCAAGTAGATGAGGCAAATGGTTAGCCAATCCAACAAGGAAAAGGAATGTTACAGGCAGAGTATAGAGTATCCGCTTGTCCTTTATTCTCTTTGAAGAAACTTGTTTGTTGAAGCGACTAAAAAGCCAAGCGAGTGGAGTCAGGAAAAGAACTAATAAGGGAATAAGCCACATATCACCTAGTGACCAAGTCAAAGCTGGAATCTGGTAGAGAGCATGATCTGAAACAACAAAGCCTGCTGTAAAGGCTGATACATATGTAGTCAGACCGACCAAGAAAAAACGTTTGACAGATAAAGCAATTCCCAAGGTTTCAAAAACGAAAAACACACTCGTTAACGGAACCTGATAGACAGCTGCTAAACCCGCACTAGCTCCACAGGCAATGAGAAAGATTTGGTCCTTCACGGAGAGAGAAAAAATATTGGCAATAGGTCTTGCAAATAAAGCTCCAATCTCCCGCGGCGCAGCTTCCTTACCGATAGGAGCTCCTCCTCCAACTGCAACAATCTGCCAAATTGAATGAACTAGCTGTTTTAAAAAATGAAGTTTATATTGTGACGTTTCATCTTTCATCTGCGCTTTGATGGAAAAAATCTTTGCTTTTCTTTGCAAGAAATACCAGACCAAGGCAGAACTGACACCCACGATGATTAAACTGAAGCCTATTCGTGATGAGGCAACACCATCTGTCAAGAATCCAGTGTTATGCTCTGTCTGACCAAAAGCAATCCCTTCAACCAGCTCTAAAAGATAATGGAGCAAAATTCCGAATATACCTGTAACTAGCCCCAGCATGATAACCGCTAGGACTAATTTGAGGTTATATGGGATCTTCTGAAGACTCCTCCTCAACTTATGTACCATGATTATAATTCAGCAAGAATCGCTTTCAGCAATCCTTTGAAGTCGCCTTTGACGCGTTCTGTCACTTCCACTACTTCTTCGTGGTTGAGTTCTTCTTGGAAACCAGCAGCATGGTTAGTGATACATGAAATTCCTAGAACTTTTAAGCCTGAGTGGGCTGCCACAATAACTTCAGGAACAGTTGACATACCGACAGCATCTGCACCAAGAGTCTTATATGCACGGATTTCAGCTGGAGTTTCATAAGTTGGACCTGTCACACCGATATAAACCCCATCATCCAGTTTAATGCCCAATTTGTCTGCTACTTGATGAGCAGTCTCACGGTATTCTGGAGTGTAAGCTTTCGACATATCAGGGAAACGTGGACCAAAGTCATCCAAGTTTTCACCAATCAATGGGTTTTGACCAGTCATATTGATGTGGTCAGTAATAGCCATCAAGGTACCAGGACCGAAGCCGATACCTCCAGCAGCGTTGGTTACAAGCACTCCTTCACATCCCAAAACTTTCATGACACGAACTGGGAAAGTCACCACTTCAAGAGGATTTCCTTCGTAGAAGTGGAAACGACCTTGAAGAGCCAAGACTTTACGTCCAGCAAGATCACCATAAACCAATTTCCCAGCATGTCCGACTACTGTGGATTGACCCCAGTTTGGAATGTCAGAGTAGTCTACTACGACTGCATTTTCGATTTCTTCAGCCAATTCTCCAAGACCTGAACCAAGGATCAAACCGAACTCAGGAGCTTCGATTCCTTTGCCCTTCAAAAATGCTGCTGTTTCATTGATTTTATTTAATAATGTCATTAGGTATCTCCTTCTTTATGTTTTAAAAATTGACCAATTTTGTCAAAGGTATTAGCGTTACGAATGGTAATATTGCGATAGAAAGGCATCTTAAGCAAGTGCTTGTGATAAGCTGTTTTAGAGTAGCTAGCTTCTGACAATTTACCCCAGAAGATCCCTAATTTCCCAAAATGAAGTACTTCATCGACCAGTTCCAAACTGTTCACTTTCTCGATGACTTGATCCACATCCAAGCTCTCAGTGTAAAAGAGCACATCCTTGCGAGCCATCTCATGATTCCACCAATCAGGAAGATTTCTAAGCTCCTTTTCATAGTCTTCAAGACTCAGCAAGGAAAAACTCTGAATAAATGGATAGCGTCTTTCAAAGAAAGCCTGTAAATTCTCTATTAATTTAGTTCTAGGCACAATGCTATTAAAGAAAATATTACCACTATTGATGTAGGTTTCTACATTTTCTAATCCCAACTCCGTCAATTCTTGACGCAGTTGAGCCATGACCACCTTGTTCTTTCCACCGACATTAATACCTCTAACAAGTAGAGCGTAGCGAATCATCTTAAACTAATTTATCTAAGAAACTTTCACCGATCATGGCTTTTTCAACACCAAAGTTCTCTGCAATCGTTGCTGAGATGTCAGCGAAGTGTCCAACTGGAATTAATCCATTGCCTTTAAAGGATGGACTGTATGCCAAAAGTGGAATATATTCACGAGTATGGTCAGTACCAGCATAGGTTGGGTCATTTCCGTGGTCAGCAGTAATCAAAAGAAGATCGTCTTCTCTCATTGCTGCCATAATTTCTGGCAAGCGCTCATCAAACTCATGCAAACAATCACGATAGCCGTGTGGATCACGACGGTGTCCATATAAAGCATCAAAGTCTACCAAGTTTGTGAAGGAGAATCCTTTTTCAAATTCAGGAAGTCCCATAGTCTTCAATAGTGTATCAATTCCATGACTATTTGACTTATTGTGACCCATATCGTGATTGATACCAGCACCGTTGAAGATATCGTTAATCTTACCAACTGCATATGTATCAATACCAGCTTCATTCAATTTGTCCAAAACAGTTGGAGCAAATGGAGATACAGCTAAGTCACGACGGTTAGCCGTACGAGTGAAGTTTCCAGGCTCACCAACATAAGGACGAGCAATAATGCGTCCGAGAAGAGCTGGACGCTCTAAAGTAATCGAACGAGCGTATTCACAGATACGGTAGAGTTCATCCAAAGGAATGATATCTTCGTGGGCTGCGATTTGAAGAACTGGGTCAGCTGATGTATAGATAATCAACTCGCCAGTTTCCATTTGGCGTGGTCCAAAGTCATCGATGACAGCTGTTCCTGAGTATGGTTTGTTGGCTTCACGAATAACCTTACGTCCTGAAAATTCTTCTATTTTAGTAAGGATTTCCTCTGGGAATCCATTCCAAAAAGTATCGAAAGGTTCAGTGATATTAAGTCCCATGATTTCCCAGTGACCAGTCATGGTATCTTTACCTAGAGATACCTCTTCAAGCTTAGTTGCATAACCTGTTGGATTGCTCTCAGCTGGAACTGTCTTCAATGGTGTTTCGCGAGGAATGTTTCCAAGACCAAGTTTTGCCATATTTGGAACATTCAAACCTACTGATTTTGAAATGTGTCCAAGCGTGTCTGATGCACCATCAGGAACACCAGCGTTGACAAAGTTATGAGCATCTGGTGCTGCACCGATTCCTACAGAATCTAGTACTACCAAGTGAATACGATTAAATTTTGGCATAGTGTGTCTCCTTTTTATTTTGATTATTTTGCTTTTGTTGAAGTTAAAATCTGAACGCCCTCTTGTCCAGCAACGATGACCTTATCCACCATTTGGTTAAACAACCCATGCTCGACGACACCAACGACATGATCCAATTCTTGTCCGAGAGCAATTGGGTCTTCAATCACTTCCAGGGCCAAATCGATAATAAAGTTTTGCATATCCGTCACAAAGCGTTGACCATCTTTTTCACGAAAGCTCGGTTTATAGCCAGCTCGTTCAAATCGACGAAATACCTGTTCGGCACCATATTGAACAACCTCTACTGGTAATTTAAAGGCACCGAGTTTCTCTACTAACTTACTTTCATCAACTACCCAGATATATTCTTTAGATGGAGTTGCGACAACCTTTTCCATGAGAAGGGCCCCACCACCGCCTTTGATTCCGTTAAACTGACTGTCTACTTCATCTGCACCATCAACTGTCAGGTCTACAAAGTCCACTTGATCAATAGACTTAAGAGGAATATTGAGTCCTTCTGCCTGCTTGCTGGTCACACTAGAAGTCGTTACAGCTGTAATCTGTAAGTCCTCTTCCTTGATACGACGACCTATTTCTTCTACGAAATAGTAGGCAGTTGAGCCTGTTCCAAGCCCGACAACCATACCATCTTTAACGAACTCGGCAGCTTTAATCCCTGCCATTTTTTTCAGATTTTCCACTTATACACCTCCAAATAGAGCTACTTCTATTATATCATGAATACGCTTCAAATTCATCCTTGTACTAGAAAAACCCGAACATTTTATTTCGGGTTTTGTGATGTTTATTTAACCATATCAGGGTCATAGTCATAAAATCCAGTATCCAAGAAACGATTTTTAGGATGGAGCTTGCGAACTTCTTCATCAAGCAAGAAGGCCTGGTCATGAGTAAAGTTACCTTCTTGAATTAAATTGCGCGCTTGGATAAAGAGTTTTGCAATTTCTACAAAGTTTTGGCCTGGAGTGTAGAGACCTTCAAGCTTCCAATGAGTGAAACCATGTTCTACCAACTCAGTCAACTTGGTCATCAAATCAAGGTCATTGTTAGCAAAGATATGGGTTCCATGATTGTCCTCAAAAATAGAGTAATGACTCTCTGGGTCACTTGGCTCAGCCAAGAACAAGTCACGTTGACGAGATTTTTCATCATCAATCTGTGTGAAATTATAGTAGTTTTGCAAGAGTGGACGCTTAGAATGGTGAATGACACTAGCTCCGTAAACCAAGACCTCAGCAGGAATTTCTAAAATTTCAGGCATTTTGAAAAGTTCTGCAGATGGTATTTCACGCGCCAAAACTGCTTCTGATGCTCCTGCTTTTTGTCCCCAGAAGTTAATCTGACGACTGCTTGTGACCATGGTTGAGGCATCGTAAATCGTTTTGAAAGAATAGTTATCACGGTTAACCACATAAAAGACACCTGCGTCCCCAACTGTGATATAGTCCGTTTTGATTTCTTCTAAAAAGTCCAAGAAGGGCTTGATACGGTCCATCATGTCTTGGTGCATAAGAGCATTGACCGCAACGATTAATTCCTTACCGGCATCATGAACAATTTTTGCGATTTCACGCAATTCTTCATGACTAAAGGTAGTTGGCAAACGAAGACCAAAATCTTTCTCACCGACATAAATGCGGTCGACACCAGCTTCAAGTAGCTGTTTTACTTGTTCAATACTTTCAGCAGTTGCTGTAATGATAATCTTTTCCATAGAGAAAATTATACCACATTTCCAAAAAATCAGCTATATAGAAAAGTGGGTCTTGTTAGTCCAAATTTAAAAAAAGTGAACCGTATCACTAACAGTTCACTTTTTAGATTTATGCTTGTGCCTTTTCAACAAGTCGTCCATCATTCATCACATAAATACGGTCAACCTTATCTAGTAAGCGAGTATCATGTGTAATCATGACAACACCCCTACCTTGCTCATGGGCAATTGAAGCCAGCATATCCGTCACTTGATAAGCACGTTGTGTATCCAAGCTAGCAGTCGGTTCGTCTGCAAGCACGATACTAGGATTATTATAAAGGGCTCTAGCAATTGCAGCACGTTGGCGTTCACCACCAGAGAGAGCTTTGGGATAGTGATTTTGAACCTTTTCCAAATCCAACAAACTGAACAACTCTTGTCGGTCACTTTTTATAGATTTCTTTTTATCCAAACGATCAATTAAATCTAATTGCTCCTTAACCGTTAAAAAGGGAATCAGATTTGAAGCTTGGAGGATAAAACCAAATTCTCTAAAGCGCATATTTGTTTTTTCTTTTTCAGATAAATGCCCAGTCTCTTTTCCCTTTACTAGAATCTTTCCACTTGAAGCTTCCTGAAGTTGGCCTAGAGTCGTTAAAAAGGTTGTTTTACCTGATCCAGAAGGCCCCACAATCGCTACAAACTCCCCAGCGTTTAGCTGAAAATTGGTCTCATGGAGAGCTGTAACTTTCATATTGCCTTCGCCATAAGTTTTTGTCACTTGAATCATCTCAATTAATGTCGTCATATCATTCTCCTTATCATTCTGCAATCGCTGTAATTGGATCCACTTTAAGTAGACGCGGAAGCGAAATGACGCTACCTAGTAGTGCCATCAAGCAAATGACCAGGCTTAACACAAAGTATGCCAACCAACTAGGGTAGAAAAAGAAGGTTGCAGGTAAGACTAAAATAACAGCCCAAATGGCTAACAAAGCCAATCCTATACCCAAACCAGATAAAAGAAAGATTTGACAGAAAAGGGACCATACGATGGATTTTATCTGAATCCCTTGCGCTCGCATAATTCCATAGAGGCCTAATTTTTGAATGGTAATGATGTAGATAAAAATTCCTACAATCAGACCTGTAATGACAATCATTGCTAGAATCATTCCTGAGAATACATTGACCTGAGGGGTATAGCCAGGAATTTTCGAAATCATTTTTTGAATAGAAATCTGCTTCAAACCATCGCCAGTCACTTCTACATCATTTTGCAATACCAATGCAGAGATCGAACGATTGCCTTTTGTTATTCCTTGTAAATCCCAATACGTTGTTAAACTTGTAAAGACAACAGGTTCCGTGAAAAATTTATTTTCTCTGGTCAAACCTACAATCTTAAAACTTGTCTCACTTCCGTTGAGTTGAATAGCGTCCCCAAGTTTGATGCCGTAATTTTCAAAGGACTGATCCACTACCACTTCTTGGTCATTTTCCGGGTAATGACCTTCAATCAAGTTTGGCGAGATAAAACTGTCCCACTCTTGACCAAAAATAGAGACATTCAACTTGTCACTACTATCGACAAGGTTTGTCACCGCGAACATGTAGCTTAGGGGAACAGCATCCTCAGACACTTTATCTTTGTAGTCTTTTTCTGGTATAAAGGATGCAGTCAAATTATCATTTGCATAATCGGATAGCACAACTCCTGTTGCTTGCCAATTATCAATAGCAGCCCTGTTATTTCGAACAAGCCCGAGAGCCAAACTAGTCATAAAAAAGACCATAAAAGCAATGAGAAAAATGGTAGTTAGAATTAAACTGTAACGCAGTTTATTCTGTAAAATTTCTTTGATAGCAAGATACATGCTGATCTCCTTTAAGTATTCTGTTGTTGAGGGAACAAATCTCCTCTTTACCATAGCACTAAAGATAGAAAACTATCTCGTCTTGAACAACTAGAATCAATTTAAAAGAATCCTGTCCTTACTTCAAAATTGAATTTATTTGCATCTGTGTATGATTTTTATTCGTTTTAACCATCAAATTTCCCCTCGTTGAAATAAGAGAAAAATAATAAAGTTTAAACGGTTTACTCATCCTATCATTTTCCCATCAGCATGTCAAGAAAACCGAAATTGGCCTTGATAACAGATTTTATGCAATTTGTAACCATTCTGTAATAATTCTCTCTTTAAAAAATGATAAAATAGTAATGTACTGTTAAGGAGAGAAATATGCCCGCAAGAAAACTACACCCGTATGAGTTAGAACAAGAGAGTATAAAAACTGCTCAGTTTCAAGATTATGTTCCAGAAAATACTTCTGTTGCTAGTGTAAAGGAAGTCCTATTTTTTGTAAACATTGCTTGCTTCTGTATCTTTTTAGCTATCTTTAGTTTTATGTTCTTATCGCTTAAATTGAACACTGTTTTATCATTTGCTTTGGCTATCGGCCTCAGTCTTGTAGCTTTACAATTTCAGCGCACTTTTATCAAGAAAAAATTCAAATAAAAACCTTCGATGAATCGAAGGTTTTTTTATTTATTCTTTCGTTTTGATGGTGTTGTGATAGCTATCTTGACTTCAAAAATTGTTCCGTTAGGTTTGTTATCTTTCACACTGATAGAGCCTTTTAAGGCATCGACGATCTGCTTAGCTAAAGACAAGCCTAAACCGAAACCACCCTTTTGCCGTGTACGTGCCTTATCCACACGATAAAAACGATCAAAGATTTTCTTTTTATCGGCTGCAGAAATACCGATCCCATTATCAGCTACCGTTAGATAGAGGCTTCGTTCTTTCGTTGAAATCTCAAAATATATATCTCCTTCTTCTTCTGTATACTTGACCGCATTGTCAAACAGAATGGTCATCAATTGCTTGAGGAGGAGTTTATCTGTGATAATGGTGCGATGAACACGATTTTGGAAACGAAAAACACGATTATTCTCGGACGCAATCATCTCATAGTTAGTAAAGGTTGTATTAAAGAAGTCTGGCTTTACCTCTCCAAACTCAGGCTTGATTCCATCATCTCTACGTGCCAGATTGAGAAGGTTAGTCGTTAAAAACTTCATATTTCGAACTTCTTCCAAACTAGAAGCGATGCTCTCACTTGACTCCATAATAGTCGCCTCTGGTTTTCTAAAAAGAGTTTCCAGACGGTTCTGAAGAACTGCCAACGGAGTCCGTAATTCATGACTGGCATTTTCCACAAAACTTTTCTGCTTTTGCATACTTTCAAGTAAGGGTTTAACACTGACACGTGCAAGATAGAGACTGGCTAAGATAGATAGAATCCAGAAACTTGCCATGACCACCACAATCAACTGTTCGTGGTTTTGACTAATCTGTTCTAACTGACTAGTATTGATCAAGACAGCAGCATACTTAATATTAGTCGAAACAGAATCAATATTCATTTCCGTTAAGACCACCCGATAAATCTCATCCTGGCCGTAGCTATTCACAACATGAAGTTGTCGGATATGGTTTAAATCCTTTTTATTGAAAGTTATTCTGTCTAATCCCAAAAAGCGATTGCCAGTCACTAATTGATTCAAATTTGAATCTAGCAAAATCACTTCAGTATTGGAACTCACATTTGGCTTTTTATCAGATGCTGAAGCGACACTGCCACTATCTAAATCCTTAACGTCTTCAGTTGCACGATTGACGGCCAATTGAATGATGTCCTGAGGATTGTTGCTGAGAGATAGCAGTTTCTCATCCACTGATGTGTAGAGACTGGAGTGCATAACCTGCAAGATAATCAAGGTCATGGCAGAGAAAATTAGGGTGAAAACACCAAAATTACGGATAAAGTAGCTAAAATCTTCTGCGTACCAATTCTTTTTTAATTTCTTAAACATGTTTTAAAATATACCCAACACTACGCAAAGTTTGGAGATTTTCAGCAAAGGCTGAACCTTTCAATTTCTTACGAACTTTTGATACATAAACTTCTACAACGGAAATGGTTGTGTCACTGTCAAATCCCCATAAACGGTCAAAGATTTGGGTTTTTGGTAAGATGACATTTTGGTTTTGGAGGAAATAGACCAAGAGTTCAAATTCTTTACCAAGCAGCTCAACAGAGGCATCTTGAACCTTAACTTCATTAGTAGATAGATTGACTGTCAAATCACCGTACGTTAAGGTATTTTCGTTAAATTTCCCTGAGCGTTTGAGAAGTGCCTGAATACGCATCTTGAGTTCTTCTAGATAAAATGGTTTGGTTAGATAGTCATCTGCTCCCAGCTCAAAGCCATGTCCTTTGTCATCAAGACTTTCCTTAGCTGTCATAATGAGAACAGGAGTCGAAACACCTTTTTCACGTAGTTCTTTTAAGACTTGGAAACCATTTTTTTCTGGTAACATCAAGTCCAATAGAATCAAGTCATAGACGCCACTTTCAGCCTCATAAAGACCTTCTTCTCCATCAAAAACCTGCATGACATCAGCAAAATCATCCAAGAAATCAAAGACAGAATTTGACAGGCCTAGGTCATCTTCCACTAATAGAATTTTGATCATCAAAAATTCCTCCTTATTAAGCTTATTATAACAAAAATATCTTAAAAAAAACTCAACTTTCCTTGTTTTTCTAAGAGAAAGTTGAGTTTTTTTCATCTATTTAAACTTGAATGATTTTAAGCTTTGCTATATTCTGCAACTGCTGCTTCAACTGCTGCTTTTTCACTCTTAATCAATTCAACGCGAGCTGCGATATCCTTGATACCCATGCGGATATTACGGCTAAGTGCTAGGTCAGAAACTTGTGGTTCAAAGAAGGCTTTATATTCTGCCAAGCGTTCTTCAGTTTTAAAGATATTAGAAGGGTAGATGACGAATCGATCAAAGCTCATGTCTCCACCAAGAGCTCCCTTAACCCAATCCCAGTTTTCACGCGCCCATGTCCAAGCTGTTTCTTGAGTGGCCTTGTGTCCAAGGAAGTGTAGGTACCACAATGCAAGGTCTTGTGGTTTGACGATAAATTTATCCTTCCAAGTTGCAAGAAGCGTTTGGATATTTTCTGCATCTGTACTATATGATAGAGCAGCAGCCAACTGGCGTTTAAAGACTGCATCTGTAGCATTTGTATAGAGGTCAAGGTATAGAGCTACCAAGTCTTTGGTCTCATGATGTTTCATTTCATTGATGAGAACTTGTGAGCGGATAGCCGCTGGAAGTCCTGCAAGATTGTCCTTATGAGCTGCAAAGATTTGACTAGCAACTTGGCTGGCTCCCTCATCATTTGAGCGAATCATCATAGAAATTGTCAATTGACGAACCAATTCATCCTCATCAGCTTCTCCGTCTTTTGCTTCAAATCCAAGGCGGTCGTAGTTGTAACGAGCAAGTTTCGCAACAAGTGCTTTAAAGGCTTTCTCAGTTTCAGTTCCTTCATCGATAAAGCGTTCAAGAGCTGAAATAACTTGAGAAACTGCTGCAACAACTAGGTAAGATTCTTCTTGTGCCAATTGATCCACAACTGGAAGCAAGTCAGCAAATGAAATATGACCAGCTTCAGCCAACAAACGACGTTCTTGGACGATTTGAAGTTTGCTTGTATTATCAAGTTCTACTAATTCTGAAAGGATAGCATCCAGCAATTCACCTTGATAGTCTGTAATGTAGTGGGCTGTATTTTCAGTGTTGAGTCGAAGGGCTGTTTTGTTTTCAGCAAGCAAAGCAGCGTAGCCAGGAATCTCAATACTTTCAGTTTCGAGTGTATCTGGCAAACCTTTCCAGTTGCTGTTGAGTGGCACTACCCAGAGACGGTTCTTATCTTCGTGTTCACCGATGAAGAATTGTTTTTGTGAAATCTTCAATACATCGTTTTCAACTTTAACAGTCAAGACTGGATAACCAGGTTGCTCCAACCAAGAATCCATAAAGGCTGCTACGTCACGACCCGATGCTTGACCAAGAGCATTCCATAAGTCACGACCAATGGTATTTCCGTATTTGTGTTTTTCAAAGTAGGCACCTAAACCTTTAGCAAAATCAGCATCTCCTAGCCAACGACGAAGCATGTGCATGAGACGGCTACCCTTGGCGTAGACAATAGCTGGATCAAAGAGAGTATTGATTTCGTCTGGATGAGTTACTTCTACGTGAACTGACTGAACACCATCTGTCGCATCACGTTTAAGAGCTGAAGGAACACCACTTGTTTGGAAGTCTTCAAAGATATTCCAGCTTGGCTCGATGGCGTCCACACAGACATATTCCATCATGTTCGCGAAGCTTTCATTGAGCCAAAGGTCATCCCACCACTTCATAGTCACAAGGTTACCAAACCATTGGTGAGCAAGCTCATGGGCAATGACAAGAGCAACTTGTTGACGGCTGGCAAAGGTTGAGTTTTCGTCCACAATCAAGTAAACTTCACGGTAAGTGACAAGACCCCAGTTTTCCATAGCACCAGATGAGAAGTCAGGAAGGGCGATATGAAGAGATTGAGGAATTGGATATTTGACACCATAGTAGTCTTCGTAGAATTCAATCGAACGAACAGCGATGTCTAGTGAGAATTCAAGGTTAGAAAGTGGATGTGCTTTGGTTGAGTAGACACCTACCAAAGTACCATTTTTAGTTTTTGCGGTAACGCCTTGCAAGTCTCCAGCCGCGAAAGCTAACAAGTAAGAAGACATACGAGGTGTTGTCTCAAATTTCCAGATATCAGTTTCTTTGCGATTCTCAACATCAATCTCAGGCATATTTGACAAGGCCAATTCGCCTTCTTCTTGATCAAAACGAAGAGAAAGGTCAAAGGTTGCTTTTGCTTCTGGCTCATCCACACATGGAAAGGCCTCACGAGCAAAGTGGCTTTCAAACTGAGTTGATAAGACTTCCTTCTTCACTCCATCAACTGTGTAGTAAGATGGGTAGATTCCTGTCATGTTGTCAGTAATTTTACCTGAAAAAGCAAGAACCAATTCGACTTGACCTGCTTGCGCAAGTTCGATATGAAGAGCTTCGTTTTCATTATCAACTGTAAATGGACGAGCTTGCCCTGCTACTTCAACAGAAGCAATCTCCAAGTCTTTTTGGTGAAGGGAAATACGGTCACTTTTAGCTTGACCAGTAATGGTTACTTTTCCTGAAAACGTCTTGGTCTCACGACTCAAGTCTAAAAATAAATCATAATGTTCAGGAACAAATGTTTCGATATAATGTTCTACTGCTTGCATCATATTCTCCTATTCTAAATTTCTGAGCGAATGCTCTAGTTCAAACATACCTATTTTATCATATTTTAAGTCAGAAAAAAGCTTTGAAAGTTCATTTATATAATTATTATCTTTTTTAACCAAAATAATAAGAAAATAGTTTTGTTAACACCTAGAATTTCTATATTTTAAGCCTGTTTTGGTATTTTGTCAAAAAAAGTCAAAAGACTCCAAAATTTATAGGAAATTCGCACCTATTTCGTTGACTAATGCATACGTTAGTGCTAAAATTAGTGTGTTTGGTATATTAATACTTAATCTATGACAATCATTATGTTTTTTTAATATATTGCACTTCTAATATTAGTTTTCTTCAGAAGTGAATCCAATATTTAAAAAATTCATTGGTTATTTTTTAAATATTGGATTCACGTCCATGAAATAAACTAGCAGAAAATCCCTTTTACGTTAAAAAGTCACTCTAAATGTAAATTAGTTAATAACATACGGAGTCTTAAAACTATTGCATTAATTTATCTTCAATGGAGCTGGAGTAAACTGCAATAAAGAAAGGATTTTTCGTCAGAATGGGACTGTCAATCTTATTAAATGATACCAATCAACATTTTGGGTATTATTACCAAACAAGAAGATTTTATGGAAGAAAGGAATGGAGGAACAAGTGAAAACTTTCTATAAAAAATTATTCGCGTTTGTAGCAATGTTCAGTGTAGTTGCTCTTGGTTTGTCAATCATCAAGCCAGTTTCTGCAGCAACTGTCACTCCCACTATTACACACCTTAAAGCAGATACATCTGGTCAAAAGGTCACATTTTCTTTTGACTGGGATTTAACAGGTAAATCTGTTAAAGAAGGAGATACTTTTACCATCGACGCTCCCGAAGGTTTAAATATCACAGAACTCGCAACGCAATCACTTCAAGCCAACGGTGCTGAAGTAGCTACCTTGTCAATGACAAACAAGAAGATTACTTTTACTTTTAAAAAAGCAATCGAAGCCATGAACCAAAATGTTAAGGGTGGATTCCAATACCGAGCAGTGTGGGATAGCACTCCAGGAAATCCTGGAAACAAGACCGCCACTTCTAAAGTCGGTTCAGAATCTGTCATCATTACACGCCCTGATGGACCTGGCGTATTTGAATCAGTCTTGAATAAATACAACCTTACAGGTGACTATGTATCTAAGACATTCAAATTGGATGTTTCTGAAAACTATGCTTGGATGAATGTTGGAGATGACTACTATCTAACAAAATGGTTCATCCGTATCAACGGAGATGGCAAAAAACAAGCCATCACAAACCCAGTTGTATCAGATAAAATCCAAGCTCCAGCTGTAGATTACTCAAAAATCACTTTTGCTCCTGCTGCCAATCACGCTGCAAGTGAATTCTTCGTGGGAACTTACTTGAAACCATCATTCACATTAAGAAAAGGTGGACAAGTAGTTGCTTCTGGTTGGGATTTCTGGAAACATGTGAAATTCGATGCAGATGGCAATGGATTCACTGTAAACTTATCTGATGTCAGTGATGTATTTAAAACATCGTCTAGCGATGAATTGATCGTTGAATACCAAACAATCATTCCTAAGACAACTATCCGTATCGATAACAACGCTACCTTGACTTCAGATGAAATCACAACACCTCAAACAGACCCAGCCTTCTGGAACAACAATGAGTTGAAATTCTGGGTTTCTGGTGACACAACTGTGACCGTTCAGAAAGAATGGGTTGGTGACGAAGAAGCTGACCGTAAAGATATTACTGTTCAATTGTATGCTGACGGCCAAGCCTTAGAAGGGTTGACACAAACTCTTACAAAAGCTACTGGTTGGAAAGCAGAATTTACTAAATTACCAGGTATCAAAGACGGTAAGAAGATTGAGTACTCAGTAGTGGAAACAAATACACCTGAAGGTTATACTTCTAAAGTTGAAAAAATTGATGATGCAAACGTGATTAAGGTCGTCAACACATCAAACAAACCAACTACTACAACAACGACTGAGGCTCCTACAACTACTGCAGCTCCAACAACTACTGCAACCCCAACAACTACTGAGGCCCCAACAACTACTGAGGCCCCAACAACTACTGAGGCTCCTACAACTACTGCAGCTTCAACAACTACTGAGGCTCCTACAACTACTGAGGCTCCTACAACTACTGCAGCTTCAACAACTACTGCAGCTTCAACAACTACTGCAGCTTCAACAACTACTGAGGCTCCTACAACTACTGAGGCTCCTACAACTACTGCAGCTTCAACAACTACTGCAGCTTCAACAACTACTGAGGCTCCTACAACTACTGTAGCTTCAACAACTACTGAGGCTCCTACAACTACTGCAGCTTCAACAACTACTGAGGCTCCTACAACTACTGTAGCTTCAACAACTACTGAGGCTCCTAAGTCTACTGAAGCTCCTACAACTACAACTACTACTACAACTACTACAACACCAGAACCAACTACACCGCCTTACCCATATGTTCCAAATAATGGAAACGGTGGTGGTGACGGTGGCACTACAACAACTACAACAACCACTACTACTGAAGAACCAGGTCGTCCAGGAAACGGAGATGGAGATGGTGCTGGTAGAACAACTACAACTCCAGAACCAGGTCGTTCAACTACAACAGAAGAAGGACCAACTCTTCCATTTACTGGTGAAGCTACAAGCCTAGTACTTGTATTGGCAGGTGTGGTAATCTTGTCAGGTACTGTAATCATGAAACGCAAATTTTCTAAATAATATTAGATAATTTTCTATAAAGAAGAGAGAGCAACGCTCTCTCTTTTTTTTCGAAAAATAATCAACCAATGTAAAAGTGACTGAATAGGGATTCAAAAGATAAACATCTTTGAAATACTTTATCCACAACTTCACTTGATAGATTGAAAAAAGCCCTGGACAATGATTCCCAAAACTTTCTTTCTTATAGCAGTCTATAGAGGGTAAACCTTGCGAAATTCTTCTAAAACAACCTTGCTGTCAGGTGTAAACGTCAGACCTGCTTCTCCAAAGCAGTCTTTGAAAAAGTCTTCATGAACCTGACGCCAATAAGCTAGAGATTTGTCTCCCTCACCTTCCTTGTAGGCATGGTCGGCTGACACTTGATAGAAAGGCTGAACAGAAACCTTTGTAATTTCGACAATGCAGACAGCCTGGTCTTGGCTGTCTAAAATAATATCAAAGGTCCCTTCTTGTGGAAGGGGTTCGTCCTCTAGAGCGTAAAGATCGTAAGCTGAAGCAGTTGCTGTCTTTTCGCCTCTTAGTACCAAATCTGCCAAAAGGTCTGGGGCCACTCCAAAAGCCCAATCGTCTATCTCATCTCCGATAGAGGGGTTAATTTGCTTGTAGGCATTCCACATTTCTTGAGGTGTCATGGGTTGCTCCTTTGTATTTTTTTACTTTCTTCTTTTACACATTTGAGATGATCTGGATGGTCAATCTCTAAATTAAAAATCTCCGGAATAGAACTGTAGTGGATAATGCACTCAATCCCCATCTGATTCATTTTTTGTATGAAAGAAGGATTCAGATAGCCTGCTACAGCGAAATTTATCTTTTTCATCCTTGCTTTATCCTGCATCTGTCCCAGCATTTCTAACATAATGGGATTTTCCATATCATGCCATTGACTGTTTCTTATAGTCGCAAAAATAAATGAAGTCAAATCATTCATTCCCACTACAATCTTTGAAATACCAGTTTCCAGTATCCTGTCCAAGTCAAAATAAGCTGACGGCAATTCAATCATTGTTCCAACTTTTCCAGTAAAACCATGCTGGCGCAATACCCTAATAGCTTGTTTTAACTGTTCAGCATCATTCACAAAAGGAAAAATAACAGACAGATTGGGATTGGTTTGATAAACTTCTGTAACGACATGTGCCTCAGCCTGTAATTCATCTGGACACGCCAATAAACGCCTAGTCCCTCTATATCCAAATAATGGGTGGCGTTCGTCAAAATACTCTTTAGTCCCGTCTAGACTATTTGCTTCTGCATTTGTTAACTCTGAAAAACGATACCAGACTTCTTCATCTGAGTATAAATGGCAAATAGTGTCTAGATAATCTTTTACAAATTGCTGACAACTTGGTAACAGGATGTTTTGGTTGAGCTCTCTCAACAAGTATTCCCCACGAATCAAGCCGACGTGGTGCAATAAATGGGGATAAACTTTTTCAACAATTTTTTCGCCACTAAGAGCTAGTTGATTTCTCATCATTCACCTTCCAATTTCTATAGCTTGTCAGTTCTAATTCTGGAAATCTTCGTAACTCTGCCTTATCCTAGTTTCTAGCTACCACCAGGTGGATTGTAACGGTGTTGATACGGACCTATCGTTTTCTCAATGCAGAGTAATTTCCCATTCTCATAGCAAACACCATAGACACAAAAAGCGGTGTTTGATTTCCATCAGATTCTCCTACTTCAAGCTCCAGCCACCATCAATAGTCAAGATTTGTCCTTGCATGGCGCTTGCTTTTCCACTTGCTAAAAAGAGGCTAACTTCAGCTATTTCACTTGGCTCAATCCAGCGTTTGATAGGCGTTTCACTAGCTACCCAGTCTGCTAAGCCACCGGGTTCAAAGTCCGCAGCAGTCATGCCAGTCTTGACAGCACCTGGAGCGATCCCAAAGACCTGAATTCCATCTTCAGCATAGTCTAGAGCCAGCTGCTTGGTAAAGCCTGCTAAAGCATGCTTGGAGGAAGTATAAGCGTGACCGCCACCTCCTGCTAGGCTAGAAGCAATGGAACACATATTGATAATGATCCCTTGCTTCTTCTCCAACATTTTAGTCAGACAATGCCGTGTCAGCTCTACCGGAGTCACATAGTTGATTTCAAAAACCTCCTGAATCTCCTGAGCGCTTTGCTCAAGAAGCGGTTTGTAAGCATCCAAGACTCCAGCCGTATTGCAGAGAACATCCACCTGAGGGCACCAGTCGAAGATTGGTGTCAAATCCAAGGTTAAGTCTCGCTGTAAGAAGTGAAAATCGCCTGGCAACTGAGGATCCGCTACCTGATCCACTCCAAAAACCTGATAACTTTTTTCTAAAAAGAGTCGAGCTTGCGCCAGACCAATCCCTGAGCTCACGCCTGTAATCAAGACCCGTTTAGTCATGTACTTCCACCCAATCCGTCGCTAAGACATCACAAGGAGTTGGACTCCACATAGAAAAACCTTCCCCTTCACCAGATACGTTGATGAGGAAATAGGGTGTCACTTCAAGGGCGACGCCATTTTGCTCGATGGTATCAAAAAGCTGCACATAGTTTTCAGCTCCACCCCAGCCAATACGCACGTATTTCTTTTTTGCCTTTAATCCAGGCAGGATTTCTTCAAATGTCATGTTTCTCTCCTTAATAGTTCTCTTGTTTTATTATAACAAAAAACCGTTTTGCAACGGCTTTTTGACTGTGATTTCTTAAAATGCATTTTTTCCTATGGCAAATCATTCCCTGCTGCGAGGTAAATCTCATACCATTCTTTTCGAGTTAGGTTAACATTACTTGCTTGGCTTGCTTCTATCAAATGTTTAGGGTTAGTTGTTCCTACTACTGCCTGCATCTTAGCTGGATAGCGTAACACCCAAGCGATAGCAATAGCTGAAGGGCTCACACCGTATTTTAAGGCTAATCGATTTAGGACTTGGTTTAGTTGTTGAAACTTCTCATTGCCGACAAAATTCCCTTTGAAATATCCGAACTGCAAGACTGACCAGGCCTGAATAACCATGTCATTTAATTTGCAGTATTCAAAGACGCTACCATCACGCAAAGCTGCCTTGTCACCTTCCATATTGACATGGAAACCTGATTCAAATCCTGGCGTGAAAGCTGCGCTTAGTTGTAATTGATTGATAGATAAAGGTTGTTTGACCTCTTTCTTCAGTAATTCCATCATCATAGGATTTTGATTGGACACACCGAAGTCTCGAACTTTACCTGATTTGTGTAGAATTTCAAAGGCTTGGGCCACTTGATCAGCTTCCATCAAAGCATCTGGACGATGGAGAATCAAGCTATCTAGATAATCAACCTGCAATCTTTTTAGAATCCCGTCTACTGATTCTAAAATATAATCTTTTGAAAAATCAAAATAGGTAAATTCTTCTATGCGAATGCCACACTTGGACTGGATCCACATCTTTTCTCGCAGGTCAGGACGATGCTTTAACACTTGACCCAGTAATTCTTCGCAACGACCTCCACCGTAGATATCTGCCAAGTCAAAGGCATTGATTCCTACAGATAGGGCTGTTTCAACCAACTCCTCAACCTCTTTAACCGACTTGTCACTGATTCGCATCATGCCTAGAACGATTTCGGACAATTCTCTTTTCTCTTGACCAAATGGAATATATTTCATGGCAATTTCCTCCGTTTTTCTTCATTATAAAGTAGAATGCCACTTTTATCAACTGATACCTTACAAAAGAAAAGAACCAGTTTAAACTGGTTCTTTTTAAATCTTAGCCAATCACACTTCCGTTTGGTACAGCTTGATCAACTGTTAGAAGGGTTAATTTTCCATCATGTTCAGCTGAGAGAATCATCCCTTGGCTGACATATTTTTTCATCATTTTACGTGGTTTGAGGTTGGCAACGATTTGTACTTTCTTACCGACCAATTCTTGTTCGTTTTGATAGTATTTTGCAATACCAGAAAGGATTTGACGGTCTTCACCATCTCCAGCATCCAAGCGGAATTGAAGCAACTTATCAGAACCTTCTACTTTAGAAACTTCTTTTACTTCAGCAACACGAATTTCAACCTTGTCAAAGTCTTCAAACTTGATTTCTTCCTTGTTTAGTTTGAGTTCGACTTCATCTGGATTCCATTCTTTTTCGACTGCTGGCTTGTTGCCTTCCATTTGTTCCTTGATATAAGCGATTTCTTCTTCCATATCCAGACGTGGGAAGATTGGTGTTCCTTTGGCAACTACGGATACACCTGCAGGGAAATCAGCCAAGCTCAAGTTCTCAAGGCTAGAAACTTCTGCTAGACCAAGTTGTGTCAAGACTGCACGACTGGTTTCCATCATAAATGGCTCAATCAAGTGAGCTACGACACGAAGGCTAGCTGCCAAGTGACTCATCACACTTGCCAATTGGTCACGGTGAGCTTCATCCTTAGCCAGTACCCATGGAGCTGTCTCATCGATGTATTTATTAGTACGTGAGATAAGAGTCCAGACTGCTTCAAGTGCACGTGGATAGTCAACTGCTTCCATGTAGGTATTGTAGTCAGCAATTGATTGTTCTGCCACTTGAGCAAGTTCATTGTCAAAGTCTGTTACACCTTCTACATAGGCAGGGATTTGACCATCAAAGTACTTGTTAATCATTGAAACCGTACGGTTGAGGAGGTTTCCAAGGTCGTTTGCCAATTCATAGTTGATACGACCTACATAGTCCTCTGGAGTGAAGGTGCCATCTGAACCAACTGGAAGGCTACGCATGAGGTAGTAACGAAGTGGATCGAGACCATAGCGCTCTACCAACATTTCAGGATAAACGACATTCCCTTTAGACTTAGACATCTTGCCGTCTTTCATGACAAACCAACCGTGGGCAATCAAACGGTCAGGCAATTTAACATCCAACATCATAAGAAGGATTGGCCAGTAGATGGAGTGGAAACGAAGGATGTCTTTCCCAACCATATGGAAGACTGTTCCATTCCAGAACTTATCAAAGTTACCATGTTCATCTTGACCATAACCAAGAGCTGTCGCATAGTTAAGAAGTGCATCGATCCAAACGTAGACGACGTGTTTCGGATTTGATGGGACTGGTACACCCCAGGTAAAGGTTGTACGAGATACTGCTAAGTCTTCCAAACCTGGCTCAATGAAGTTACGCAACATTTCATTAAGGCGACCATCTGGAGTGATGAAGTCAGGATGTGATTTGAAAAATTCGACCAAGCGATCTTGGTATTTGCTGAGGCGAAGGAAATAAGACTCTTCTGAAACCCATTCAACCTCGTGACCTGATGGAGCGATACCACCCGTCACATTTCCATCTTCATCACGGAAAACTTCCGCAAGTTGGCTTTCTGTAAAGAATTCCTCATCGGATACTGAGTACCAGCCAGAGTATTCACCTAAGTAGATGTCATCTTGAGCTAGCAAGCGTTCAAAAACTTGTGCTACTACTTTTTCATGGTAGTCATCTGTGGTACGGATGAATTTATCGTATGAGATATCAAGCAATTTCCAGAGTTCTTTAACTCCAACTGCCATTCCGTCAACATAGGCTTGAGGCGTGATGCCAGCTTCTTCTGCTTTTTGTTGAATCTTTTGACCATGCTCATCAAGACCAGTCAGATAAAAGACATCGTAGCCCATCAGGCGTTTGTAACGTGCTAGGACATCACATGCGATAGTTGTGTAGGCAGAACCGATATGAAGTTTACCAGATGGATAGTAAATCGGTGTTGTAATATAAAAATTCTTTTCAGACATAATATCTCCTTTCCAGGCTAATGAAACCTGTTTTTCTAACACTTCATTATACCACATTTTTAGTGATTTTCGATAGAGAAATCCATACAAAAACAAGACAGACAAATGTCTATCTCGTTTTTTTATCTTTTAAATTATTCATAGCGAAGAGCTTCGATTGGATCAAGCTTAGAGGCTTTGTTGGCTGGTAGAACACCGAATATCATACCGATACTAGCTGAGACAGCTAAACTAAAGAGAGCGATTGGGATGGATACACCAACTTCGATTCCTGCAATCAAGTTTTGAAGAAGAACCCCTGCAAGCATAGTCACCCCTGCAGCAAGCAGTAGACCAACGAATCCACCTAATAAGGTTAAAATCATGGATTCAATCAAAAACTGAACTAGGATATTACCCCGAGTTGCTCCTAGTGCTTTCCGTAAACCAATCTCACGGGTACGCTCTGTCACAGAAACAAGCATAATGTTCATAACACCAGTACCACCAACAAAGAGGGAAATCCCTGCAATAGCACTAATAATCGTTGTTATGAAGCCAAAGAGTTGTTGAACTTCTTGGAAGGCAGCAGACGCATCTGCAACTTGATATTCCCCTTGTTGAAGACCTGCAATCTCTGTCATTCTTCTTGCCAACTCTGGACCCAAAGTCTGAGTCAAGCTCGTATCGTTAACACGGAAGACAATATTTGAAATCTCGTCTGTGTTAAAATTAGCTGCCAAGGAAATATTGGTAGTGATTGGTAGTCCTCCAACACCAAATGCTTTGGCTGCCTTGGCTTCCTTACTTGCGTAAACACCAATAACACGGTAACTGATTTCATTTACTTCAACAATTTGGTTGAGGGCTTCTTTTGCAGAACCAAAAAGGCTATTGGCAAGCTCTTCATCTAAAATGATCACACTTGCAAAATCTTTATAATCTTGTGCTTTAAGTCCACGACCTGCAATAATTTCATTTTCGACCGCATCCATATAGGTGACATTCCCACCCGTCATGTTAGCGTGTTCGACCTTTTTATCCTTATAAGTCAAGGTCACATTGGCTGAGTTGGTTACATAGTAGCTGTCCACACCTTTTAGTTTGGCAGCTTCTTTAACCCAAGATTCTTGAGGTTTTGGTGGTTCAACAAAATCTTCTTGACCGCCAGACAAGGTCAGTGCAGATTGTCTTTGTGTAAAGGAACCGTCCTTACTCTTGGTAGGTGAGAAAAAGACATGGATGTCTTTTTGAGACTTGGTCATGTTTTTATTGACCTGACGAGACATAGAGTCACCCAAGGCCATGATCACGACAACTGAGGAAACACCGATGATAATCCCAATCATGGTCAGGAAGGAACGCATCTTGTGGGCCAAAATGGATGAAAAGGCAAATTTCAGATTCTGCATCTTAGTTTTCCTCCTTTTCTACTTGAGCACTGTCAGACGAAATGATACCGTCACGGATGACAATCTGACGCTTGGCATAGGCGGCAATTTCAGGCTCATGCGTTACCATAATGATGGTTTTTCCTTCTTTGTTCAATTCAACTAAGAGTTGCATGATCTGATTACCCGTTTTGGTATCCAGAGCTCCAGTTGGCTCATCAGCCAAGATAATAGATGGATTGTTGACAAGAGCTCGTGCAATGGCAACCCTTTGTTTCTGCCCCCCAGACAACTCCGATGGCAAGTGATGGCTACGCTCAGTCAGTTCAACCTTTTCCAGATACTCTTCTGCTAATTTGCGACGTTTTGAAGCTGAAACTCCCGCATAAATCAAGGGAAGTTCGACATTCTGGAGAGCATTCATTTTGGACAAGAGAAAGAATTGCTGAAAGACAAAGCCAATCTCTTGATTTCGCACCTTGGCTAATTGTTTTTCACCCAAACCAGCTACTTCTTTTCCATCTAGAAAATACTGACCACTTGTAGGGGTATCCAACATACCGATGGTATTCATGAGGGTGGACTTACCAGAACCAGATGGTCCCATGATAGCCACGAATTCTCCCTCGTGAACTTCAAGGTTAATGTCTTTGAGAACTTGAAGCTCTTGATCACCATTTCGATAACTACGGCAGATATTTTTGAGGCTAATTAGTTGCTTCATCAGTCTTCACCTCTTTTCCTTCTTGCAAGGAAGCTGTCGGATTACTGATGACTTTTGCTCCATCTGTCAGACCAGATGTGATTTCTTGGTTTTCTGCATCTGCATTGCCCAATCCAACTTCAACTTTTTTGGCCTTTTGATTTTCATCAAGAATCCAAACATAGTTTTTATCTTCTTCCATGACGATACTTGTAATAGGAACAAGCAATGCTTTACTCATGCTTTTCACTTCGACACTGACAGTAAAACCTTGTTTCAGATCACCAATTTCACTAGTTACATCGACCGTATATGGGTATTTAGAACCTGTGTTTGAACCAGCTAAGCTACTACTTGCTTCACTACTGTTCTTTGGATAATTTGAAATATAGCTAATCTTACCATTCCAAGTTTTATCTGGATAAACCTTTGAAGTAAAGGTAACCTCTTGGCCGACAGATAGATTAGCAAGGTTGTACTCAGAAAGTTCTCCCTTGACCTGCAAGTTGTCGTTACTAACGATATGTACCAATACTTGGCTATTTCCTGTTGGAGATTTTGAAACATTGCGATTAACTTCAACAACCGTACCTTCTACTGTACTCAAAACTGTAGCGGCATCCAACTGTGCTTGAGCTTTTTCAAGTTGCGCTGCCGCGTCTGCACGAACATCACGCGCATCACTGATTTGTGAATCGATAGAAGATGTAGCTGATGTAGAAGATTGTGCTTGGGTTTGGTTCGTAGCGCCTTCAATCCCAGCTTGAGGGAGCACAGGTGTTGCTGCAGCAGTATTTCGAGCCTCATTCAATTCATTGATATGACGGTCAGCTTTCGCAACTGCACGACTGGCAACATCATAGGCAGCCTGAGCTTCAGTACTACTATACTTAACAAGAGCTTGGCCTTCACTTACCTTATCTCCGACAGAGACCGAAACCTCATCCAAGTCACCTTTACTAGCATCATAATAAACATATTGCTCATTTTGAGCTGTTACGGTACCAGATAAGAGAACCGATGAAGCCACTGATCCCTCTTTGGCAAGAACGATTTTTGCAGTTTCATCTTGTGTTGCAGCTTGATTTGGTTGTCTCAATAGAAGGACAGCAGCTGCTCCTACTACAAGAACTGACGTAACTCCTATAGCTGTAAATAGGGGCCATTTTTTAGCTTTTGACTTCTTTTTCATATCATACCTCTTTTATAAACATATATTAAGATTATAGCACAAGTCCTAAAAATGGACAATTGCTTTCTGACCATCCAAAAATAATTGCCAAATCTTTTATTGTTGTGTTAGTTATATAATACAACTTCTTTTTTATTTTTGCAAGCATTTTCTTAAGAAATTTAAGCGTAGCAGATTTTTGCATTGACTTTCAAAAAAAGATAGAATATGACTAGAAAACAACTAAAGGAGCTTTCTTATGAGAGAATATGATATTATCGCAATCGGAGGAGGTAGCGGGGGAATTGCTACCATGAATCGTGCTGGTGAACATGGTGCTAAGGCGGCAGTTATTGAGGAAAAGAAATTAGGTGGAACTTGTGTCAACCTCGGCTGTGTCCCTAAAAAAATCATGTGGTATGGAGCCCAAATTGCAGAGAGTATCCACAAATATGGACCTGACTATGGATTCACAAATACTGGGAACGAATTTGATTATGCAACTCTTCGTAAGAATCGTGAAGCCTATATTGACCGTGCTCGTTCTTCTTACGATGGAAGCTTCAAGCGTAACGGGGTTGATTTGATTGAAGGACGTGCCGAGTTTGTCGATGCTCATACTGTCAGCGTTAATGGTGAGTTGATCCACGCTAAGCATATTGTGATTGCGACTGGAGCTCATCCTCATATTCCTGCTATTCCTGGTGCTGAACTAGGTGGTAGCTCAGATGATGTCTTCGCCTGGGAAGAGTTGCCTGAATCCGTAGCTATTCTAGGTGCTGGTTACATTGCTGTCGAATTGGCTGGTGTACTCCATACACTTGGTGTTCAGACTGATTTATTTGTCCGTCGTGAACGTCCGCTACGTGGATTTGATAGCTATATCGTTGAGAGTCTAGTTCAGGAAATGGAAAATACAGGACTAAACCTCCACACCCATAAGGTTCCAGCAAAACTTGAAAAAACCGAAGAAGGTATTACCATTCATTTCGAAGATGGCAGCACTCATACTGCCAGTCAAGTTATCTGGGCAACTGGTCGCCGTCCAAACGTTGAAGGACTCAATCTGGAAAAAGCAGGCGTTACCCTCAATGAACGCGGCTTTATCCAGGTTGATGAATACCAGAACACAGTCGTTAACGGTATCTACGCTCTTGGAGATGTCACAGGTGAAAAGGAACTAACTCCTGTTGCTATCAAGGCAGGTCGTACCCTATCCGAGAGACTTTTCAACGGTAAAACCAATGCTAAAATGGACTACACGACTATTCCCACTGTAGTTTTCTCACACCCAGCAATCGGAACAGTCGGTCTGACTGAGGAAGAAGCTATCAAAGAGTACGGCCAAGAAAACGTTAAAGTCTATACTTCAAAATTTGCATCTATGTATTCTGCCGTTACTAGTCACCGTCAAGAAGCTCGCTTCAAGCTCGTAACAGCTAGTGCAGACGAAAAGGTTGTTGGTCTTCATGGTATCGGCTATGGCGTTGATGAAATGATTCAAGGTTTCGCAGTTGCTATCAAGATGGGAGCTACAAAAGCTGACTTTGATGCTACTGTCGCTATCCACCCAACTGGCTCCGAAGAATTTGTAACCATGCGTTAAAAGAAAAGAGAGACCCCTTGGTCTCTTTTTTACTCTAAATCGGCCGTTACAAATTTGTAACCTTTTATTTTAAAATAGGTTGACATTTATATCTCATTCAGTATAATAGTTACTATAATTTATAGAAGAGGTTAACTATTTTGAAAAAAGCACACATTTACGCTATCCCAGCTATCGGGGCTGCACTGATTGCAGTATTGGCCCAAATTAGTATGCCAATTGGTCCAGTTCCTTTCACTCTGCAAAACTTTGCTATTGGACTCATCGCTACTGTTTTTAGACCAAGGGAAGCTGTTCTCTCTGTCGGACTCTATCTCTTACTTGGAGCTATCGGCCTTCCGGTCTTTGCTAACGGTGGAGCTGGATTTCATGTTTTAGTTGGACCAAGTGCTGGTTATCTTTGGTTCGACCTTGTCTATGCAGGGCTTGCTTCCTATCTCATTCACACCAATAGTGGTGTCCTACGTATTTTCTTTGCAAATCTCTTGGGAGATTCACTTGTTTTTGTCGGTGGTATTCTCAGTCTCCACTTCTTAGCTGGAATGCCTTTTGATAAAGCACTGGCTGTCGGTGTTATTCCCTTTATCATACCTGATCTTGCTAAAATTGTAGCCATTAGCTTCATCAGCCGACCACTACTCCAACGTCTTCGTACACAAGCTTATTTTTCAAGCAAATAAAAGAGGCCGGGATTTTCCCTAGCCTCTTTTTAGTTAATCTTAGATGAACGTTTATTGATTCTTAAAAGCATCCACCATGATTTGAAATTCTTCATTTGAGAGGGTAATTCCTTTCCCCATCTTGGTGTGGTCAGGACTCCAGCTACGAATGTCAAACTTCGCTGGTGCACCATTAAAGCTGACACGATTGATTTCTTTGGTCCATCCTTTTTCATTTTCAGATAGAGTAAGCAAGTGTTCTTCAATTTCAAATGTAAATTCTGCCATGTTTTTCTCCTTTTTGTTCTCAATTGATTATTCGAAAAATCTTGTAGATTTCATAAAATTTTTATATAATGATGTAAAGAAGGGAGGCCGGAATGAAAGATTTATTAAAACAGGCTTTGCAAAAAGTCCATGATTTTGTCAATGGACATGAAGATTCCATTCCTGAAAAAAGCGATCCCCTCATTGCTAGACTTGAAGAAGCCTTAGCTAAAAAAACAGCTGTACACATCATTTTTGCTGAGTTAAGTTTTACAGGCGATATTATCAAGTATGATACTGACCGCCAACAAATTATCGTTAAAAATTTCGCCAAAAACGTAAGCCGTATTATTCGAGTGTCGGATATTCGAAGAGTAACTTTCGTTCCTTCTACTATCCAAACGGCCCAAAAAAGAAGATTTAAGAAAGAGTGAGATGAGTTATTCATCTCACTCTTTTTATCTTAGCGAATTTGTTCAAAATGAAGGTGAACAGCGATGTGGTCGCCATAACCACTTCTCTCCAAATCACGTTGCAAACGATAAGAGATATAGTGTTCTGCGATTGTAATGTAGCCAGCACCAAGTAAGCGGTGCTCAACCATTGATTGAATCATACTGATAGTCGCACGTTCTACTTTTGCTTCTTCTAAATCCAACACAACTTTTTTAGTAACTTGAGCTAGGTTTTGGCGCAAATCGTCAGTCAAAACATAGACTGTCTGAGCCGCCTTAAGGATAGCTTGGTAGATTTTATCTGGATCAAAATCAGCGACTTGTCCATCACGTTTAATTACTTGCATAGTTTTCTCCTTTTAATTGTTATTTTCTTTAATTTCTGCTAACATTTTCTCTTCTTCTGCTGTTAGTTCATACTCTTCCAGCAAATCAGGTCTACGTTGGTAGGTTTTCTTGAGGCTCTCATAGAGTCGCCATTGACGTATGTTTTCATGGTGTCCACTCATAAGAACATCTGGAACTAGCATTCCACGATAATCGTAAGGTCTTGTGTACTGAGGATATTCCAAGAGTCCTGATGAAAAGCTATCATCTTGGTGACTTGCTTCCTTCCCAATAACTTCTGGAATCAAGCGAACAGTCGCATCAATCATGGTCATCGCTGCTAGTTCTCCACCGGTCAAGACATAATCTCCAAGAGATATCTCATCGGTTACCAAGGTCTTAATACGCTCATCATAGCCTTCGTAGTGACCACAGACGAAGATAAGCTCTTCTTCTTGCGCCAAATCCTCCGCATAAGTCTGGTCAAACTGCTTCCCAGCAGGGTCTAAGAGGATCACGCGAGGGTTCTTTTTTTCAATCGCATCAAAGGCGTCAAAGATGGGTTGCGCTCGAAGGAGCATCCCTTGACCACCTCCATAAGGTTCATCATCCACATGACGAGCCTTTTCAGCGTAGTCACGAAAATTATGATAGTGGATATCTAAGAGTCCTTTTTCACGAGCCTTGCCAACGATGGAATGTTCTAAGGGTGTGAACATTTCTGGAAAGAGAGTTAAAATATCAATCTTCATCGTCTAACCCTTCTAAGAGTTCAACATCCACACGATTATTAGGAATATCTATATTAAGAACTACAGGCGGGATATAAGGTAAGAGTAGGTCTCGTTTGCCTTTTCGTTTGACTACCCAGACATCATTGGCGCCTGGCTGAAGGATTTCCTTGATAGTTCCAATCAAGTTATCTCCCTCATAGACTTCTAAACCGATAATCTCGTGGTAGTAAAACTCACCATCATCGAGGTCATTGAGATTCTCCTCAGCAACCTTCAAACTGTAACCCTTGTATTTTTCGATATCATTGATATGGTACATATCCTTAAACTTGATGATATCGAAGTTTTTTTGTTTACGGTGGCTTGCAATGACCACTGTACGCACAAACTGATCTTTTTCATCAAATAAGGCAAGCTCTGCCCCTTTTTTAAAGCGTTCTTCAGTAAAATCTGTCACTGACAAGACCCGCATTTCACCCTGCAAACCTTGCGTATTGACGATTTTCCCAACGTTAAAGTAGTTCATCTTGTCTCCTGTAATTTCCTTATCTCCATTTTCTTCTTACAATTTTTTAATAATATCTACAATTTTCTCTGATTCAGACCACTGTAAATAATGGTGATTCCCTCCTAAAATGAGTTTGGTACTGGAAGTCCAATATTCTGATTCTCTGTACTCTTTTTCTCTATAAGCCTGACAAAAAATAAATACAGGGATACGATCTGCTATTGACATATCCTCAAAATCTTCCTCGGTGATCTCAACAGATACCTGAAACTCTGGATCTTGATGTTCCAACTCTGAGCCTTTTTCTTGCATTAATTTCCAAATTTCTTTGTTAGTTTCAGGGCTAAATGTGGCTTGAATTAAGTTCTTAAAATAAAGTTCAGGACCGAATTCTTCAATCAGTCTCATCTGCTCTTCCATTTCTGGATAAGGATTTTCTGAAAAATCAGCAAACATTACTTTTTTAGTTGTTGGTTCAATCGCTACTAAGGCCCGACACTTAATTGGTTTGTTGAGTAATTTGCAAGCTACAATTCCACTCAAACTATGTACACAAAGTATATATTCAGAAATCTCCAACTCTTCAAGTACTTCATAAACCGCATCTGTAAGATTATCTAGATTTTTTCCAGCTTGGTTATAAATCAGACTCCTACCTGTGTTTGGAAAATCAATTGTCAAATAACCAATTGTGGGAGGAAGTTTTTCAAGTATAAGTGAAAAATTTTCATAACTAGGTAGCAAACCTGCGCCACTTAAACAAACTAGCACTTTCTTTTGCTTTTGATAAGTAACAGAGAGACTACCAATTTCTGTAGATACTTCAAACCTCTTCATAAAGAAACCACTCATTCTATACAATGATTTATTATATACCCTTACCCTTTATTTTATCACGTTCCAGGGATTTTCACAAGTTGGAGAAAAGAGCAACTATGGATGGTTTCCTGCTAAGAAGCCTTCCAAATCTTGTTCATGTTGATACTTGATGGCTGCCTTTTTGTCTTTTTCAAAAATGGTCTTCGTTAGGTCGATATGGTTGATAGCTGCAATTGCCACTGTGTAGTGAATGATATCTGCCAACTCCTTTGCCAATTCCTCGTTTGAATCTTGGACACCCTCTTTTCTACCTGAACGTCCATTTAAAACCTCAGCGACTTCTCCAACTTCTTCCACTAGTTTGATAAAAAGTCCTTCTTCTGTTCTAGATTGTTGGTAATGATCAAGTAAGTATTCCTCTAGTTGTCTAACTGTTAAATCTCTCATTCCTTCTCCTTGCAAAAAAAGCGAGACCATGTCCCGCTTTTCTTATTTTTCGTCAATAACGATTCTTACTTTTTTGTCTTCAGTTGGGACAGAGTAGACAATCGTTCTTATCGCAGAAATAGTGCGACCCTTACGACCGATTACACGACCCACATCGCTTTGGTCAAGATCCAAATGATACTCCAAAAATTCTGGTGTATCTTCAATCTTGATAGTTAAGGCATCTGGTTGTGAAATCAAAGGTTTCACAATTGCAATAATGAGATTTTCAATTGTATCCATCTGTCAACCTACTTTAAACTTATTTTGAGAATTTAGAATCGTGGAATTTCTTCAATACGCCTTCTTTTGAAAGGATGTTGCGAACTGTATCTGAAGGTTGAGCTCCATCAGCCAACCATGCAAGAATACGGTCTTCTTTCAAAGTTACTTGGTTTTCTTCAACAAGTGGGTTGTAAGTTCCAACTGTTTCGATGAAACGTCCGTCACGTGGTGAACGTGAATCTGCTACGTTAATACGGTAGAAAGGTTTTTTCTTAGAACCCATACGAGTCAAACGGATTTTAACTGCCATTTTTAATATCTCTTTTCTTTTATTTTTTAGTTCGGTGAAATAGCTAAGCTATTTAGCACATGTTCTATTATAGCAGATTTCTGAGAGGTGTCAAGAAAAAAACTTGACAGAGTTTAAAATTTTTAAATTTTTTAGACTAATAGGGATAAATTAGAAAGAAAAAATTAACTTCTACACCTACAAACCTTATTCTGACAGACTTTATAACAGTCTAAGAAAAAAAGCAGAGATTCATACAGTATCTAGATTTTCCAAAAATTCTTTATCATCAAATATTATTAACAAAACTATC
Organism: Streptococcus sp. CL9.43; assembly: GCF_049737935.1. NCBI lineage: Bacteria > Bacillati > Bacillota > Bacilli > Lactobacillales > Streptococcaceae > Streptococcus > Streptococcus sp. CL9.43. The sequence continues at coordinate 98,435 of NZ_JBKOTS010000002.1, read as the reverse complement.
CAAACCAAATCCGATGCATTGGTTCAAAGAGTTCTTTAGTTGTTTGACTAGCGAGGTCTTTAATTAAAAAATTTTTTCAAATAATTGCCACATTGATACATAAAATTCTTGCTTTCTAAAATTAAGTGTGATATATTTATAACATAACATTCAAATGTTATATATTTATAACACAAAAAAGGAGTCTATCATGAAAAAAAGTCAAAAAATGCGTGGCCTCATTGCAATGATTGCCGTAGCTCTCTTTATTGATTTTATTGTTTTATTTGGTTCTAATCTTAGTTGGGAACCCAAGTTAGTTATTGTTGGTATTTCAGCGTTAGGTCAGATTGTAGCTATTTGGAGCTGGCTACATATGAAACCACGGCCTCATAAGAGTCAGAAAGATAAGGGGAAGATTATTTTTGACTTGTCTGCAAAGCTTTACTCGATACTTATTTTTGCAGCTAGCATTTTTTATACAGTAGGGATTTGGCTTGCGACCCCAAGCGTAAGTTCTGGTATTAAAGAATGGATTTTGGGAATTGGCCTCGTTATTGAAGTGATTGTATTTGGCTTTTTCTGTTTGAAAAATGTCAAGGAAACTCCGGACGAACGCTTTTATGCTAATTTAGCCAAGGCAGCTAGCTTGATGTTTGTTTTTATACTAGGCGCACTGATGATCCTAGCAGTTATCATTGGGTATATGGGGTCTCTCACTCTTTACATGGGCCAGATCTTTATTAGCATAGCTGTCTTGATTTGCATCTTTGCAGTTGTCTATGTTATCTTAGAACGTAGAGGATAAGCATGGCCAAAGAAAGCAATATTATTACTAATCTCAAATCTGTTCGTGAGTCCACAGGCATGACCCAGCAGGAGTTAGCCGACCTCATCGGCATGCGACGCGAGACAATTCTGCACTTGGAAAATAACCGTTACAATCCTTCACTGGAAATGGCTCTTAAAATTGCTCAAGTTTTTAATCTGAAAGTAGAAGACCTCTTTGAACTCAGACAGAAAGAGGAAGCATAATTCTTTTCGAGACCTATCATTAAGTTCATTGCTTCATTAGGAATTGAAGCCGAAAGAATAAATCCTTAGAAAATATACTCTTTTAAAATATAGTAATTCTTATGGCATTGACGCACCAAAACACTTAGAAACACTTGTTGAAAAAGACTATGCTACAATTGAAACAGCCTTTGACTCGCTTAACCATCTAAATGCTACCATAAAAAAGAATATTCTTAAAAAGAAGGGGGTTACTGGGCTCTACAAAATGAAGGCTTCTGACTTGAATCAAGCACTTCATGATCATATTTCAGAAGAGGAATTAACTAACTGCTTTTCGATTCGTGGCTATAAACTAACTCCAAAAGGTGAACAAGCTCTCAAAGACCATCAAGCAATCATTGACCGCCATCCTAAAAAGAATCTTTAATCAACCGAAGCTGGTTGATTTTTTTAATGCAAAAACACTTACAAATCATTATAATTATTGACAATCACTTACAAAAGAGGTATATTAGTATTAAAAGGGGGATTTCCTATGTACCAAGAACAACGATTAGAAGAAATCATTAAACTTTTAGAGGATAGAGGAAGTCTATCAGCAAAAGAAATGGTTGACCATTTCCATGTTTCTAAAGATACCATCCGTAGAGATTTTGCTATTCTCGCAAAGGAGAAACGAGCAAAAAGAACTCATGGAGGTTTATTGCCAATAAAAAAACAAGTAATTCTTGGTTTTCAAGGTCGAGCAGAACAGTCTTCTAAAGAAAAAGCGAAAATTGCTCATTTAGCTACCCAACTCATTTCCGATTCACAACTGATATTCTTTGATGTTTCAACCACTATACTTGAGTTAGCAAAAATTATAGATAAAAAAGTTACTATTTTCAGTCATTCATTAGATAACGCACTTATCTTAGGAAATAATGAAAATGTCGATTTTCATATTCTCGGTGGAAAATTTCATAGACAGAATCGTTTTTATTATTCACTAGAAGAATCCAATACTTTAGAGGGAATTAGATTTGATGTAGCATTTTTTGGCGCTGCTAGTCTTTCAGACGGGCAAGTTAGCTTTGAGGATCAAGAAGATGTTCTCATGAAAAAAAGAGCATTTAAAACAAGTAAAATTCGCGTCTTGTTAGCTGAAGCCAGCAAGATAAACAAACACTCTCATTATATTCTTTCCGAACTTACTGATTTTGATTATTGGATTACAGATAAAGAGCCTGATGTAGAAATACAAGAATCTTTAGATGGTAGAACAACTATTCTATTTTAATAAAAAGGAGAAACATATGTCAGTAATAAAGTTAATCATGAGTGATATTGACGGCACTATTTTGGATAAAAATCACCAATTAGATTCTCATTTACTAGAACTGATGCCACTTTTAAAACAAAGTGACATCCCTTTTGTTCTAGCTTCTGCTCGCTCTCCTCTTGGTATAGCGCCAATTTCGGAAGAACTGGGGATTACAAGTTTTCCAATTGCAAGTTATAATGGTGCTCTCATTAGTACAGGAGATAAAATTCTGAGTCAGCATTCTATTGATAAAAGCGAATTGCTCTTACTTCATGACTTCTTAAAAAAAGAATTCCCGACAGTTTCTATCAATGTTTATTCTGGAAAAGATTGGCTTGTGAATACTATTGATGAATGGGTAGAAAGTGAAGCACAGATTACTGGAGAAAGCCCAAAAGTTACATCTTTAGCAGATTTTATAAAAGACGAGAAAACTCTTGTTCATAAACTTTTACTAATAGATAACGCATCTACTATCCAGAAACTTAAAGAGACATTAGCAACCATGGATTTCCCTCAAACCGACTTCTATCTCTCTAAAGATAACTATCTAGAAGTTACACATAATCAAGTATCCAAAAAACAAGCTTTATTAGAATTAGCCAAGTATTATCAACTTTCACTTTCTGAAATTATGACTATTGGAGATAATTATAATGATATTCCAATGATTGAGACTTCTGGACTTGGTGTTGCAATGGGAAACGCACCTAAAGATGTCAAAACTTGCGCAAATACAGTAACAGATTCTAATGATCAAAATGGTGTAAGTAAGGCCATAAAATTGTATGTACTATCGGAATCATCACAATTGAATATTTGAAATCCACTTCTTTTTAGGGTACAATGGAAAAAATGATTTTTGAGAGGATTAACATGAAAAAATTAGCTACACTACTACTCATTTCAACTTTTGCTCTTGGTGGATGTACAAGCATCCAACGTGCACTTCGTGGTGATGATTACGTAGATTCTAAGATTGCTACTGAAGAAAGTTCTAAAGCCGCTACTCAAGCAGAAAAAGATTTGAAAGACGCCTTAACAAATGAAAATGCTAACTTCCCTCAACTTTCTAAGGAAGTAGCTGAAGACGAAGCTGAAGCTATCATTCACACAAGTCTGGGTGATATTCGTATCAAACTTTTTCCAAAGCTAGCCCCTCTTGCAGTTGAAAACTTCCTTACTCATGCTAAAGAAGGTTACTACAATGGTGTGACTTTCCACCGCGTAATCGATGGATTTATGGTACAAACTGGGGATCCTAAGGGAGATGGAACAGGTGGTGAATCTATCTGGCATGATAAGGATAAAACCAAGGACAAGGGAACAGGTTTCAAAAACGAAATTTCTCCATATCTCTATAATATCCGCGGTGCTCTATCTATGGCCAATACTGGTCAACCAAACTCAAATGGTAGCCAGTTCTTCATCAACCAAAGTACAACAGACTATTCAGCTAAACTTCCTACAAATAGCTATCCTAAGAAAATTATCCAAGCCTACAAAGAAGGTGGAAATCCTACTCTCGATGGGAAACACCCAGTCTTTGGTCAAGTGATTGATGGGATGGATGTAGTAGATAAAATTGCCAAGGCTGAAAAAGACGAAAAAGATAAACCAACTACTGCTATTACCATCGACAGTATCGAAATTGTTAAAGACTACGATTTCAGTAAACAATAAACTCATTAACTTTAAGGAGATGTTAAAATGCTTTTACTTTGGGGTTCAAAAGGCTATCAAAAAGTGCTCGGACATACTCAAACTACTATTGATTGTGGGCACTGTAACAATGTAGGCACTTGGGAAATTACAGAAACCGGACGTAAGTTTACTCTTTACTGGATTCCACTCTTTCCTTACGGTAAAACATATTTTGTTTCTTGCCCTATTTGTCATTACGGTAAAGAAATTCAAAAGTCTGAGATTGAACAATATCTAAACTATTAATAAAAGATAGGTCATGTGCCTATCTTTTTTTATTTACACTTCCATGTAAACGCTCTATTTTCTAATTCAAATATGATATAATTTAGTCAATAGTAACGAGGAGGTTCTCCTATGAAACCCTATAAGATAAATATATTCCGGCTTGGTTTACTCTTACCTTCGTATTTAATCTTTAATGTTGTTTATTCGATTACATATGATTCCGGAGGTTTTGCTTTTATAATCTTGTGGCCGGCATTTTTCGCATCATATGCTGGAATAGTGCTAGGAAATATTTTTATTTTTAGAGATATTTCAAAATTAAAAGCCTCCTTTGAAGATAATGAGTTGATTCAAAAGACATGTACAATACAGTTAATTCTAGCTACAATTGGATTTTTCATGCAAATAATAGGTTTTAAGGGTGCTCCACTTAATTACATTGATAATTATCCACTACTAGTTAGCGCTAGTATTGTGTACTCTATCGTTCTCCTTATCGGTATTTATCAGACGATCAAGTTAGGGCAAGTGAAAGATATTTCGGCAAAACTTGGTTTTGTCTTTGCTGTTACGGTAATTTTATACACTTGCCTAGGACTGATCACAGCCACTTCCTCCTCAATTAAAAATACTACTCCTTCTTTCGCTGAAGAATTTCAATCACTTGGACTTAAGGGAAAGGTTGAGGTAGTTGATAAACACAGAGAGATTGAAGCATTTTATGGAACTGCCTACAAGCTAACATATACAGAAAATTTATCCGATGGAACTATTTTAAAAGAAACTACTACTGCAAAAATTCATGGAAAGGATGGAGAACATTTATCAAATTTCTTTCTTCCTTCAGGAACAGATCTCGAAACACTTCTTAATGACAAAGAAAAGGCACTGTTTCACACTGTCAAACAAGACGAATTCAGTTTCTTGCTAGATGTATACAAAGAAAGACCAAATCTACAACAAGAAGAAAATAGTATCAAAAATGCTACTGCTGACAAAATAAATAAGCTTTTTGATACACCAGGAAAAATTGCTTCTAGTTTTGAATTTAGAAAATATCCTATAGAAAACTACTATGTTGCAATGATTAAGCAGGCTGTCAGCAATCGAGAAAAAGGGGATTCTGACGCAGCTGGTTTTTATAATATTACAACAAAAGACCTTATGAAAAACAAAGGTCTTACTCTCGATTTTGATTTTAACCTTTCGAAAATCAAGGTAGAAAATGGTAGTCCTGTGGAGACCTTAAAGGAAAAAATCTTATCTTTACCAAAAAATTCATTTTTCGATGGAATCTATAACATCAGTTGTTCCTATGATGAAAATGGAATAAAAAAGAAAGTTACTTGCCCGTTTGTTGTTGAAGATGGTGTGGGACACTTTGAAGAGGATGTAATCGAAGGAAATCAAACAAATTAGTTATTTTTGATACAAAAACTAGGAGATAGCTGTACGATTTCTTCTAGTTGCAACCCTCGTAAAAAAGCCAAGTCTAAATGACTTGGCTTTTTTATGACTATTTATGTTAACTCATTGAAATCCCAGATTTGATCCATCCATCCTTCATAGAAGTCTGGTTCATGGCAAACCATGAGGATAGAACCCTTGTATTCTTTCAGAGCACGTTTGAGTTCGTCCTTGGCATCCACATCCAAGTGGTTGGTAGGCTCGTCAAGAACAAGGACATTGTTCTCACGGTTCATCAAGAGACAGAAACGAACCTTGGCTTGCTCTCCACCTGAAAGAACTTGAATTTGACTTTCGATATGTTTAGTCGTCAAACCACAACGGGCAAGGGCTGCACGAACTTCAGCTTGGTTAAGTGCAGGAAAGGCATTCCAGACCGCTTCTAGAGGTGTTTGGCGATTGCCACCTTCCACTTCCTGTTCAAAGTAGCCGAGTTCTAGGTAGTCCCCACGTTCAACCTCCCCAGCAATTGGTGGAATAATTCCCAAAAGAGATTTCAAAAGGGTTGTTTTCCCGATACCATTGGCACCGATAATGGCAACCTTTTGATTGCGCTCAAAGGTGAGGTTTAAGGGTTTAGTAAGAGGACGGTCATATCCAATCTGCAAGTCCTTGGCTTGGAAAATAAAGCGACCAGGTGTACGAGCTGTTTTGAAATCAAAGGACGGCTTTGGTTTCTCACTTTGAAGTTCGATAATGTCCATCTTATCCAATTTCTTCTGGCGAGACATGGCCATATTTCGAGTTGCAACACGAGCTTTATTACGGGCCACGAAATCCTTGAGATCCGCAATTTCTTTCTGTTGACGCTCATAGGCTGCTTCCAACTGTGATTTCTTCATGGCATAGACTTCTTGGAACTGGTAGTAATCTCCAGAGTAGCGTGTCAACTGTTGATTTTCCACATGGTAGACGATATTGATCACATCATTGAGGAATGGAATATCGTGCGAAATGAGAACAAAGGCATTCTCATAGTTCTGCAGATAACGCTTGAGCCAGTCAATATGTTCGGCATCGAGATAGTTGGTTGGCTCGTCCAAAAGCAAGATATCTGGCTTTTCAAGAAGGAGTTTGGCTAAGAGAACCTTGGTTCTTTGTCCACCAGATAAGGCTGTTACATCTGTATCCATACCATAATCCATGACACCAAGAGCACGCGCGACTTCGTCAATCTTGGCATCCAAGGTATAGAAATCACGACTTTCCAAACGGTCTTGAAGTTCTCCAACTTCTTCCATCAATGCATCAATATCAGCGCCCTCTTCTGCCATTTCCATGTAGAGATCATTGATACGAGCTTCGGCTTTGAATAATTCGTCAAAAGCTGTACGAAGAACGTCACGAACAGTTTGGCCTTCTTTGAGCACCGCATGCTGATCTAGGTAGCCAGCTGTCACATACTTAGACCATTCCACCTTACCTTCATCAGGTAACATTTTACCAGTTACGATGCTCATAAAGGTTGATTTCCCTTCACCATTAGCACCGACCAGACCGATATGTTCACCTTTTAAAAGACGGAAGGATACGTCTTCAAAAATCGCACGATCACCAAAACCGTGACTTAAATTTTTTACTTCTAAGATACTCATTCTAATTCCTTATCTTGTTTCTATGTAGTAGTTTATAAAGGACCCAAGCCAGGTAGCCACCTAAAGTATTGGTCCATAAATCATCAATCTCAAATACCCGGTTAAAATCAAAGAAAAAGTCTAAAACTAGCTGTGTGCACTCGATGCTTAAGCTCAATAAAAAGCTAAACAAAATTACTTTCTTCGTTTTTCTTAGAGCAGGTATAAGATAGAGAAGCTGGAAAATTAATGGGAAAAGCAAGAGGATATTTAAGGCATTTTGCAAAAAAATCCAAAAGAGCTGTAAAAAGCTGGTTACTTCACCCAGTTTCCAAAAAGAGTTAAAAGGCGTCAAAAGAAAAACCAGGCGTCCAAAAGTTTGAATACCTGGAGTTTCCACTCCTGTAGGAAGTTGAGGCTGAGGAGTAAAGCAAAAACAGACGATACAAAGACTGTATAGAAACACTCCAAAGCCTAGTAATGTTTTTCGATTCATCTTATGGATTTACTTCAGCTACTGCTTTTTGGCGATCACGTTTCATGGTATTTGAACGCAATTGTCCACATGCTGCATCGATATCAGTACCATGTTCCTGACGAACAACACAGTTGATTCCTTTCTTCTTGAGCGTATCATAGAAGGCCATGACACGCTCTTTGGGACTACGGCTATACTGGTCATGTTCACTAACTGGGTTGTAAGGAATCAAGTTAACATATGACAATTTCTTGATATTCTTAAGCAATTCTGCCAACTCAAGCGCTTGTTCGACTCCATCATTGACTTCATTGAGCATGATGTACTCAAAAGTCACTCGGCGGTTAGTTGTCTCGATGTAATACTCAATAGCTGCAAAGAGTTTTTCAATTGGGAAAGCACGGTTAATCTTCATGATGCTTGAACGAAGTTCGTTGTTTGGCGCATGAAGTGAGACAGCAAGGTTAACCTGTACACCTTCATTAGCAAACTCACGGATTTTGTGAGCCAAACCTGAAGTTGATACAGTAATATGGCGAGCACCGATAGCCATCCCCTTATCGTCATTGATGGTACGGATAAAGTTCAAAACGTTATTGTAGTTGTCAAATGGTTCTCCAATCCCCATAACAACGATATGGCTAACACGTTCATCTTGTCCACGTTCGTCAAAATATTTTTGAACCAACATAATCTGGGCAACGATTTCCCCGTTATTGAGGTCACGTTGCTTCTTGATCAAACCTGATGCACAGAAGGTACAACCGATATTGCATCCTACTTGAGTTGTTACACAGACTGACAAACCATAATGTTGACGCATTAGAACTGTCTCAATCAGCATCCCATCTGGCAATTCAAAGAGATATTTAACTGTCCCGTCAGCTGACTCTTGAACGATGCGTTGTTTCAAAGGATTGACTACAAATTGATCATTGAGTTTGGCAATCAAATCCTTAGACAAGTTAGTCATTTCTTCAAATGTCTGAACACGTTTACGGTAAAGCCATTCCCAGATTTGATCCGCTCGGAATTTCTTTTCTCCTTGCTCTAAGACCCATTCTTGCATTCCTTGACGAGTTAAACTATAAATCGACGGTTTCATCTTTTCTCCTTATTTTCTAGTCTTTCTTACGGATGACGAAATGACGTTGTCCCTTTTCTTCATTCTGAGGTTTCTGTTCTTTACGACGACGTCTATTTCTCTTGTCCGTATGATTTCTTTTCTTATTTTGAGAAGACTTTTTCCCTTTACGGTTGTCTTTCTCTTCTTCTTTCTTGCGCATTTTTTGGTCAAATGGTGCTCGTTTAGGAGTCTCATTTTCTAAGACAAAGTAGGCACAACCATAGCTACAATACTCGAGTAGGTAATCTTGTAAACGACTGATTTTCTCCAAGGATTCTTCAGCTCGTTCATTTTTGTAGAATCCTCGCAAGCGCAACTGTTCATTACTCCAGTCCCCTACAATATAATCATACTTGTTTAGAACTTCCGAAAAGCGTTGAGTAAAAGCTGTTGCATCAAAGGCTTCCTTACTATTTTCAACCAAGTTGAAGGTGAATCCTTCAGCCTCGACTTTATCTCCAGATAGATGAAATTCTGGACCAGGGAATTTATTGTAATTGTATAATTCAGGTGCAATTTCTTTACGCATAATATTCCTTTTTAACGTTTACTTAATACTCTATTTTACCATATTTTTGCCATATTTACATCTTTTGATTTAAAATGAAAAAAGTCTGACGATTTCACTCTTTAATTCTAAAAGACACAACTGTACTAAAAAGAAAAAACTGGGAAAACCCAGTTTTTAAATATTATAGGTAAAGTAATTTGAAAAGTGCTACAGCGGCAATAGCAGCAGCAATCGGTGCAACTACTGGTACCCAAGCATACCACCATTTTGAATCACCCTTGTGTTCACCAAGGATTGATTTAGGAAGTACTGCGTGAAGAAGACGTGGTCCAAAGTCACGAGCTGGGTTCAAACCTGGTCCTGTAGGTCCACCAAGTGATGTAACCAAGGCCATTACTAGGAAACCAAGAGCCAAGTGCGCGATACCAAGACCCGGTGACAAGAATGGAGCCACTTGAGTTTTTGCTTGTTCAAGATATGTAGCCACTTGTTCTTGAGGAATTGTTTGACCTTGAGCAGTCGCTTGTGCCACTTGTTCATTAATCAATGCTTGAGCTTTTGTAACTAACTCAGCACCAAAGAAGTTCTTTGTTAAACCAAGTGCTGCAAAGAAAAGAACAAATGATCCAATAAACTCATTGATAAATCCGTTCACAGTTGCTGCATAACGTGATTCTTTTGTTCCGTGGTCGATACTTGAAATTGTTGAGAAAGTTCCCAAGATGTTATTTGGATTTTCTGTCTTCAAGTAGTAAGGACGGTGAGTCGCAACAACCAAGGCTTGTCCGAAGATTGCTCCCAAAACTTGTGCGATGATGTATTGGGCTACTTGTGACCAAGGGAAGAGACCGCTAACTGCAAGTCCAAGAGTGAAGGCTGGGTTGATATGGTTACCAGAAACGTTACCAAACATCAAAGCTGGGATCATAACCCCCATACCGTAACCAACAGCGATAACGAGCCAGCCACTTTGGTGGCCTTTCGTACCTTTAAGTTCAACGTTGGCAACTGCACCATTACCCAAGATAATCAAGATAGCTGTTCCCAAAAATTCAGTGGCATATTTGACTGCCCATGTGAAATCCATTGATAGATTCTCCTTAATATTTTTTAGACAATCCCTATTCTATCAATTTTTAAACCTTTTAGCAACAGATTTTCTAAAAGAATCCAAGGGGAAAACGCTTTTATTTCAAGTCTACAAAAAAGACCTAACAAACATCCTTTGTTAAGTCCTAATTTCGATTATTCTTGACGCTGACCAAAATCCTTAATCATCTGCTCCATTTCCTCACGACTTGGTGTCGTAAGCATATAGAGATAGTCTCCTTGCAATTCAGCAAAGGCTGCCGGCATGATTTTCTTTACTTTGAACTGTTGACCATATTTAGCGAGCAAGTCTTCTTCTGAATAAACATAGTTAGCATTGGCGCGACGAGATGTTGCTAAGCAATACTGGGTTTCAAACGGAGACTCTGGGAATGCTTCACCTGCAACGATAGCTGCATAGCCCTTGTACAAATCTAAAGAATGAGCATAGTTATAGACATCAATAGTGAAGCCACCCGCTGGACGGTTATTGTACTCAATGGCAATATAATCATCACCCTCACGGAAGAACTCGATATGGAAGAAACGTTCTTTCATACCAAATTCCTTGACAATAGCCTCACCATACTTGCGAAGTTTCGGATCCATATCTTTAAGAACATAGTATGAATTGTCCATCTTGTAAATCATGAGATCAAGGGGTGTATGGGCATAGTCAAAGGTAGTTGAAAAGACAATATTCCCATCTCTATCTACCAAACCATCGAAGGTACAGATTTCACTAGAGGTAACAAATTTTTCAAAGAAATAAACTGTTGAATGGTCCCATTCAGCCTTAAAGTGGTTTACATCATCTTCTGTTTCTAGTTTGAAAGTTGCGGCTGCCCCAACTCCATTATCAGGTTTGGCAATCATGGGAAGACCGATTTCTTTCACAGCTTTGTCAACATCTGCTTCTGTTTCAATGACAGCACCTGGAACGACTGGTACCCCAGCTTTTTGGAAGAGTTTTTTCATCTCAGACTTGAACTTGGTCTTCTTGAGATCTTCTGGTTTGGCACCAAAAACATTGAACTGTTCACGAAGGGCAGCATCCAACTCTAGCCAGTATTCATTGTGTGATTCAATGCGGTCAATTGGACCATGCTTATAGAAAAGAAAGGCAACTGCTCGTTTAACCTCATCGATATTTTCAAGATTATCAACTCGGAAGTACTCCGTCAAGCTATTGCGTAATGGTTCATCTAGTTGTTCGTAGGGTTCTTGCCCAATCCCTAGAACTGTGATTCCTTTATTGGCTAGCTCAATACTAAATTGCTGAAAATTTTGTGGGTAATAGGGTGAAATTACAAGATAATTCATAAGCAACTCCTTTTATAGACTCATATGACCGAGGAAATAAGGCATTTGTTTGCGCCACCATTCCCAGTCATGGGCAACATCGTGCCCCCATTCTGCAAACCAGGCAGGAATTTGTTTTTGGTCAAAAGCTTCTTTTAACTTGTAGTAAGAAGGCAGGCCATCCTGTTCCCAAGCACCTAGACCAGTACAAACAATAATCTCAGCCTGACGGTAACGATCGATAAACCAACCATCATTTTGATTCCAGATATAGTCTACTGGTGAATTTTGATAGATAGCATCATCGTTGTAGTAATCTCCAACAAAGAAACGAGCATCATAGACACCACTGAGGGCGATAACCTTGGTAAAGACATCTGGATGCTGCAGGAAAAAGTTAAGTGCATGATAAGCTCCCATAGAGCAACCTGTTGTCATCATACCGTCAAACCAGCCTGTCTTGTGCTTGATAAAAGGAATAGCTTCTTCAATCACATATCGTTCATAGGCACGGTGCATCTCAGCTTGATCATGACTATTTTTCCAAGTCGCAAGCCAGCTCTCACTATCTACACTTGAAAGTGTAAAGAACTGCACGCGACCTTCTTCAATAAAGGATGCACAAGCATTAATCATGCCAAAATCATAGTATTCATTGTGGCTACCACCTGAAGAAGCAAAGACAACAACTGGGATGCCTCCATGTCCGTATCGATTGACATACATTTCACGGTTAAGATGACCACTCCAGTGGCTAAGATGTTCAATATGCATATCCTGTCTCCTTTATACTATTTACCAATTTTCTGCAAAAAAGCGTAAGCAAGCTGGAAGATTTTCTGCCCATGGAATTTCATGGTGAATGGCTCCAGCCTGAACCTTGAGAGAGAGATTTTCCAACTCAACTCCTCCTGCTATCAAATCATGATAATAGCGAAGAGAAGAGTCAATATAGGCCTGCTTGATATTGCCAGCCATAAGGGTCTTATCCGTGTCATCCGCCTCTTCCGTTCCAACATAGATGAAGACACGCTGGTCAGGTAATAGCTTTTTACGCTCCATATAGCGATCAAAGGCCTCTTGGTGAAGCCAGTTAGCTGATGAGAACACTCCCAAACACCCAATCTGATCCTGATACTCCAAGCCAATAAACTGGGTAATGTTGCCGCCTAGAGAAGAACCAACCATAGCAGTATGCTTGCGGTCTGATTTTGTACGATAGTTTTCATCAATAAAGGGTTTGACCACTTCAATGACAAACTCAGCGTACTCGACTCCCTTTCCACCAAACTGTTGACCGGGAATATTAGACTCTTGGAATTTCCATGCAGCATACTCATTCATCCGTCCTAGACCATCATTATCTATGGCCACTACAATCATACGGCTGATATCTGGATTCCGTTTAATGGTAGGAATGATCTTCCATGAATGACCGACATAAGATTCTTTACTGTAAAAGACATTTTGACCATCATGGAAATAGACAACCGGATAAGTTCGATCCGTGTCTTTCTCGTAATTTTTCGGGAGGAGAACACGTACACGGCGCTCCTTGCCTGTGTATGGAACCTTGAGTTTATGCTCTCGCATTTTCAGGTAAAAGTAGGATTGATTCATTGTCAGAAAACTCTCTATATTCAAAATTTTACCTAATTATATCATAAAAATAGAAAAAAAGTCAGTTTCCGTCCAAATTTAGGACAATAAACTAACTTTTTTACTTATTATATTTTTTCCTCTGGTTTTTCTGATTAAAGGAGGTCATCAATTAACTCATCAACCGCATCTTTCTCAGCTTGAGGGGTAATTTCAGTAATCATAATTCCTGCCACTGCTCGCTCAACCAATCCTTCAACATCCATACGGGCTTCATACTGTTCAGCATTCTTAATCTTTGGATTTGTTTTGGGACGATCAGGCGCAAAAATCGTACAGCAGTCTTCAAAAGGTTGGATAGAAATTTCAAAAGTATCAATTTCCTGCGCAATGTCAATGATTTCCAACTTGTCCATAGTCACAACTGGACGGATAATTGGTGTATTGGTCACGGCATTGATAGCCTGCATACTTTCAAGAGTTTGGCTTGCCACCTGACCAAGACTTTCACCATTGATGATGACCAAACCATTTCTCACTTCACGGATACGGTCGGTAATCCGCATCATAAAGCGACGAGTCAGAGTCATGAGGTAAGCTTCTGGGGCCTTAGCCTTAATCTCTTCTTGAATCTCCGTGAAAGGCACTTCGATAAACTGGATATTTCCACCGAACTTAGTCAGTTTACGGGTCAAATCCTGCGCTTTCTTGAGGGCGCCTGGACTGGTGTACGGTGGGCTCGCAAAGTGAACAGCCTCGATATCTACTCCACGTTTTAGAGCTAGATATCCAGCAACAGGTGAGTCAATCCCACCTGACAACATGAGCATTCCTTTACCAGAAGTTCCAACTGGCAAGCCACCTGCTCCTCGAATGGTCTCATAAGAAAGATAGGCTGCTTCCTCACGAATTTCCACTTGAAGGTTAATGTCAGGATTTTTCATTTGTGCTTGCACATTTGGAATAGCATCAAATACTGCTCCACCAAGAGTTTGGTTGAGTTCTCGACTATCCAGTTCAAAGTTGTGATCACTACGTTTGCTAGAGATTTTAAAGGTCATGCCTTCCTTATAGATGTCCTGCATAATCTCTTGGACAGCAGATTTAAGAACTTCGACAGATTTTTCAACTTTATATACTGGAGAAAAGTTTTGAATCCCGAAAACCTGTTTGAGAGACTCAGCTACTGCTGCATAGTCGGCTCCATTAAGATAAGCATGGGCACGGTCGCGATCAGCAGTTACCTTGACTTGAGGATAGATAGATAAAACATCTGAGATATTATTACGTAGTTTATTGATGAAACGCATACGGTTTTTACCTTTGGTTGAAAGTTCCCCGTAGCGAATCATAATTTCTGAATATTGCATGAATGCTCCTATCTTACTTTTCTAGTTTGATTGTAAATTAATTTTAGTTTGGTCAAAAATTGCTCAACTTGACTCATGTCATTTTCTAGGTCTAGGCTGACGCGTACTGCTGACTGAGCCTTATCTTTTTCAACCCCCATGGCAATCAAGGTACCAGCAGGTTTTCCTGCCTTGGACGAGCAAGCAGAGGTTGTGGAAATGAAAATATCATAGTCTTCAAATGCATGAACGATGACTTCACCACGGACACCCTTAATCCCAAAAGTCAGAATATGAGGCGCAAAGTCTTCCTCACCTGAGAAAACAAAAATGTCTGGATATTCGAGTAGGGCTTGCCGAATGACTGACTTCATCTGACTTGTTTTTCTTGTAAACAATTCCAATCTTTCCATAGCTAGACGCAGTGCCTTGGCTGTTGCTGCAATTCCTGCTACATTCTCAGTTGTTGAACGATAGTCGCGCTCTTGGCCACCGCCAGTTAATAGGGGGGTGATTTTCTTGCCAGACTTGATATAAACAAATCCAACACCACGAACTCCGTGGAATTTATGACTAGAGAAGGTTGCAAAATCCACTCGGTCAGTCAAATACTTTTCTGTCGGAATCTTAGCTAAAGCTTGAACCGCATCAACATGGAAGGAAATCGTTGGCTTATCTGCTAATAGTTCTGAGATAGCTTCAATAGACTGGATTGATCCAATTTCATTGTTGACTGCCATAACAGAGACTAGCGTTGTATCAGGACGAAGTAGATTTTCTAAAGCAGCCACATCTACAAATCCTTTTTCATCTACTGGTGCAAAATCCACCTCAAATCCTTGAGTCTGAAACCAAAGAGCAGACTCCTTAACCGCTGGATGCTCAATTTCTGACACGATGATGTGTTTACCAAACTGAGCTTTTTCAAAAGCGACACCTTTGATAACCCAGTTATCTCCTTCGGTACCACCAGAGGTAAAGAAGATTTCTTCGCTTTTCTTACCAATTAAATCTGCAATCTGCTGACGAGAAGCTTCTAAAATTCTGGTAGACTGATCACCCAAACGATGAAGGCTAGATGGGTTACCAATAATTTTTGCAGACACCTGCATGTAAGTTTCAAGTACTTCAGGATAAGGCTTGGTCGTAGCCGAATTATCAAAGTAAATCATAGTTTTTCACGCTTTCTAAAATCACTCCTTCTATTGTAACACGAAACAGTTCAGGCGACAAGAAATGCCGTTCAGGTTCATTTAAGTTTTTTTTAAAGATTTTGGGTATAATGAATCATGGTAAAGGAGAGAAATTATGTCTAACTATCGCAGAAAATCAAAACCTAAAACTGAACATATCAAAAAAGGCTTTACCGTCTTTCAAAAAACAATTGCAACTTTAGCCAGTATCCTTGGTTTGATTACAGCTAGTATCACTATCATGAATGCTTTAGATAAAAACAAGGATCATAAAGATACGACTCCACAAACAACCATTATCAAGGAAGTTCAAAAGGAAGCTCCCGCTGAATCCAATGCACCTGCACAGAATCAAGGAAGCAACCAAGAAACTAATTCTGCAAATGGTGGAGTTGACGATAAAAACAATAATGTTCAATCAGAAGAGACTACTCAAGCTTCTAACAACGTCCCAAAAAATCAAACTGATGGAGTTGCTCAATCTGATACAGTTGCGACAGACAATAAAACAAACCCTTAACAATAAAGCTTCTCTCCAGTTTCGGAAAGAAGCTATTTTTTTATTGTTGTAAGACTTTACGAGGTTTTGTCCCTTCAGCAGGACCAATAACTCCAGCCATCTCTAATTCTTCCATCAATCGAGTGGCTCGGTTAAAACCAACAGATAAACGGCGCTGAATCATGGATGCACTTGCTTTTTGTGTCTCGATGACAAGAGCCTTTGCTTCTTCAAAGAGAGGATCTCCAGCATCATCGCTAGAACCAAAATCACCTTCTGTCTCAGATACTTCTCCTGGATCAAAGCTTTCATCATAATCCGCATCAGCTTGAGCCTTAATGAAGTTTACGATGCGTTCCACATCATCATCTGAGATAAAGGAACCTTGGAGACGAACAGGATGGTTTTCATCAATTGGTTTAAAGAGCATATCCCCTCGACCAAGCAATTTCTCCGCACCATTTTCATCCAAAATTGTACGTGAATCTGTTCCTGAAGAAACCGCGAATGCTACACGTGAAGGCACATTTGCCTTAATCAAACCAGAGATAACATCCACTGAAGGACGCTGAGTTGCAAGAATCATGTGAATACCAGCTGCACGCGCCTTTTGTCCGAGTCGGATAATGGCATCTTCTACTTCCTTGCTAGCAACCATCATGAGGTCAGCCAACTCATCCACAATCACGACGATTAAAGGTAGAGGTACTTGTTTGTACTCTGATTGAGCGTTGAATTCCTCAACCTTAGCGTTAAAACCAGCAATATTTCGAACTCCGACTTTAGCGAAAAGTTCATAGCGGTTTTCCATCTCATCAACGACTTTTTGAAGGGCCTTGCTGGCCTTACGAGGGTTGGTCACAACTGGAATCAAGAGATGAGGGATATCGTTGTATACTGAAAGCTCAACCATCTTAGGGTCCACCATCATAAATTTGACTTGGTCCGGGCGAGCCTTCATCAGAATACTTGCAATAATTCCATTAACTGCAACGGATTTACCAGAACCTGTAGAACCGGCCACTAGCAAGTGAGGCATTTTTGCCAAATCAAAACTACGAGCTGTTCCGTTAACGGCCTTCCCAAGAGGAATTTCTAAAAGATTTTCAGGTTTTGTTTGAGATTGTTCCCAAAGCTCACGGAAGGAAACAGTTGCAATTTCCGAGTTAGGAACTTCGATACCTACCAAGGATTTCCCAGGAATCGGTGCTTCGATACGGACATCTTTAGCAGCCAAAGCCAAGGCCAAGTCGTCTGCTAGATTGGAAATACGGTTGACACGGACACCAACTGCAGGTTTAACCTCATACTTGGTCACCGACGGACCTATTTCTGCTCTTTCTACAGTCACTTTAATACCAAAACTTGCGAAGGTTTCTTCCAAAATTTTAATATTTTCTCGAACGATTTTCTTTTCTTTTGACTGATCTTTTGGTTTGTCTGGCGCAAAGAGTTGCAAGCTTGGGAGCTTATACTCCAAGGCCTTTTTAGCAGAAAAATCTACTTCAACCTCTTCGTCATCATCATCTTCTTCAGAGAAAACTTCTTCCTCTGGATAGTCTCCTTCTTCAGGATAATCAAAATCAGCTTGCGGGAGAATAATTTCAGGTTCTACCCATTCCTCCTCTGGAAGTGGAGGAAATTCTTGCAGTGGTTCGTCTGATAAGATTTCTCCAGTTTCCATATCTACAGGCTGCATGTCAAGCAAAGTCTGCTCTTCTCTTTCTTTTTCAAGTCTTGCTTGCTCTTCTGCTTCTCTTCGCGCCTTTTCCTCTTCACGCTTGATAAAGCGCTCTTGTTTTTTCTGTTCACGGCGTTCCATCCAGATAGCAAATCGAGCTGAAAGAAAATCAGCAATATCATAGATAGACCATGGACTCATTAAAAGAGCTCCGATAAGGATTAAGATGGCCCCGATGAAATAGGTACCGATGTTTGAGAACAAAAATGCTACTGGTATGTAGAGACCTACCCCTAACAAGCCTCCCCCTGCAAAACTTGTTACTTGAAAACTGGTTAAATCTTTAAAGATTTGTCCAATCGTTCCTTGAAAAACAGCATTTGCCATGCTAAGCTTCCAGACAAGATAAGCTTGAAAGATGAGGAGCAAGCCTGCAAAAATAAAGAAGAAACCTGCTAGCAAGCCTTCTTGTTTATGAATCCATTTAAAGAAGAATAGATAAATCAAGAGAGAGAAAATAGCTAAGTATGCTAAACTCCCTACGAGTAAGCGAATCAGGTTATAAACAGTGATTCCGACAGCTCCCCATTTGAGGGCTGCAAAAATTAAACAGATAGCCAAAGCTAAGGAAATCAGCATTCGTTGAATCGCTTGTTTTCTTTCCAATTCTGCTTTAGACGGTCTTCGTCTTGTTTTAGTTGTATTCTTGTTTGCCATGCTTCTATTATATCATATTTCAGAAACTTTTCGAGGGGTTAAAAAATGACTGCCCACTTTCGTGTTCAGTCATTTGAATATGTTTGTGATTATTTTTCTAATGGTTTACGAAGGTAACCGTAAACTACACCACTGACAAGTGCTCCTACCAAGACAAAGACAAGGTAAAGAAGAGCATTTGAAGTAAGGGCGATAACGAAGATTCCTCCGTGAGGAGCCATGAGTTTGATATTTGCAAGACCAACGAGTCCACCTGCTACCGCTGAACCAAGGATGAAGCTTGGGATAGCACGAGCTGGGTCTGCTGCACCAAATGGAATCGCACCTTCAGTGATGAATGACAAGCCCATAACGATGTTCGTCAAACCAGAGTTACGTTCTTCTTTAGTAAATTTATCTTTGAAAAGAAGTGTTGCCACAAAGATTGCAAGTGGTGGAACCATTCCTCCAGCCATAACTGCTGCCATGGCTACTGAACCACCTGTTGCCACTGTTGCTGCAAGAGTACCAGTACCAAAGACGTAGGCTGCTTTATTGACAGGTCCACCCATATCGACAGCCATCATTCCTCCAAGAACGACTCCAAGAAGGACAGCGGATCCACCTTCAAGACCACCAAGGAAGTTATTCATACCAGTGTTGATTGCGGCCATTGGGATATTAACAGCTAGCATGACAAAGCCTGTCAAGATTGTTCCAAAAAGTGGCAAGAGAAGGATTGATTTAGCACCTTCAAGTGAGCGAGGAACCTTCACGTATTTCTTAACCAAGAGCACCAAGGCACCTGCGATAAATCCACCTACGAGGGCTCCAAGGAAACCTGATGATACCCCTGCAAGGGCTGAAGTTGCTTCACCACCCTGAGCGTAAGGGATTTTACCAAAGGCATAACCTTCTTTAGCGATAGCACCAGCTACGAAACCGGCTACCAAACCTGGTTTTTCAGCGATTGAGTAGGCAACATATCCTGCAAATACTGGCAACATCAAACCAAAGGCAGAACCACCTATTTTCATGAACATAGAAGCGAGTTCATGGTAAGAACCAAGATTTCCAAGACTCTCATTAGGCACTCCCAAAGCACCATCAATCAAGAAGGCGAGGGCAATCATGATACCACCACCGATAACGAATGGCAACATTTGTGATACACCACTCATCAAGTGTTTGTAGAAGGCACCACCTAGACTTTGTTTTTCGTTAGATGCTGTTGAAGCTTGTGCTCCATTAGCAGCACGGTAGACTTCAGCATTACCTGAAAGAGCCAAGTTGATCAATTCTTCTGTCTTACGGATACCGTCTGCTACTGGACGATTCACCAATGGTTTACCATCGAAACGATCCATCTCAACTGCTTTATCTGCAGCGATGATAACAGCTTTGGCGTTGCGGATATCTTCTGCTGTCAATTTGTTGCCAACACCACTTGCACCATTGGTTTCAACCTTGATACCAACACCCATTTCCGCAGCCACTTTTTGAAGCGCTTCTTGGGCCATGTACGTGTGGGCAATTCCTGTTGTACAAGCTGTAACTGCTACGATAAAGTCACCAGATTCATTTACAGGAGCTTGAACTGGTTCTTGAGCTTTTTCTGAAGCTTGGTCAAAGAGTTCAATTACTTGATCAGCTGATGTTACTTGACGAAGTTTATCAGCAAATCCGTCTTTCATCAAATATTGTGACAATTCTGCCAAGGCAGCCAAGTGAGTATCATTGGCACCTTCTGGAGCAGCAATCATGAAGAAAAGGTCAGTTGGTTGTCCATCTAGACTTTCGTAGTCAACACCCTTGTTTGACTTAGCAAAGAGAACAGTCGCTTCCTTAACAGCAGCATTTTTGCTGTGTGGCATAGCGATACCGTCGCCCAAGCCTGTAGAAGTCAAAGCTTCACGCGCTAAAATTCCTTCTTTAAAGGTTTCAAAATCTGTCACGTATCCGTGTTCAACCAAGCTATGAATCATTTCTTCGATAGCTGCTGTTTTTTCAGTTGCTTGCAAATCAAGCAACATGACATCTTTTCTCAATAAATCTTGAATTCTCATCTTTTTTCTACCTCAACTTTTTCATAAATTTCTTTAATAAATGCTGCAGTTGCTAAATCATCTGAGAAGGTGGTTGCTGTTCCACATGCCACTCCCCATTTGAAGGCTTCTACTGCGTCTTTTGATTTGACAAACTCACCCGTAAATCCAGCAACCATCGAGTCACCAGCACCAACTGAGTTTTTCACTGTTCCCTTGATTGGTTTAGCAAAGTATGCTCCATCTGATGTTACCAGAAGGGCACCATCACCAGCCATAGAGATAATCACGTTTTGAGCACCTTTAGCCAGCAACTCACGAGCATATTTCTCTATCTCATCTAAGCTTTCGAGCTTGACTCCAAAGATTGCTCCAAGTTCATGATTATTTGGTTTGACCAAAAGTGGTTGATAATCCAAACTATCGATTAAGGTCTGACCTTCAAAGTCACAGACTACTTGCGCGCCTGTCTGACGAGTCAAGGCAATCAAATCCTTATAAATGACATTGCCTAAGTTTTTAGCACTTGATCCAGCAAATACTACTGTATCTTCTGCTGTCAGACTTGAAAGAATGGCTTTTAACTCTTCAAGTTGATCGGGCTCAACATTAGGACCTGTCCCATTGATTTCGGTTTCTTGGTCTGCTTTGATTTTGACATTGATACGCGTATCTTCTGCCACTTGGACAAATTGCGTTTCAATTTGTTCTTCAGCTAAAGTATCTGTGATAAATTTTCCAGTAAAGCCTCCGATGAAACCTGTGGCTGTATTTGGAATATCCAAACGCTTCAAGACACGGCTAACATTGATACCTTTACCACCAGCAAACTTATCATCACTATCCATACGATTGACACTACCAACTTCCACTTTGTCCAAACGGACAATGTAGTCTATAGATGGATTGAGTGTGACTGTATAAATCATACTTCTATTACCTCCGTTTTCTCTTTGATAGCTGACAAGAGCTCGTGACCCTTGCTTGTAATGACAATAGCACGTTTTATAGGAGCTACCTTAGCAAAACAAGACTGACCAATCTTGGATGAATCTGCCAAGACATAGGTTTGTTTGGCATTTTCTAAGATAGCTCGCTTAACCGCTCCTTCCTCCATATCCGGAGTTGTATAATAACCCTCGTCTACCCCGTTCATTCCGATAAAGGCACGATCAAAGTGTAATTGGTTAATTTGGTTAAGAGCCACCCCTCCGATACTGGCATCCGTTGTCATCTTTACGCCACCACCAATAATGACTGTCGGGATTTGCTTATCCACTAATTGTACCGCATGGTGAATGGAGTTGGTTACTACAGTAATGTCTTTTTGCTCCAATTCCATAATGAGAAAGGCTGTCGTACTTCCTGCATCCACAAAGATAACATCTTTTTCTTTGATGAGGGAAGCTGCTTTTTGCGCAATCAACTTTTTCTCTTGAAGGTTTTTGACAGATTTCTCTTGAATAGTTTCTTCTTCTTGCAAGGAGTGAGGCAACTCTGCTCCCCCGTGTACCCGACGAAGTTTATTTTCAGACTCCAATTCATCTAAATCACGTCTAACTGTGGATTCTGAAGTATCTAGCAAGCCTACTAATTTCTCTAGAGAAACGACTTTGTGTTTTCTTAGTTCTTCTAAAATTAACTTTTTCCTCTCGGTTTTTAGCACCTACTCACCTCCTGTTAACGATTACATTAATCATTCTATCACAAAAAAAATCAAAGTCAAGCATTTTTTATCATTTTCTTTCATTTTCTATCAAAACTTCTTCAGTTTTTAAATAAATTTGCAAGAAAGTAGGCTTTGTGGTAGACTAGGTTAGTAACTATTGGAAGATTACTCAAGAGGCTTAAGAGGCCGTGTTGGAAACGCGGTAGGCGTGTTAAAGCGTGCGTGGGTTCGAATCCCATGTCTTCCGTTTATTTTCTAAAAAAGATACCCAAGAAATCTTGGGTATCTTTTTTTATATGTTTGTTTTATAACTCGGGTGATTTTCTTAGAAAATATCAAATAACAATTTCACATTGAGGATGGTCAAGATAATGGAAACGATATAACCAAGGATAGTATTCCATTTGGCATTGGTAAATTCTCCCATCAGTGATTTTTTTGAGGTTAGATAAATCAGAGGAAAGATTGAAAATGGAAGAGCGATTGAAAGAAAGACCTGTGAATAGACCAATAACTGATCCAAGGTTTTTTCTTGATGACCGAACAGAACCGCTACTATCATAACAGGCAGCAAGGCAAAGAGACGAGTCGTCAAACGAATGAACCACTGAGGCAATCGCAAATGTAAGAAACCTTCCATAACGATTTGTCCTGTCAAGGTACCTGTGATAGTCGAATTCTGACCACTGGCTAATAGGGCCAAGGCAAACAATGTTGATAAGCTCGAGCTAGCGATGGCTCCTGCAATGGTTGAATCCTGCAAGGCATTATACATTTGAGAAAAAGCGGAAATTTCAGATGCATGTCCGAAGAAGAGGGCCGCCCCTAAGATCAAAAGAAGGGAGTTAACCACAAAGGCCAATGATAACTGGAGATTTGAATCCCAAGTCATAAAGCGCACGGCTTTTCGAACATCATTTTTGTCCTTGTGATTGATTTTTCGTGTCTGTGACAAGGATGAATGCAAATAAAGATTATGGGGCATAACAGTTGCTCCCACGATTCCTAGTGCCAAGGTTAATTGACTTTCATGTCCTGGCAAAGGACTTTCAAATAAGGTTGCATTCGGTAGATAACCCTCAACGATTCCTTGGAAGCTTGGATGTGACAAAGCTACAAGATAGGTAAAAATTGCTAGAATGGATAAAATCAGTGTTGTAACGATAGCTTCAATCTTCTTAAAGCCAAATTTCATCAGAAGCAATAAGAGAAAGACATCTAGAACCGTCAAGAGGATGGCTATCATAATCGGAATCTTAAAGAGAAGGTTGAGAGCAATGGCAGAACCGAGAACTTCTGCCAAGTCTGTCGCCATCAAGGCTAATTCTAAAATCACCCATAAACTATAACGAAGCCATTTGGGTGAATGATGAGCCGTTGCTTGAGCCAAGTCCATCTGGGTTACAATCCCAAGCTTTCCTGCCATCTGCTGAAGCTGCATGGCAATAAGAGATGAAATAAAGATGACAAACAAGAGACTATACTTATAGGAAGCACCACCGACTACGCTGGTAATCCAGTTTCCTGGATCCATATAACCAACTGCTACAAGAGCACCGGGACCTAAAAAAGCCTTTAAATTTTGCCAGAAATGATTATTATTTGGAGTCTCGATAGACTGATTAATCTCAGAAAGTGAAACCTTTTTATGAGATGACATTGCTCTTTACCTCTTTCTAAACCTACTTTTTCAATATTTTCTATTACAGAAAAATAAGATTGACTTTAAACTATTAAAACAATGAAAACTATATGAAAAACATTTAGTTTTTTCATAATTTTTTCTTAACGCCCCTTAATTATAACACAAAATATGATAAAAACTTAAGAAAATTCAGGACTTGGACAGGCTATTTTAGAAAAAGATCAGATCACGCCTCAAAACAAGTTTCCTTAGTTTTGTTTAATCTCTGCCATAATCAAAAACAAGTAGCTCACATGAACTACTTGTTATCATTAAAATCTTAAGTTTTAGACGTTACTTTTTTCTTTTGATTTATCTTTGTCTTTAGATTTATCGGTGTCTTTAGATTTGTCGGCATCTTTAGATTTGTCTTCGTCTTTAGACTTATCTGTTGATTTATTTTTAGCCTTTGTAGAGTTCTTACGGTCAATCTTGTCGTATCCCTCTGTAGTGTCCATCATCTCAGTTGTTAAGGTACGGTAGTCATCTTGAGAAATTACCCAATTTCCATCTTTATCTTTTGTCAATTTGATTTCTGTATCAAATTCACCAGTTGTAAGAGGTGTAAGAGCTGCTTCAGGATCTACATCACTATAGGTAGCAAAATCTTTTCTGAATAGGTGCTCATAAATCCAATATGTTACCAATGTTTGGTAACGTTTGACATCAACATTTGAACCGGCTTTGTTGTACTTACCTAAGTTATCGATACCCCCAATGAGGATAGTAAGCACTTCTCGAATTGATGAAGTCAATCCTTTAGAGTGTAATTTCTTAGAGGTAAATGTAACAGTAGCTGAATCACCTGATTCATCAACCTTCACATCTTTGATAGTATAAGAACCGATATCTTGGAATAACTTACGTTTCATTCTCAAGAAACCTGAAATTGTTTCCTCTGGTGTTTCTTCAGGAAAATCTTGGTGCCATTGTACTGTATAAGTCGTTGCAGGTGAAAGACCATCTTCCTTGATTTTTTCACTTGTTTGAACTGCAATTACAGCGTCAGTCCATTTTTCGTAGGTTTCACCGTAAACCTTCTTGAAACGAGCAGATTCTGTCGTAAGCAATGCATCTAGAAGAACTTCTGCATCTTTTTTTACTTTTTCTTCTGCTGATTCTTTTTTATGTTCTTCTGTCGTTTGTTCAGTAGTTGCAGAAGCAGATTCTGATTTTTTAGATGTTAAAGAGCATGCACCCAAGGCTAATGTTGAAAGTGCTAAGATACTGAGCAACTTAATCTTTTTCATAGTATACCTCAATGTATAAAATTTACTCTTGGAATCTCACTCCAAGGGTATGGTTTAGAAAAAACATAGTGTAATTCTAACGGAGAATGGGGGATTCGAACCCCCGCACCGGTTACCCGACCTAACGATTTAGCAAACCGTCCTCTTCAGCCTCTTGAGTAATTCTCCTGCGATACATTTATCTTACTTGATGAAACTTTACAGAATGGAGCCGGTGGGAGTCGAACCCACGTCCAAACATCTGCTAACATATTTGTCTACAACCATAGGTTATGTATTGTTTTAACAGCTCCTCGACACATAACTCAAGCCTAGGAACTGCGAGTCTATCAATCTCTTATCAAACTGCTAGACAAAGTTTGATCGTATCTCGCTAAAATTAAGACCTGTCATCAGACACGAGCAATCTGAATCGGGTCACGCCTGCTGGTTTTTAGGCAGCTAGAGCGTAAGAAGTGTTGTTTTTTGCAGTTATATTTAACTGAGCGTTTACGTCGCCACACGAGTCGCAAAATATGCCTCATAATGCCTGTCGAATCCGTAACGACCCCAAAGACTATAAAGATATTATACCTTATCTAGGTTAAAAAAGCAAAAATGCAAGTAGATGTCTAGGAAAGACTAGTTTTCAAAGCTTCCGTTAGAGCCTGATAGCCAGAAACGCTAAGGTGAAGCCCATCTGTTGTATAGTCTGATTTGAGTTGCCCTTCCTGATCGAGTAGCTCTTCAAAGACAGATACATATTCTACCTGCATGTAAGCAGAAGCTAGCTCTTGATAGGCTTGGTTCCAGGCCTTGATTTTCTCATTTGTACGAATATAAACTGTCTGTTTGTATTCTTCCCCTTGATGAACTGGCAGAATAGAAACTAGCTTAATCTGTGACAGCGGATAGTCACGAGAAATACTTTGAATTACACTTTCAAGATTTGTTAATGCTTGACTCATTGGAACATCTTTCCCAATATCATTGGTCCCAATCAAAAGCACAATTTGATCCACTGCATCACCATATAGGTGGGCATCAAGGTTATCAAGTAAAAGGCCAGTTTGATAGCCTCGAATACCTCGGTTCACAATAGTCTTTGTTGTCCCTAGTAATTCTTGCAAGGGATAATACTCAACAATAGAATCTCCAATAAAAATGATATCTGGTTCAATTACCGAAATCTGATTGAGTTCACGATACTTGGTTTGGATTTTCTCTTGCTCTTTTAAGAGCCAGTTTTCTAATAGCTGTACTGCCAAGTTATTCTCCTCTTTCTAGCCAGTTCTCTAAAACTTTGTAAACACCTGCCTGACTGTTGGCTGGAGCTAATTTTGTCGCAATTTCTTTAACAGCCTCTTCTGCATTTTCCATAGCGTATGAAATTCCTGCCAACTCTAACATTTCAATGTCATTTTCACTATCACCGAAGGCCATGATTTGTTCAGGTTTTAAGTTCCAACGTTTGAGCAATTCTACTAGCCCCCACGCTTTATGAATCCCGTCCTGTAAGATATCAATACAGCCATAACCGCTGGAAACAGCTCGCACATGCCCATCAAATAGGTCATTAATTTCCTGCAAAACCGATTCTGATCGTTCTTCACCAACAACCATACTCATCTTGAGAACACCACCGAAGAGATTAGGGTCAAATTCATCAACAAAGTTCATTCGTTGATAGAGCTTTTCAATCATCTCTGGAGTCATAAATTTATCAAGTTCTGTAAAAACAGTACCTTTCTTTACAAAACCACCATTCATTGCAGTTACGACAAACTGATCCTGACATTCTCTACCTTTAAAATGGTCCAAAGCCCTATCAACCATGACATCATCCCAAGTTTGTGCTTGAAGTAATTCATTATTTTCGAATATCCGAGCACCATTAGCAACTACCAGAACGACTCTTTCTGCTAGATGTCCCAGTAATTGTCTCATACGATGAACTTCATTTCCAGTCGCAATGACAAACCGAACGCCACGGTGGTCCAGCTTATCCAAAATTTTCTCTAAGCGAGGAAGGTCTAGTTGACCTCTTGGATCTAACAAAGTACCATCCATATCCGTTGCTACTATCTTAATTTCCATTTTGTCTCCTTGAGATTCGAATCACTACCACTTCAACCCTACATGCTCATTCATTTCTTTATAGGCTGTATCAATCCGTTCCTTGGTAGCCTCGTCTAACTGACTACGGTATTTCCCACCCTCAATAAAGTCTTCCAGGACGTAAGTTTGGTAAAGATAGAGTGGGTATCCTTCTGGAGAATAGCCTCCCTTTGGAGTCCTACTCACCCAGCTTGGATGGGATTGGGCAGTTTCGATAGTCGTTTTACCAGATTTCTTCTTAATGGTCACATCCATGAGAACTCCACGTTCCGTCCACTTGGCATTTTCAACATCCTGCATGGTTTCAATCCGTTGATTTGAGATGAAATTCCCCATAGAGTAAATGATAAGCTTTTTATCACCTTCTTTTTCAACCGTTTCAGCTGGTTCAACAACGTGAGGATGACCACCAAAGATAATATCAGCACCCCAATCAATCATTTTATGGTAAAGTTTCTTTTGCTCCTCAGTCGGCTCAATTTGATACTCAACTCCCATCTGAGGCATGATAATTGTAATATCCGCCTCCTTCTCTGCTCGTTCAATTTCAGCCTTCATTTTATCTTCGTCTAAGTCTGAAAGATAACGATTATAATCCTCTTGTGAAATGCTTTGTTCAATGCCGTTAAAACCATAGGAATAAGCTAAAATAGCAACTTTAATACCATTAACTTCCTTAATAACTAGAGGAGCCTTATCTCGTGATTCATGGGTATAGACCCCGACCGGTGTCATTCCTGCCTTTTCAATAGCATCTGCAGTTGAAACCACTCCCTCAATCTGAGAATCCAAGATATGATTGTGAGCCAAATCTAGCACTTGATAGCCTGCATCTTTTATAGCATCCATAACTTCACCAGGTGCATTAAACAAAGGATAACCTGCAAGATAGTGGTCTTTATTTACGGTTCCTTCAAAATCACCAAGAACTAAGTCAGCTTGCTTCAGCCAAGGTTTTACGTATTCAAAGTTTTCATGAAAATCGTAGGTGCCGTCTGCCTTTTTTGCTGAAATATAAATAATGTCATGATAGAGCAAATCACCATTTGCCATGATGCGAGCACTTGTTTCTTCTTCCGTTACGGAATTCTTACCTTTAGATTCTGAATTCTGATTCACTGCAGGTGCATTCCTATTCCACAATGGAACTCCCTTTATTCCTTGAGCTAATAAGGTCAATGCCATAGAAATAGCAACTACGATTAACAAAACCACAATAAAGGTTTTATTACTCCATTGGCGATAGTTTCTAAAAAAACGAATAAATTTTCTGACAAGTCCTAAGACAGGATCTTTTTGATTTCTACTACTACGTTTTTCCATATCTTTTCTCCTTGCTTTTTGATGCAAGTCTCCTTACTTTATTATATCACAGACAAATTGGTATTTCCTTTTATTAGCAACTTCTGTGACTTTCTTTCTCAACTATTTTGTGTTATCATGGAATTGTAATGGAAGGAAGGAGAGAAGATGTCTGCTATAGAACGTATTACAAAAGCTTCACATTTAATCGATATGAAAGATATTATCCGCGAGGGCAATCCAACCCTACGTGCAGTTGCCGAGGAAGTCACTTTCCCATTGAGTGATCAAGATATCATTCTCGGAGAGAAAATGATGCAATTTTTAAAACATTCGCAAGACCCAGTTATGGCTGAAAAGTTAGGTCTACGTGGAGGAGTCGGACTTGCTGCACCACAATTAGATATCTCAAAACGCATCATTGCTGTTTTAGTTCCTAATATCACTGAGGAAGGTGAAACACCTCAAGAAGCCTATGACTTACAAGCTGTTATGTACAATCCTAAGATTGTCTCACACTCAGTCCAAGACGCTGCTCTAGGAGAGGGAGAAGGTTGCCTATCAGTCGATCGTGCTGTCCCAGGTTATGTTATCCGTCACGCTCGAGTGACTGTTGACTACTTTGACAAGGATGGTGAAAAACATCGCATCAAGCTAAAAGGCTACAACTCCATCGTTGTACAACATGAAATCGACCACTTAAATGGTGTTATGTTTTATGATCGTATCAATGAAAAGGATCCTTTCGCAGTCAAAGAAGGTTTACTCATTCTGGAATAAAGAAAATCCCGTTCAACAACGGGGTTTTATGTTATAATAGAGCCATGAAAACAAATGATATTGTCTATGGCGTTCACGCCGTTACCGAAGCACTGTTAGCAAATACTGGAAACAAACTCTATCTCCAGGATGATTTACGAGGTAAGAATGTAGAAAAAGTCAAGGAACTGGCGACTGAAAAGAAAGTATCCATCTCTTGGACTTCAAAAAAATCTCTTTCCGAAATGACTGAAGGAGCTGTTCACCAAGGTTTTGTCCTACGTGTTTCTGAATTTGCCTACACAGAACTTGAGCAGATTCTTGCCAAAACCCGTCAAGAAGAAAACCCACTAGTATTGATTCTAGACGGACTAACTGACCCTCATAACTTAGGTTCTATCCTAAGAACAGCTGATGCAACCAATGTTTCAGGCGTCATTATTCCCAAACATCGAGCTGTTGGTGTGACACCCGTAGTTGCAAAAACAGCAACGGGCGCCATCGAGCATGTGCCTATCGCTCGTGTTACCAATCTCAGCCAAACCTTGGACAAGCTAAAAGAAGAAGGCTTTTGGACCTTTGGAACTGATATGAATGGAACTCCTTGCCATAAATGGAACACCAGTGGAAAGGTCGCCCTCATTATCGGAAATGAAGGAAAAGGTATCTCAAGTAACATCAAAAAGCAAGTGGACGAGATGATCACTATTCCAATGAATGGACATGTACAGAGTCTCAATGCAAGCGTTGCTGCTGCTATTCTTATGTACGAAGTCTTCCGCAATCGATTATAAAAAAGTTTCCAATCAAATGATTGGAAACTTTTTTAACTGTGTTCAGTAATATATTTATAGGCTTCTTGACCTGCAATAGCACCATCTCCAACTGCTGTTGTAACTTGGCGAAGGTCTTTCTGACGAACATCTCCAACTGCAAAGACACCTGCAACACTTGTCTTCATGTGGTCATCTGTCACAATCCAACCTGACTCATCTTGGATTTGTAAATCTTTTGTAAAATCGCTAACTGGATCTAAACCAACATAGATGAAGACACCTCCAAAGGCATGTTCAGTCACTTGATTTGTTTTAACATTTTCAATGACAACTGACTCCACACGGTTTTCACCCTTGATTTCTTTGACAACAGAATCCCAAATGAAGTTGATTTTATCATTGGCAAAGGCGCGGTCTTGCAATACTCTTTGAGCACGAAGTTCATCACGACGGTGAACGATGGTTACAGATTTGGCGAACTGTGTTAAGAAGATTGCTTCTTCAACAGCCGAATCTCCTCCACCTACAACCAACAAATCTTGGTCACGGAAAAAGGCTCCATCACAAACCGCACAGTAGGAAACTCCACGACTATTCAGTTCTTCTTCTCCTGGAACTCCTAAGAGGCGATGTTTTGAACCAGTCGCTACGATAACTGTGCGCGTTTCAAATTTTTCATCGTCTGTGATTACTTTCTTAACATCATCATGGTTCTCAATATCTTTTACAAAGCCATAGAGATGTTCGACACCTAGATTTTCAAGAGGTTCAAACATCTTTTCTGCTAACTCAGGTCCACTAATGTTAGCATAACCTGGATAGTTTTCAATGTCAGAAGTATTGTTCATCTGACCTCCAGGAAGACCACCTTCAATCAAAGCTACTTTGAGATTGCTGCGAGCTGCATACAAGGCTGCAGTCATCCCAGCAGGACCTGCACCGATAATAATCGTATCGTACATTCTATTTCCTTCTTTCTTGTTGTAACTATTCTTATTCTAACGGATAAAATCCTATTTGACAACTATTAAGCCTTGAGAACCAACAAGATGCTCATGGTTGCAAAAGACAATACTGGAATTGTTAGAACTCCAATCATAATCATATCATAGAGGTGAGCCTGACGCTCCTTAGCAGTTTTATCGACACCTGACAGGGCTCTAAAACCAATCCAAATCCCTAAGACAACCAAGACTAGTAAAATCGTCAAAACCAAACTCTCTAAATACAAAGCAAATAGCTGAACTAGCATGCTCTCTCTCATTTCTATTATTTTTAAAGAGCAAACCCAGTTAGCTTAGCCAACTGAGTTTTTCTTATCTTCTATTATATCAGATATAGGTCCGTTTGTAACTAGCAAAGAACTCTTTTGTTCGTTCTTCTTTAGGATGGTTGATAATCTCATCCGGTGTTCCAGATTCAATAATCTTTCCTTTATCCAAGAATAAAACCTTATCAGCTACTTGAGCAACAAATGACATATCGTGACTAACCAAAACCATAGTTTGACCTGATTTTGCAGCATTAGCAATCGATCTTTCTACCTCACCAACCAATTCTGGGTCCAGTGCTGAAGTCGGTTCATCCAAGAGTAAGACGTCTGGTTTCATGGCTAGAGCACGAGCTATAGCGACCCGTTGTTTTTGTCCTCCAGACAAGTGACGCGGATAATGCTGTTCACGATCAGAAAGCCCAACCTTAGCTAGTTCTTCCTTAGCAATTTCAGTCGCTTCTTCGTCCGATAATTTTTTAACTACCACCAAGCCTTCTTTAACATTGTCTAGCGCTGTTCTACGCTCAAATAAATTAAACTGTTGGAAAACCATCGATAATTTACGACGAAGAGTTAGAATTTCTTCTTGCGTAATTTGAGAAAAATCAACTTTGAAATCATCAATCTGAATACTTCCACTATCAGGAGTTTCTAGATAGTTTAGGCTACGAAGAAAAGTTGATTTCCCAGCTCCTGAAGAACCAATTAAGGCAACAACTTCTCCTTTTTGAATATCTAAATTCAGATGATCCAAAACAGTTTGACCTGAAAAGGATTTGCTTAAATTTGAAATTTTAATCATTAGCGAAGCTCTCCTTTCACATCTGTCTCAACATTATCTGGTGCTGTAATAGCCATTTTTCTTTCAATGAAACGGCCAAGATTTTCAATAACGATATTTACCACCCAGTAGACGAGAGCTACTGAGATGAAACGTTCAAAGTAACGATAGTCTGCACCACCCAAAATCTGAGCTTGGGCAAAGACTTCTACAACACCTGCACTGAAAGCTAGGGAAGTCCCCTTGGTCAAGCCAATCAAGGAGTTAATCAAGGTTGGTGTTGCAACTACTGCTGCATTGGGAATAATCACACGACGATAAACTTGCGCACGTGTCATACCAAGACTACGAGCAGCTTCAATCTCACCTGGATTTACAGAAAGAATTGCCGCACGAAGAGTTTCGCTGGCATAGGCTGCCTCGTTAAAAGCAAAAGCCACAATCGCAAATGTTGCTGCTGGAATAGCATTAATGTTCAGAGAAGTTCCCCATTGTTGATTCAAGGCTTTCAAAGCTAATGGAATCCCGTAATAAGTCAACATCAGTTGAACTAAAATTGGGGTTCCTTTTAGGAAACTAACAAAAAAAGCTTGTAATGGGTAAATAAATCTAACTCGGTTGATTTTCACGATAGCAAAGACTAGGGCTAGCATGATACCAAAAAAGGCACCAAATACCGTTAACATCAATGTTGTAGGTAATTGCTGTACAATTCTTGGAATCCCATCAAAGACAGAACGCCAACTAAAAAGTTTGCCATCTGGAATATATTGCATCAAATTTTGATACCAATCAGATGCTAAAATCGTTGTAACATTCATAGAAACATCCTCTCAAGATAATGATTCATTCTATCATACTTATGCTCTAATTAAAAATATTTGCTACGAGCATATCAGATTTCATCTACCCTCTAGTTTATCATACTTTAAAAGTGGGAGGTTATATATTTTATCTATCAAGGAGATAGAAAAAAACTAATTCAAATCCAAGTTATTGTATGTTTTACGATAGCCAATTTGTTTTACAAGACCATTTTCAACAAGTATTGGACGTTTTAACAGCATACCATCACTAGCCAAGAGTTTGGCTGCTTCTTTGTTAGACAACGTTCCAACCTTATCTTTCAAACCAAGCTCACGATATTTGATTCCACTAGTGTTGAAAAATTGCTTCAATTCAAATCCCGAAGTTTCGAGCCAGTTTAAAATGACCTTTTCACTCGGAGTCTCTTCAACGATATGAACGTCTTTATATTCTAGTCCGAGTTGATCTAATTCTTTCTTAGCTTTTTTACAAGTTGTACATTTTGGATATTCGATAAATTCTAACATTTTTTCTCTTTCTATTTTTTTATTTTCTTGATAACTTGCACCTTCATGCCTCAAGAGCCAAGCCTTCTTTTCGAGTCCCCAAGCATAGCCTGTCAGACGTCTTCCAGCACCTAGCACACGGTGACAAGGTACAAGGATAGACCAGGGATTGCGACCTACTGCTCCTCCGATTGCTTGAGCAGAAGCCACCTGCAAATCCTTAGCTATTTGCCCATAAGTAACTGTCTGACCGAAAGGAATTCCTCGCAAGTAGTTCCAGACTCTTTTTTCAAAGTCACTACCGACAGGAGCTAAAGGTAATCCAGATAAGTCTTGATCTTGCCCCTTAAAATAAGTCTCTAAATAGGAAGTAATTTGATTTAAAATGGGATGACTGTCAACAACAGTTACATCATTTTCAGATAATCCCTTCTCAAAATCGCTCTCTTCTTCAATCCATATCCCAAACAAATAGTGGTCATCTGCTAGCAGAGATAGGGGGCCAATCGGTGACTTGTATAGCATCTTTACATACTTCTTAGGCATTTGATTTTAATTTTTGATAGGCCAAGCGTTCCCCGTCTACTGGAACTTTACCAACCTGTTTGAAGCCAAGTTTCTCAAAAATATGTTGCATAGCCTTGTTTATTTCATGTGTATCTGAACGAAAATCTAGGTAATCAAAGCCTTCAATCAAGCCTTCCAAGAAGGTCTGAGCAACACCTTGACCTTGCACATCTCTAGCAACAGCAATACGGTGAAATACTAAGTATTCTGCTTCATTTCCCTCCCAGTTACCATCATAAATTGCTTCATAAGCTTTTTCGGGGCTCTTAGTCACTGCTGCATAGGCTAAGAGATCACCTTCGTCTAGGGCTACATAAGCTTGACCAGAGATGATATCTTCAATAATGGTATCTGCATCTGGGTAGCCGTTTTGCCACTGAGTGCTACCAGCTTCTGCCAAACATTTCTTGGCTCCCTCAATCACTTGTATAATTGCATCAACTTCGTTTGGAAAGGCTAAGCGAATCTCCATCATTTATCCTCTTTTCATACTATTTTCTTTCATCATAGCATAAAATATTTCTTTCTACAAGCACTTGAAACTTGACTTATTATTTCTAATATTTTATAATCTAGTTATTAAAACTAGATAAAAAGGAGTTGAAAATGAATACCACTTTTTCCTATCCAAAATGGGAAGAAATTCCAAGTATCAATCTCTATCTGGACCAGGTTCTGCTCTATGTCAATCAAATCTGTCCTCCAGCTTCTCCTGACAAGGAGAAAGGTTTGACAGCATCCATGGTGAACAACTATGTCAAACACGGTTATATCAGTAAACCTGAAAAGAAAAAATATCAACGCAAACAAATCGCACGATTGATTGCTATTACCACTCTCAAGTCTGTTTTTTCTATCCAAGAAATTGCTCAAACCCTTAATACCCTTCACACAGACACTAATTCAGAAGAACTTTATAATGCTTTTGTGGACTATATGAATGAAGATATTGATCCAGCTAATCCCATTATCCAGGCCAGCTGCCAAACGGTCAAACTCTATCATCAAACACTTGCACTAGTCTATACAGAAACCGAAGAGGAGGAAACAAATGAATACTAGTTTCAAACTTAGTAAACGACTTAGTTTTGGAGAAGAAATTGCCAACAGTGTCACCCATGCTGTAGGAGCATTTATCATGCTCATCCTACTTCCCATTTCATCTACTTACAGTTATGAGGCCCATGGTTTCTTATCGTCTATCGGTGTTTCCATCTTCGTCATCAGCCTCTTTCTCATGTTCTTATCATCAACTATTTATCATTCTATGGCTTATGGTTCAACTCATAAGTACGTGCTTCGTATCATCGACCATTCTATGATTTATGTTGCGATTGCAGGTTCTTATACCCCGGTGGTTTTAACCCTGATGAATAATTGGTTTGGTTATCTCATTATTGCTATCCAATGGGGGACAACTATTTTCGGTATTCTTTATAAAATCTTTGCCAAGAAGGTCAATGAAAAATTCAGTCTCATCCTTTACCTCATCATGGGATGGCTTGTATTGGCTATCTTACCAGCAATCATCAGTCAGACAAGTCCAATGTTTTGGAGTCTTATGGTATCAGGTGGCCTTTGCTATACAGTTGGCGCTGGATTCTACGCTAAAAAGAAACCATACTTCCATATGATTTGGCATCTCTTTATCCTAGCAGCCTCTGCTCTCCAATATATTGCTATTGTTTATTACATGTAAAAAAGAAGTTGGAAAATCCCAACCTCTTTTTTTATTTACACATATTCATAAAGTACTGATGCAAACGAAGATCATTTGTCAATTCAGGATGAAAGGAGGTTACCAGCATACTCTTTTCTTGAGCCGCAACGATTTGATTGTTCACAATCGCTAGAACATCAACACTGTCACCAACACTACTGATAATTGGGCCACGGATAAAGGTCATTGGAATTTTACCAACACCCTTGCAGTCAGCTTCTGTATAAAAGCTTCCTAGCTGACGTCCATAGGCATTGCGCTCTACTACTATGTCCATGGTCGCTAGATGGCTTTCCTCTTGAGAAGTGATTTGTTTTGCTAGCAAAATTAAACCCGCACAAGTTCCAAAGACTGGTAAACCATTGAGAATAGCCTCTCTTAGAGGAATTAGCATCTGCTGATCTCGCAACAGTTTCCCCATGGCCGTTGACTCACCTCCTGGCAAAATCAAACCTGATAGCTCACTTCGATGTTGCTGAAAATCTTCTAGGTTTCGTAGTTCAATACTTTCAACTCCTAGTTGAGCAAGCATTTTCTCGTGTTCTACAAAGGCACCTTGCAAGGCCAAGATTCCGATTTTCATCTATTTTCCTCGCTCCGCCATGAGAATTTGGATTTCATTCTCATTGATACCAACCATGGCTTCTCCCAAATCTTCAGAGATTTGAGCCAGAATTTGAGGATTCTGATAATTGGTAACTGCCTTAACAATTGCTGCCGCACGTTTAACAGGATCACCTGACTTGAAAATTCCTGAGCCAACAAAGACACCTTCTGCACCTAGCTGCATCATAAGAGCAGCGTCCGCTGGTGTTGCAACACCTCCAGCTGCAAAGTTGACAACTGGTAATTTTCCATTTTCGTGGACATATTGAACTAATTCTACAGGTACTTGGAGTTCTTTTGCAGCAACATATAACTCGTCCTCACGGAGGTTTTGAATGCGGCGAATTTCTTGATTCATCATACGCATATGACGAACAGCCTGAACGATGTCTCCTGTTCCTGGTTCCCCTTTTGTACGGATCATAGAAGCTCCTTCAGCGATACGGCGTAAGGCTTCTCCTAGGTCTTTAGCACCACAAACAAAAGGAACTTGAAATTCTTTCTTGTCCACATGGAAACGATCGTCAGCTGGAGATAGAACTTCGCTCTCATCAATATAGTCAATCTCGATAGCTTCTAAAATCTGAGCTTCAACAAAATGCCCAATTCGAACCTTAGCCATAACTGGAATGCTGACTGCTTCTTGGATTTCCTTAATCATCTTTGGATCACTCATGCGAGAGACACCACCCGCTGCACGAATATCAGCTGGGATTCGCTCCAAAGCCATAACTGCTGCCGCACCTGCAGCCTCAGCAATTCTTGCCTGTTCAGGATTTTGAACATCCATGATGACGCCACCCTTAAGCATCTGTGCCAAATTCTTATTTAATTCATAACGATTTTCAGTCATTTTCTCTTCCTCAATAATTGTATTGGTAGCTACAGTTTTATTGTAAGGTATAAAAGACTGCATAACAAGATAAAATAAATCGATTTGTCCGGGTACAATTATCTCTATCACAAAAAAAAGCACCCACATTGGGTACTTTTATTTCTTAGATTTTTTAATACTTTTCACAAGATAAAAGAGATATCCTGAAACCATGTAGGCAACAAAGATAGTTGCTGCCCATTTAAAGACAAAGCCCCAACCATGTTTGGTAGCATTCAAAAAGAAATAAGGGAAGGGACTATCCTTAGCATTAGGGACATCCATCTTTAGAACAAAACCGTTTAAGAGGGCAAAAATCATATAAAGCAAAGGAAGGCTAGTCCAAAGCATGGGATCAACTAACTTATATTGACGACTCTTATCAAAAATAATTGTATCTGCTAAAAACCAGAGAGGGACAATATAATGGCAAAGGAAATTTTCCAAACGGTAAAAATCTGTCGTCAAAGGAGCTAGCATGAAATGATAGATGACACAAGTAATCATAATACTCATAGTGACGCCACCTTTGAGACGTAGAATACCAGGACTCTGCCAACTATCACCACCACTTCGCATCTTTAACAAAAGATAACCTGTAAAAAGTACAACCAAAAGGTTAGAAAGCACAGTGTAATAAAGCAACATCCCTAAACCACCGCGCTTGGTAATCTCCAAGTATACACCGGTAAAGGCTGCTATAAATAAAAAGATACGACTATAAAATATTACTTTTTCATTTTTAATCATGATTAAATCTTCTTCACAAATTCTGATTTAAGCTTCATAGCACCAAAACCATCAATCTTACAGTCAATGTTGTGGTCACCTTCAACAATACGGATGTTTTTCACACGAGTTCCTTGTTTGAGGTCTTTAGGAGCACCTTTAACCTTAAGGTCCTTAATCAAGGTTACTGTGTCTCCATCAGCTAGTTTGTTTCCATTTGCATCGATAGCAACAATGCCTTCTTCCACTTCAACTTGCTCAGCAGGATTCCACTCGTAAGCACATTCTGGACAAACAAGAAGTGCGCCATCTTCATATACATATTCTGAATTACATTTTGGGCAATTTGGTAATTGACTCATGTTATCTCCTTAAAAAATTTATGATTATTTGAATGTCAAATTTTCTTCAACAGCAACTATTATACCTTAAAACAGACTATTTGACAAATCATGATAAAAAAACGACAAACCGAAATTCAGTTCATCGTTTTTATAGTTCTTATAGATGTTTTTGAGCTTCTGATTTAATTTTTTCAACAACTTCTAAAATAGAGAGGCCAGTCGTATCCAAATAGATTGCATCCTCAGCTTGCTTGAGAGGTGAAGTTTCACGATGACTATCTTTATAATCACGCGCAGCAATCTCCTCTTTCAAAATTTCCAAATCTGTTTCGATTCCCTTTGAAAGATTTTCCTTATAACGACGTTCCGCACGCTCATCTACAGATGCTACTAGAAAAATCTTCAATTCAGCCTGAGGCAAGACTACTGTTCCAATATCGCGGCCATCCATAACGATACCACCTTGTCGGGCAATTTCTTGCTGAAGGGCTACCAACTTTTCACGAACAGCTGGAATAGCAGCAAAGGCAGAAACAGCATTGGTTACTTCATTTTCTCGGATTGGATTCGTTACATCGACATCTCCAACAAAAACAAGCTGTTCTCCTGTTTCAGCGCGACCAAAGCTAATCGGATATTGTTCCAGTAATTCAAGAAGTCGTGAAGACTCCTCTGGACTTATTTGGTTGTTCAAAGCGATGTAAGTGGCAGCACGATACATAGCACCCGTATCCAGATAAGTATAGCCAAAATCTTTAGCGATAATCTTAGCTACCGTACTCTTACCACTGGAAGCTGGCCCATCAATAGCAATCTGAATTGTTTTCATCGTCACTCCTATCTTATCTTAAGGACATCACCAGGATTTGCAAACCAAGTTCCAGTAGACATATGACCAGGGTTTAAAGCTTCAAGTTGAGCAATGGAGATTCCAGCTCGAGCAGCAATGGCTGCTTCACCCTCTCCTGGCAAGACTGTAATTGTTCCTTCAGAATCAGTATGCGCCTCTGTATGTTCTTGTTGAGTTGTCTCTGCTTCTGTTGACTGAGTAGTTGTAGCAACTGTTGTAACTTCTTCTACTTTTGGAGCTGAAGAATCATAAAAATCTTTCAGAGCTGAAGTACGGTTGCTTCCACCTGATGACAAGTAGACTAATACAACTACCATACCAACAACAATGACAAAGAAAAGAACAGCCAAAACAGTTAAAATACGATTCGCAATGACACCTGAATCATTTTTGTTTCGTTGACGGCGTTCTGTTCTTGATTCCTCTTCTTGGTTTTCATAAATATCTTCTTGCCACGGTTCCTTTTCCATACCTTACTCCTTGAGTTTTTTTTAGTTTCTTATTACAATATAAATATGAAGATTAGACTTATACCTGAACGTTGCATCGCTTGTGGGCTCTGCCAAACTTATTCAGAATTATTTGATTACCATGATAATGGTATTGTCCGTTTTTTCGATGATCCTAAGCAATCAGAAAGAGAAATTTCTTGTAGCGACGATGTTTTAGAAGCCGTTAAAAATTGCCCTACTCGTGCTCTGATTATAGATGAATCTTAAAATTTGGTGGAACATTGATCTCTAATTTCCACTCCTTCTAGTTTAGCATATTTTTCTAGAAAATTATAGTCTTTTGCTAGCTATTTTTATACAATTTCACTTTTATTTTTTCTGATATTTTAATAATAAATAAAGTGTTCTTTTAAGACGTTTTCTATCACATAATCACTAAGCAAATTTTTTATTTCAACCACATATAAAGTTATAAGAAAAGAGGAATTACTTCCTCTTTTTTTGTTTAATCAAACGATTAGTCTTCAAATCCATTTGGATGCTTGCTCTGCCAACGCCATGCATCTTCACACATTTCTGTAATACCAAGTCCAGCTTCCCAACCTAGCTCTTCCTTAGCTTTTGCTGGGTCTGAGTAGCAGGCTGCAATATCACCAGGGCGGCGTTCAACAATACGGTAAGGAATCGGGCGTCCAACAGCTTTTTCCATATTTTGGATAATTTCAAGCACTGAGTAACCTTTTCCAGTACCAAGGTTATACACATTGAGTCCAGAGCCTTTTTGAAGCTTCTTAAGGGCGGCAACGTGTCCTTTTGCTAGGTCAACGACGTGGATATAGTCACGAACACCTGTTCCATCTTCAGTATCGTAGTCATTTCCGAAGACTTGAACTTGTTCTAACTTACCAACTGCAACTTGTGTTACATACGGTAGAAGGTTATTTGGAATGCCGTTTGGATTTTCTCCTAGGTCACCACTCTCATGTGCCCCAATTGGGTTGAAATAACGAAGTAAGACAACGTTCCACTCTGAATCTGCTTTATGGATATCTGTCAAGATTTCTTCCAGCATAAGCTTGGTACGGCCATAAGGATTGGTAGCTGAAAGTGGGAAATCTTCTAGTATTGGAACAGTATGTGGATCTCCATAAACTGTTGCTGATGAACTGAAAATAATATTTTTGCAGTTATTTTCTTCCATTGCCTTCAAAAGGCTAACTGTACCGGCAATGTTGTTGTCATAGTAGGCAAGAGGAATACGAGTTGACTCACCAACTGCCTTCAAACCTGCAAAATGAATCACACCTGTTGGCTCTTCCTGTTTGAAAATGTCACGAAGTGTATCTGTATCGCGGATATCAGCTTCATAAAAAGGAATCTCTACTCCTGTAATTCTTTCCACTACTTCTAAACTTTTACGGCTACTGTTAACCAAATTATCCACCACAACAACCTGATGTCCAGCTTGGACCAGTTCGATGACAGTGTGAGTTCCGATAAAACCTGCTCCACCTGTTACCAAAATCTTTTCTTGCATCATTTTTCCTCAATTCTTGAATTATTTTTTTCATTTTACCATTTTTGATAGGGAAAGTCATTTACTTTCCTAAGACTATCGTAAAAACTAGGTAAAAGGTTTACTATTGTTTCTTTTTAATGTATCTTTCAGTCGGATAATCTGCTGGATCCAATACTCCTTTTCTCCCTTGAAGCATTTGAGCTAGATGATAACCGATAATAGGACCAGTCGTTAACCCTGAAGATCCTAATCCACTCGCAACAAATACTCCTGACAAGTTTGGCACCTGTCCGAAAAACGGCGAAAAATCACTCGTATAAGCACGAATCCCCACACGTTCACCACTTATCATTGTATCTTTTAAGCTAGGATAAAACGAACTTGCTGCTTCAGCCATTTGTTGGAGCAAATTCTCATCAACGGCTAGGTCAAATCCCATATCATTTTCATGGGTAGCTCCTAGAGATAACTTACCACCGGGAAATGGTATCAAATCCCACTCACCTTCCGGCATAACTACAGGGTAAGCTCCCATGTCTTGTGGCACTTGGTAATCTCGGAGTTGCCCCTTTTGAGGACGAACGTCTACCTCATATCCTAAGGGCTCTAAGATGTGGCCAAGCCAAGCTCCTGTGGATAAGATGACTTGGTCAAACATTTGATTGTCTATCTGATAACCCGATGATAGAGGGGTTAGACTGACCTCTTTCTTTACGACCTTAACCTGACTGGCTTCAAGTAAACGACTGACTAAAAGTTGCCCATCTACTCGAGCTCCACCAGAAGCATAGAGTAAACGTTCAAATCCCTCTAGACCGGGAAATAAGTTACTAGCAGTCGCTTGATCCAAAATGGCTAATTCCCCAATCAAGGGAGATTCATCTCTACGTTGCAGAGCCAGTTGATAGAGCTCCTCTAGCTTAGAGTCATCGTTTTTAAGAAGAAAGACACCAGAACGCTGATAAAAATCAACTTTTTGACCCGATTTTTCTAGGTCAGCTAATAAATCTACATAGAAATCAGCTCCCAAACGCGCCATCTTGTACCAAGCTTTATTGCGTCGTTTAGAAAACCAGGGACTAATAATTCCTGCCGCGGCCTTGGTTGCTTGGCCGTGTCCAAAATCAAAAACAGTTACTTCGATATCAGCTTCCTTAGAAAGATAGTAGGCAGCTGTGGCCCCTACAATTCCTACACCTACAATGGCAACTTTTTTCATTGTCTTTACCTTCTAACTAGATATGATGGAATGGATTGGTGGACGCCTGACTTGCGATTACTTCTAGCGACCAAGCATTCTCTTCCTTCCATTCATTCAGGAACGCTGCAATTTTTTCAACAAAGAGAACTTCAATATAGTGGCCTGGATCCAGAGCCAATAAACCATCTGATAGCATGTCCTGAGCTGTATGGTAATAGATATCTCCAGTGATATAAACATCTGCTCCTTTTGCTAAAGCATCAGAGTAGAAAGACTGCCCACTACCACCACAAATAGCTACTCTTGAGATTGTTTTTTGTAAATCAGTCTCTTTATAGTACACCATACGAAGACTATCTAGACCAAATACTTCCTTAACACGACTAGCAAATTCTTCAAACGTTTGAGGTTTAATATTGCCAATACGCCCGATGCCACGTTCAGGACCTGTCTCCTGTAGATAAGTTGTATCCTTAATATCCAATAGTTGGCAGAACCAGTCATTAAGGCCATTTTCAACAATATCAATATTAGTATGGCTAACGTAGACTGCAATATCATGCTTGATTAGATCAATATAAATCTGATTTTGAGGGCGACTAGCTACCAAGTCCTTTATAGGACGGAAAATGGGCGCGTGCTTGACGATCATCAGATCTACTCCCTTTTCAATAGCTTCTGCCACTGTATCTTCACGTATATCAAGGGCAACCATGACTTTCTGGATGTCCTTGTCTAAGGTACCAATCTGCAAACCACGACTATCGCCTTCCATAGAAAATTCTTGAGGACAATAGGCTTCATAACACTTAATCACTTCACTTGCTTTCATGGAGCACCTCCTTGATGGCTTGAATTTTATCTACTAAAACTTGACGTTCTTCATGATTTTTTTCTGGGATTTGACTAAGGGCAAATTCGAGCTTACTTGCTTCTCTTTGCCACTTTTGGACAAATACGGGGCTAAGTTCTTTAGATAGAAAAGGACCAAAACGGGTGTCACTTGCTGACAATTTCATTTCTCCAGCTTCCACTACTAGAATCTCGTAAAATTTTCCAGCTTCCTCTAAAATACTTTCAGCTACAATCTGAAATCCATGCTCTTGTAACCAACTACGTAACTCATCTTCACGATTATTAGGTTGAAGAATCAATCGCTCAACATTGGCTAGTTTGTCCAAACCCTCTTCTAATATTGTAGCAATCAAACGACCACCCATTCCTGCAATAGTGATAACAGAGACCTGGTCATTCTCTTCGAAAGCTGCTAAACCATTGGCTAAACGAACCTGAATTTTCTCAGCCAAGCCATGATTTTCAACATTTCTAACTGCAGATTGATAGGGTCCCTCTACAACTTCACCCGCGATGGCAGCTTCAATATGACCTTTTTCAACTAATTCAATAGGTAAATAAGCATGGTCGCTACCGACGTCCAGCAAAACAGCTCCTTGGGGGGCAAAAGAAGCTACTGTTTCTAATCTCTTTGAAATCATCTTCTCTCACTTTCAAAAACTCTATTTCCCTTTATTATACCATATTTTATCTGGCAATCCTGCACCTAAAAAAGACCGCAATCATGGATTGCAGTCTTTCTTTATCTTTTAACTTGATAACGACTTGTCAGTATGAAAATCACAATAAAGACGAGCATCATAATGCCATAGATAGGCAATGTTTGACCTGTAAGTGTTGAAATTTCAAGCAATTTTTGGATTCTTGGAAATAGGGCTGTTCCAAGGAAACCTACAACTGACCAAATAATCAATAGCACACGCCACAAGCTAAATGGCAAGCAAGCTCTAACTACAGACATGAAACCAATCGATGCCAATAGATAATACAAAAGTGTCGAAATTTCAATGGCTGTCCAGCCTTGACTGGTTCCAAAAATTTTAACAAAGAGAACACTAAAAACTACCATCAAGGCACTTGGTAAAGCTCGAAGCATGGATTTTTTGAG
This sequence comes from Streptococcus sp. CL9.43, assembly GCF_049737935.1. Classification (NCBI taxonomy): domain Bacteria; kingdom Bacillati; phylum Bacillota; class Bacilli; order Lactobacillales; family Streptococcaceae; genus Streptococcus; species Streptococcus sp. CL9.43. The sequence continues at coordinate 53,866 of NZ_JBKOTS010000002.1, read as the reverse complement.
GAAGTTTTGTTCCACAGGTTTGATATTTCGTTCAAAAGTTAATACAAACGGTGGGAATCCTTCCACAAATTGGTCAATCATAGTTATCTGAATCGGAATGAATGGAAAAATCAAAATCCATTCAGTACGTCCCAACAAAGCACTGGCAATACAGATAACTGCTAGCAAGAAGGAATAGATTGTCTTAATCAAGAAAATCGGAGCAATGTGGGCAATATTATTGACCACACGACGACCTTCGAAGAGAATCTCAGGAACATCATTGAAATCTGAATTCAAGAGGACCAGATTTGCAATCTGACGAGTTGCTGGGTCTCCTTCAGCCATAACAATGGAACAGTCTGCCTCACGCAGAGCTAGAATATCATTGACACCATCTCCGGTCATTGCTGTAGTATGTCCTGCTTTTTTCAGAGTTTGGATGATCAGTTTCTTTTGATGAGGTGAAACACGTCCGAAAATGGCTGTTTCCTCAGCCATGGCTATCAATTCTTCATCATTAATTTTCGAACAATCTACATAACTCTGATAGTCTGCAAAACCTGCTTTTTGAGCAATACTTGAAACAGTGACTGGATTATCACCAGAGATAATTTTCAGCCCTACTTCCTGAGAACGAAGATAGTCTAGCGTCTCAGCAGCACCTTCTCGAATCGGATCTAGAATCTCAAGCAAAGCCAAAGCCTGAATATCAGATGGCTTTTGTGGCTTGTGATGGTCAAGTTTTTCTTGACTGAGCGCTAACACCAAGACACGAGATCCTCGTTCAAGAGCTTCTCTAGCTTCAGGAACTTCAGCATTCAACAACATCTCCGGTGCGCCTAGGAAAACAGTTCCTAGACCTTCCAACTCCATTGCTCCCCATTTTCGATCACTTGAAAATGGAAGGCTAGAAATCATCTGATAAGCTACCTCTCCCGCAAAACGCTTTCGAATAGCTTGGGCAGTTGGATTTTTATCCTCACTGTGTGCCATATAACTAGTTAGTATTTTAGCAATGGTATCTTTGTTATAAGCTGGAGTAAGAGGAAGGACCGTCTCAACCTGCATCTTCCCTTGGGTGATTGTCCCTGTCTTATCCAAGCAGAGCATATCTACGCGCGCCAAGGTTTCAACAGAGTACATCTCCTGCACTAAAACCTTTTTCAACCCAAGCTTGATAACAGCAGTTAAGAGAGAAGTGATGGTCAAAAGGGCGATTCCCTTAGGCAACATTCCTAAAAGAGCTGTAGATGAATTGACTACAGAAGACTTGAGTGGCAGACCTTTTAAGGCCAAGGCTTCAAGCAAGAGAGCAATACCAAAAGGAATGATGATTTTCCCAGTAAAGCCAGCTAACCGGTCTAGCGATTTCATGATACGAGAGTTAATTGGCTTCACTGTCTTAGCTTCAAGCATGAGTTTAGCAGCATAATTATCTGCCCCTACATGATGAACCTGAGCAAGGACAGACCCACTCGCAAGAAAGCTACCCGACAACATTAAGTCTTCTACTTCTTTTTGCACCAAGTCGCTCTCACCCGTTAACATAGCTTCATTGACTTCTGCAAAACCTTCTAATACAATGGCATCACTTGGAATCTGATCCCCTGCTGACAAGCGAATCACATCGTCCAAAACAAGCTCCTCAGGATCCAGAGCGATCTCTTGTCCATCACGAATAGTGATAATCTTTTCTTTATTCAAGAGATTGAGCTTATCAACCATATGTTTGGCACGTAGCTCGGTTACAATCCCAGAAAATGCATTAAAACAGATAACCGCAAAGAAAACTAGGTTGCTCCAAGCTTGAACAAAGGCGAGCGCTAAGGCAATAGCAAAGTTTAAAGCATTGAATAAAGTAAAGACATTTCTCTTCACAATCTGCCATGTACTCGTACTAGCTGAAGCTTGGAAATCATTGACCTGTCCCTGTTTCTGACGATCTTTAACTTCTGATTGGCTTAAGCCCATAATTTTATTTTTATCCATAAATTCTATCATATCATTTTTTTTTGAATATTTCTAATTTCATATAAAAAGCTGTTCCGCCTAAACAAAAAACATTTGCCTGTCCTAGTATGATAAGGTATAATAAAAGAAAGAGAACTGAAGGAGACATCATGTTTTATACTTATCTGCGTGGGCTGGTTATGTTGATTCTATGGTCAATCAATGGAAATGCTCACTTTCACAATACTGAAAAAATTCCAAGTTTAGATGAAAACTATATCCTTGTTGCGCCACACCGTACCTGGTGGGATCCAGTATATATGGCTTTTGCAACAAAACCAAAGCAATTTGTCTTTATGGCAAAAAAAGAACTCTTTTCAAATCGCATCTTTGGTTGGTGGATTCGCATGTGTGGTGCTTTCCCTATCGACCGTGATAACCCAGGTTCTTCTGCTATCAAATATCCAATTAATGTTCTAAAAAAGAGCAATCGCTCACTGATTATGTTTCCAAGTGGTAGTCGTCATTCTAACGATGTTAAGGGTGGTGTTGCCCTCATCGCGAAGATGGCTAAGGTTCGCATCATGCCAGTTACTTATACTGGCCCTATGACTCTAAAAGGACTTGTCAGCCGTGAACGTATTGATATGAACTTCGGAAATCCGATTGATATCTCAGATATTAAAAAGATGAATGATGAGGGAATTGAGATGGTTGCAGACCGTATCCAATCTGAATTTCAACGCCTGGATGAGGAAACAAAACAGTGGCACAACAATAAAAAGCCAAATCCACTGTGGTGGCTCATCCGTATCCCTGCCTTGATTCTAGCAATTATAATCGGAATTCTGACAATCCTCTTTACCTTTGTTGCAAGTTTTGTTTGGAACCCAGATAAAAAGAGAGAGCAATTACAATAGTCTAATTTTCATAAGCCCAAGTTTATTACTTGGGCTTTTCCAATGAGTTAGCATACTAATTAGCATATTGACAAAAGCTTAAATCTATAGTATACTTTCAAAGTAAGCTGATTTAGCTCAGTAGGCAGAGCGCATCCATGGTAAGGATGAGGTCGCCGGTTCGATCCCGGCAATTAGCATCATTCATCAGTTCCTTTTTTAGGGACTGTTTTTTTCTTGACAAACTATTACCCCCTATAGTACAATAAAGTCTGCGATGAGTCGATATGTAGCAAGAGCTACAATTGCGCAAAGGAGGTCATAACGCAGGAGCGGACCTTGAGAAATTGTGTGAACCAGTTTCTCACATGGAGATGCCTCTCACACTCTCTGGAAAACCAGAGAGTTTTTTCTTTTCTTAAACGAATAGGGTCTGGACCTTATGAAACAAAAAAAGACCTATCATACAAGCTATAAAGCCTGATATGATAGGTTTTTAATGTTAGATTAACGTACAGTGCGGATACGCATTGTGTTTGTACGAACTGCTTCACCAAGTGGCACACCTGCAACGATAACAATATCGTCACCAGATTGTACAAGACCTGCTTCAACTGCTTTACGTTCAGCAATTTCAAACATGTCATCAGTTGATGATGGAGCTTCAGTTAACATTGGGATAACACCCCAGTTCAACATCAATCCACGTTCAGTCAATTCGTCAAATGTCAATGCCAAGATATCAGCATTTGGACGGTATTTAGAAATCAAACGTGCTGTGTGACCAGTCTTAGTAAGAGTTACAACCAATTTGATGTCCATTGAGTTAGTAGCATCTTTAACCGCTGAAGCCATAACTTCTGTCTTAGAGTTACGTTCAAATGTATCTGAGTTCAAACGTCCGTATTCGTTAAGAAGAGTTTGAGCGTTCTTGTCAATTGTAGCCATTGTTGTTACTGACTCAAGTGGGTATTTACCGTTTGCAGACTCACCTGAAAGCATAGTAGCGTCAGTTCCGTCGATAACAGCGTTAAATACGTCTGATACTTCTGAACGAGTCGCACGTGGTTTTTCAGTCATTGTTTCAAGCATGTTTGTTGCAGTGATAACAACTTTACCAGCAGCGTTCACTTTAGTGATGATCATTTTTTGGTAAACTGGAACCATTTCGAATGGTACTTCGATACCCATGTCACCACGAGCGATCATGATACCGTCAGCAGCTTCAATGATTTCGTCCAAGTTATCGATACCTTGTTGGTTTTCGATCTTAGCGAACAATTGAACGTGACCGTTACCAGTTTCTTCACAGATTGCACGAACTTCGTTGACGTCTTTAGCAGTACGTACGAATGAGATCGCGATGAAGTTGATACCTTGTTCCAAACCGAAGCGGATATCAGCGTTATCACGTTCAGCAAGAGCAGGGAAAGGAATTTTCGTGTTAGGGATGTTCACACCTTTTTGTTTAGCGATCACACCGTCATTTTCAACTTCACAAACGAATTCACGACTTGCGTCGTCTTTTTCTACAACACGAAGACCCAATTTACCATCGTCAACCAATACTTGGCGACCAACTTCAACGTCATCATAGATGTCAAGCGCACCTGCAACGTTCAAAGCAATCACTTCACGAGTTGATTTGATTCCTTGTTTAGTAGCAACACGGATCTTTTCACCAGTCTTGTATGAGTACTCTTTAGCTTCACCTTCGAACAATTCAGTACGGATTTCTGGACCTTTAGTGTCAAGAAGGAAACCAACTTTTTTACCTGCAAGTTTTTCTGCAAGTTTAACAGTTGCCATACGGTCACCTTGTTCTTGGTGGTCACCGTGTGAGAAGTTGAAACGGAAAGTGTTAGCTCCTGCTTCAATCAATTGAGCAATGTTTTTAGCTGAAGCTTCAACATCAAGTTTTTCACCCCAGTATCCATCATCACCGAATTTTTTACCACCACGGATTTCTACCGCAGGACCCAAAGTTGCAACGATTTTTACACGTTTGTTCATGATTTTTGTGACTCCTTTATATAATTCGACCTTTAATGGTCATTTTACCAGATTAGTTAAAGTTGATTATGACAAGCTCTTGTTCAAGTCAGAAAGTTCAAGATCAGCTTTATGAGGGTTGTTAACGACAATTTTACCATCAGCTGTTAGGCTAAACAAAGCTCCTTCTTCTGCTGTTCCAAGAATTGGATTCTCAACCATTTTCTCGTTACGAATACCGACAGCGACACCACCGATTCCTTGTTTAAGGAGTTTAACAGCGTGTGCTCCCATACGAGATGCCAATACACGGTCACGAGCAGTTGGTGAACCACCACGTTGGATGTGACCAAGTTCTGTAACACGAAGGTCACTTGTATCGCCAGCTTCTTTTAGTTTTTGACCAAATTCAGCTGCTGACATGACACCTTCTGCCAAAACGATAATATTGTGTTTTTTACCGTGTTCATATCCAGCTTTGATGCTTGCTACGATATCTTCAAATTTGAAACCTTCTTCAGGGATGATGATTTCGTCAGCACCAGTTGCAATACCTGCCCAAAGAGCGATATCACCAGCGTTACGTCCCATTACTTCAACGACGAAAGTACGACGGTGACTTGACGATGTATCACGAATCTTATCGATCGCATCCATAGCAGTTGTTACTGCAGTGTCAAATCCGATTGTAAAGTCTGTACCTACGATATCGTTATCAATTGTTCCTGGAAGTCCGATAGCAGGGAATCCATGCTCAGTCAAGCGCATAGCTCCATGATAAGAACCGTCACCACCGATAACTACGACACCTTCGATACCGTGTTTTTTCAATTGCTCAATCCCTTTAAGTTGACCTTCGAGTTTTGCAAACTCAGGGTAACGAGCAGAGTGAAGGAAAGTACCACCACGTGAAATGATGTCTCCTACTGAAGCAGCATCAAGTGGATAAATTTCACCAGCAACCATACCAGCGTATCCATCATAGATACCAAAAACTTCCATTCCTTCTGAGATTGCTTGACGAACAACTGCACGAATGGCAGCATTCATACCAGGGGCGTCCCCACCACTAGTCAAAACAGCAATACGTTTCATTTGGTTTTGCTCCTTTTTCTTTAACATTCTAACTGATTATACCATATTTAAAGTTAAAATTCTTTTATTTTCATTGATTTTTAACGATAAATCGTTTTCATGACAATCTGTTTTAAAGATTCTTGTAAGGCAGCGTCTTTTGCAACTAAATAACCAGGCAAAAGAATATTTTTTTGTTCATTTTCATAACGAATGACAACAGGAATTTGTCCCTTGTACTGATCTAAAATATGATAAATTTCAGAATCGTGGTCATGATTGGGAACTTGAATCCAAAAACGCTCACTCACTGCCTCTTTTAAATTATTTAAAACTAATTGAAGACGTCCGTCCCTAGCTTGAACTTTCCCATTTAGGTAATAGAAACTTCCTTCGTGCAAGAGATTTTTAAATTGGCGGTACTGTTCAGAAAAAACAGTGACCTCCAGACTTGTTTTACTATCGGTAACTTTCAAAAAGGCCATGTTTTCACCTTTTTTAGTTCGAATCACTCGGATATACTGAATTTCAACGAGCACTGTAGCTGTTGTCTGTCCCTCGGAAAGCTCAGATAAACTCACAATAGGATACAAAGGATTCTTCGCTAAAACCAGCAATGGGTGTTGGCTGATGCCAACTCCTAACCATTCCTGCTCTTTTTGGAATTTTTCAATATTTGAAAAATCCTCTGTATCTGTCCAACTATAGCTAGAATCCGCAAAGAGGCTACCTAATTCTTCTACAAAGATAAATAGAGTTGGTAGATTGGTTAAGATTTTTTGACGATTTTTATCAAATCCATCAAAAAGACCTACTTCCACTAAAGGGGTTAAGAGGCTAATCTTTTGATAATTTTTGGGTAATCGTGTGATAAAATCTTCAACACTGCTAAATGGACGATGCTCGATAATCCAGTAGGCAAAATCACGAGGCATTCCCTTAATACTCTTAAGTCCTAGATGAATTGTCTTATCTGCTAGTTTATCTTGATATGGAACCGTATTGATAGAAAGCGGAGCTAGTTCAAAGCCCATTTCAAGCGCATCTAGAATATAATCTCCGCTAGCATAATTGAGCATGACCTGATAGAAGATTGTTGGAAAATGTGTTTTAAAGTAGGCAAGCTGAAAAGCTAAGGCAGCATATGCATAAGCGTGCGAACGGTTAAAACCATAACCAGCAAATTTCTCCATTACAGCAAAGACTTCTTGAGCCTGTTTTTGTCCATGCCCTTTTTCGAGAGCCCCTTGGATAAAACTCTCCTCCATTCGATGCATCTCAGCCGCATTCTTTTTCCCCATAGCACGACGTAACATATCGGCTTTCCCGAGGCTAAAACCAGCATAGCGTTGAGCTACTTGCATCACCTGCTCTTGGTAAAGCATAATACCATAAGTCGGAGCTAGGATATCTTCTAGCACAGGGTCCAGAACCGTAACCTTTTCTTTACCATGTTTTCTGGCAACAAAGTTATCGATATAGTCACTCGCACCTGGTCGGTTCAAGGAAGTCGTCGCCACTACTTCTTCAAAGTTTTCTGGTTTCACGCGCTTCAATAAGCGAATGGCCCCAGGTTGTTCAAATTGAAAGATTCCCTTGGTCTTACCTGCAGCAAAGAGGGCTAAGGTTGCCTTATCTTCAAGATCAATATCCTCAATTCTTAGTGAAATACCTTGAGTTTCATATAAGAGCTCCTGCATTTTTTGAGCGAAGGTTAAGTTTCGTAGGCCCAAGAAATCCATCTTTAGCAAGCCATTTCCTTCAACTCCATGCGCATCATATTGGGTAATCAGCATATCCTCGCCATACTTGAGAGGGATATAATCTGTTAGATTTTTATCACTGATAACGACTCCAGCTGCATGGATAGAAGTCTGTCGTGGATATCCTTCAATCTTTTTAGCAATAGAAAAGGCCTTTTGGTACTCAATCTTACTTTGAATGAGTTGTCTAAAACCAAGATTTCCTTCATAGGCTGTCGTTAGAGTATCTTTAGAACCTATTTTTTTTGTAATAGCTGTCAACTCATACTCAGGGACACCATAACGTTTGAAGATATCTCGGATGGCTTGCTTGGCTCCAAAGGTCGAGTAAGTGACAATCTGCGCAGCGTGGATACTACCATAACGGTCACGAACATAACGAATAAACTCAGGGCGATAGATATCTGGAATATCAATATCGATATCTGGCATGGTGTAGCGTTCACGATTTAAGAAGCGTTCAAAGATAAGATTTTTAGCTACAGGATCAATTCCAGTGATATCTAAAGCGTAGGCCACTAAACTTCCAACTGCGGATCCGCGTCCCATCCCCATATAATAACCTTGAGAACGACCAAAACGTAAGAGGTCCCAGACAACCAAGAAATAGTCATCGAATCCCATATCATGAATCACAGATAGTTCTTCTTCTAAACGTACCTGATAAACTGAATCTAGTAAACCTTTCTCTTCCAAGCCCTTGATAGCTCTTTCCCGAAGTTCTTCAACAGCAGGTCTCTCTGGATTGAAACGTGGAAGCTTGAGACTACTATCAATCTCGTAGGAAGTATCCTTGACCAATCTTGCAAGATTATCCAGTGCGATTGGAAACTTCTCTAGAAAAAACTGTTCAAGACGTTCAGCAGGCAAAAACAAGCCCTGTTGAGATTGAACATCAACCTCTCTCAAGGTCACGTTCTCTTTAATCGCTTTAAGCATCTGTAGAGCTTCTAAATCCTCAGACTCGAAAGAGTTAACACGATAAAGAGGGAGAATGGGGTGAGAAAAATTCGATTGAGGTGTATCTGGATACACTCCTATATAGTAGTCATGCCCTAAGTCCAAGGAATCAATTTCAGGATAATAAGGAACAATAACACTAATATCTTCAAGGTAGGAAGAGAAATCAGCCCATTCTTTTTTACCTGTCATCTTTAAAGACGACAGCTTCATCAGGTTTTGATAACCTCGGTTTGACAGGGCTAAAAAGCGTATATTGATCCATTCATCTTTATGATGAACTGTCATCTCAAGGCCTAATAAAGGCTGAATTCCTTGTTTTTGGCATTCTTTGATAAAATAATAGGCTCCATAGAGATTATCTTCATCCATGATGCCAAGTGATGAATAGCCATATTCTTTCCCAAGGCTGACATATCTCTTGATTGAAACCATACTCTCCATGAAACTATAGACAGTTTTCGTATCCAGTTGGGCAATCATTCTTTCTCACCTCCCTTTTTCTTTTTCTATTATACCATTTTAAAAAATAGAAACACAATTTCTTTCTAATCATGAAACTAAAAAACCACAGCCTTAAAGGCTATGGTTTTATGAGATGAAATACGTTCGAAGAAGAGTTGCGCCTAGCTTTGTTAATTTAGTTACTTGTATCCTTCGTTAAAAATATCCCGATTAGAACTAGGACTAGTGAGAGATAAGGAAAAACCCTAAACATCTGCCAATCCGGGTCGAATGCTAAAAGTCCGGAAAGCAAATAAAATCCTGCACTCACATATAAGACAGTTTTATTTACTTTCTTGATTCCTATCCATGTTAAGACAGTTGCTATAACGTATGCAATTAAATTAGGACCTAGAAAAATCAAGAATAAAATTCCCCATGGAGCAGTAAATAAAGCAAGAGTTATAAATAGAAGAATATAGGTAAGTGCCAAATAAAATGAGAAAGATAGAAGAGCCGAAGGTTTCTTGACTGCTTTTGGACCATTCTCCGTATTTTTAACTGAATTATCGTCTACAATTAGTTTATCTTCTTCTTTGTTTAGCTCTACATTTGGATTTTGGTCTGACATTTTTTTCTCCCACTAATTTGTTTAATTATTTTTATTATATCTCAATTTGTCACATTAAGCTAGATAGAAAAAGCCATCTATATTAGTCTCAGACAAACACACACATTTGTCTGAAAGAAACTAACATAAATGACCTACAGTCCTCCCTATCAAGTTTTTCTGAGTCAGGTGAAATTGTCTAACTCAATTTGACAAATGAGGAGTTTTTATTATTTTTCACGAATCACTTCTACCTTGTATCCATCTGGATCTTTGACAAAGTAATAGTTTGGTTGTGTTCCTGGAAGTCCATTTGGATTTGTCACTTCGTAACCCTTGTCGCTATGTTCTTTATGAAGAGCCTCAAGGTCAGGCGTGCTTAGAGCGATGTGAGCAAAACCGTCACCTACAACATAAGGTCCATGATCGTAGTTGTAAGTCAACTCTAATTCATAATCGTCACCATCAAGACCTAGATAAACAATGGTAAAAGCGTGTTCTGGGAAGTCCAGACGACGCAATTCCATAAATCCAAAAGCATCTTGATAAAAAGCAATTGATTTTTCAAGATTTTCTACTCGCAAGCAAGTGTGTAACATTTTTGAAGCCATTTTTTCTCCTTTGTTTAAAAAAGACTGGGACAAATTTGCACCAGTCTTGTGGATAATTATTTACCAAGTTTTGCTTTTGCTGCATCTGCAAGAGCTGTGAAAGCTGCTGCATCGTTAACAGCCAAGTCAGCAAGCATTTTACGGTTTACTTCGATCTCAGCCAATTTCAAACCATGCATCAATTGTGAGTATGAAAGTCCGTTCATACGAGCTGCCGCATTGATACGTGTGATCCACAATTTGCGGAAGTCACGTTTCTTTTGACGACGGTCACGGTATGCATAGTAGTAAGAGTTCATTACTTGTTCTTTTGCAGTACGGAACAAGATGTGTTTAGCTCCATAGTAACCTTTTGCTAATTTTAAAATACGTTTACGACGTTTGCGTGATACAACGCCACCTTTAACACGTGCCATTTATATTTCCTCCAATATTTCCTAGAATTGTTAACTTACAAATACGCGATTATTTCAAGCGAGTAAGCATTGCTTTGATACGTTTGAAATCTCCTGAATGCACCATAGATGCTTTACGAAGATGACGACGTTGTTTCTTAGTTTTTCCGTGGAAACGGTGAGAAGTGTAAGCACGGAAACGTTTGAGTCCACCAGAACCTGTACGTTTGAAACGTTTAGCTGATGCGCGGTGTGTTTTTTGTTTTGGCATGATATTTTCTCCTTTTTTTAACTTTCTGACAGATTATTTCTTGTCAGTTGCTGGGGCCAACTGCATGAACATTTGACGACCATCCATTTTAGCACGTTGTTCGATGATAGCAATATCTTGAGTTGCTTCAGCGAAATCGGCTAAAACTTTTGCTCCAATCTCTTTATGGGTAATCATACGACCCTTAAAGCGAATGGAAACCTTCACTTTGTTCCCTTTTTCAAGGAACTTGCGAGCACTGCGAAGTTTCGTATCGAAATCACCCTTATCAATAACTGGGCTCAATCGAACTTCTTTCACGGTCACAACGCTTTGTTTTTTGCGTTGTTCTTTTTGTTTCTTCTGGTACTCAAATTTGAACTTACCGTAATCCATAATTTTCGCAACAGGAGGTTTAGCTTGAGGTTGAATGAGAACCAAGTCCACATTAGCGTCGTCCGCAAGTGCTTGCGCTTCACCAAGTGGTTTGATACCCAATTGTTCGCCCTCAAGACCGATTAAGCGAACTTCACGTACACGAATTTCATCATTGATGAATAAGTCTTGCTTTGCTATGGTTTTCACCTCTTTTTTTATTTTAGAGAAAAACAAGAGCGGACTTGCTAACGCAAATCCGCTCTACATGATTATAGTTCATTTCTGAAACTTGATCTGTAGGGGCCAGACAACGTTAGTCGCAAGGCGAGAAGTTCTCACTTCTGCTTTTCTCATCTTGTATATGATATCAAGTTTTTCCCTACTTGTCAAGATAAAAATAATCTTTTTTAATTTTTTTCTAATATTTGAATTTAATTTCAACTATTGGTTTCGAGAATAGTATATCTCATGTGGTTTTTCACGATTCCCTAGTAATTCAGAGACTGTAACAAAGCTATACCCTTGTCCCTGCAAATATTCAATAACTTTTGGCAATGAATTAACAGATGTTTGATGGATATCGTGAATGAGGATGATAGACCCATCTGTCGTTTGACGTTGGACTTGTGTCAGAATCGCTGCTTCATTTTTACTCTTCCAGTCCAAACTATCGACATCCCACATGATAAAGCTCAAATCAAGGCTATTACGAATATCATCCGAAATAGCACCATATGGTGGACGCATCAATTTTGTGCTCTTTCCGAGAACACTAGTAATTGCTGATTCAGTATCCGTAATTTGTTTCTTGGCATCTTCTAATGAGAGTTGTGTTAAAACTGGATGGTTCCAACTATGATTTCCGACTTCATGCCCCTCAGCCTGCATACGTTTAAGGATAGCTTCATTACCTGCAATATTTTTCCCTTGGACAAAGAAGGTAGCTTTGATTTTGTACTTAGCTAAGATATCCAAGGCTTGTGGTGTTGTATTGCCATCGGGACCATCATCAAAGGTAAGAGCTACCACTTTTTTATGTTTTTCCGCTTGAACTTTCTTATAAAGTTCAGCATCTTTCTCTGTTAGATAGGATGTTTGAATATAATCAAAGAAATCTGAAATAGGCATTGCTATTTCTTCTATATTAGTCATTGCTTTGACTGGATATAGAACCAATTGACTATCTTTGTAAGCAAACTTCCAGCTTGACAATTCTGCAGCTGAGAAATCAGCTGAAACTTGGTCAACAATTGATTGCTCTATTTTTTTATCTTGGAGAGCTGACTTAACACCCTCAAGGATTTTTTCTTTAGCTGTGGATGGGTCTGTAAAGAGTTGATCCATGGTAAAGATAGAGCCATCCTCTTTCAGATACAGCTGGTCTAAAGTAGTATTTTCTAATTCAACGACATTAGAATTTGCTAAGTCATAGGCCTGTTTTTTTATCAAACGATTTTCAACCCCAGTTAAAGTGGAATCCCCTTTTTCTGAGTAATAAAAAATCAACTGTTCTTTACCTTCTACTTTGTCAGTGATGTCTTTTACGATGATATCTTTGACAGAGGAAATAAGGCTGTCTCCTACTAGTGGATAATAGGTGATAATTTCAGATTTTTCTTTGCGGAAATGCTCTTTTTGACTTCCTTGGGAGTAGGCGTCATCTTTTTCCTTCTTGAGACTCTCAATCTTCTGTTCAAAGGCTTGCTTGTTCAACACTTTATAGGTAATCACACTACCGAGTGCTAACATTGTTAGAAACAAAAGCAAGACAAGAGTGCCAAGCTTTTTATTATTTTTCTTCTTTACTTTATTCTGGGGTAATCTCTTTTTTGTCATAGTCTTATCATATCAAATATGAACTATAATTTCAATGAAAACATGGCAGGGAAAGATTTAAAATAAGTAAAGAAAAGTAAAAGAACCCTAGAAAAATCTAGGATTCTTTTATAAATTAGAAACGAATACTTTCTCTTGTTTTTTCATAAGAAGTAACGAATCGATTGGTAACACCAGGCTCAGCAACTTCTAATGCTTGAGAGATTTTTTCGAAAGATGCTTGGTAATCAAATGTTGTTTCAAAGATATTCAAAGCTTCTTGGAAAGCTTGTTGAATACGATCATCAAATGATCTGTAACGGTTCGAATATTGAAGCAATTGTTCTGTCAATGTTGCATTTTGAACGATACTGTATGTTTCTTCTTCTAACATATTCATATCATTTGTCGCAATCTCAAGGATACGATTCACAGATTCGATATTCACTTGCGCTTGTTCCAACTCAGCCATCAAGTCTTCTGTACTGTGGCTTGCATCAAAGAAGAGCTTCAAGAATTTTTGTGGAATTCCTGGAAGATTTCTCTTCTCCATGTAGCGTTTAATCGTATGCAGACGGTTGACATATACATTTGCTTTTTGACGAGCATTGATGTCATCTTTTTCAATTTGAACGAGACGCTCACTAACACCGATTTGGTCATCTTCAATATCTTTTAATGTAGATTGGAGATTTTCCAAACGTTCTTGTAAGACAGAATATGCTTCTGAAACTTCTGACTCTGCATTATTCATTTCTTCAACAGTAGCATTCAAGGCTGAGATATCAGCTTGAAGACGACGAACTCGATTCACATCGCTTTCTGAAATCAAATAGGTTTTCCCAAGACGTTCGATATCTTTAACCAGTACCTGATTATTTTCTTTCAAGTGTTTAAGATAGGTAGGAAGGGTAGTTACCAATTTCTCAAAAGCTTTATGTGCTTTAATTTCACGTGTGAAAATATCATAAAGTGCATTGATTTCTTCCTGGATTTGAGTGTTTTCATACTCTGCATTATCCAACTCCAATGTACGGATATTTTCGTGATTATTCTTCAAGGCTTCATAGAGTAGTTGAAGACGAGATTCGATATCAGTTTCTACAAAATGGTAGTTTTCATCTAAAAGCTTGCGGTAACCTGCTTCTAAATCTTCAAGTTGTTCTGGCAATTCAGTAGTAAGCTTAGTGACAATCGCTGGAATTCTTTCAACGATATGTGTCAAAGCTAAAATATGATTTTCAGCGTTATCTAAAATGCCTGCTGCTTCAACCGGATCTCCCGATGAATTCAAGGTTACAAATTGAGAAAACTCAGATTGGATGTTCTCCAATTGTTTTTCAATTTCTGGAAGAGCTTGACCATATTTTTCAGGATCTTCAGCTACAGTGTTTTGTAGTTTCTCAAATAAATCTAGGGCATGCAGAACACGTCCACTATTTTTTGACTCTTGTTTTTCCAACTCAGACAAGGCATTACGAATTGCTGCAATATCTTCTTCAACAAGTTGGATTTGACTTTCAATTTGATCAATCTGGTGCTTAGCTTTCAAGAAACGGAATGAGTTATTGTATCCTTCAGCTTCAAAGAGGTTATTCTCGATATCTGCAAAAGAGTTAAGAGACAAATCTACCCATTTTTGGTTCCATTCTCTAAAAGCAATCTGACTTTGACCGATCAGATGCATGTTTTTTACAACCTCTACCTCATCATTAACAGGAAGGTTATATAGTTCTTCTTTTTTTTCTTCTAAAGCTGCAAGCCTACTCTCATTTCGTTTACGTAGCAAAATTGCTACTGTAAAAGAAATAAGAAGCAGGACTGCAATTCCAATCAAAGTAATAATCAACTGATTATTTGACATATCAAACTCCTTTTATACATGACACAATTGTAATGATTATATCATATTTTTCAAACCTTGGGAACTATTTCCTAATATTTTTATACGTCAAGAGTACTGTAAACAGCATTTTCTTCGATAAATTCTCGACGTGGTTCTACTCGATCACCCATGAGCATATCAAAAACCTTATCTGCTTCTGCAGCGTCATCTACTGATACACGAGCCATGAGACGATGTTCAGGATTCATCGTAGTTTCCCAAAGTTGGTGGTCATCCATCTCTCCAAGACCTTTATAACGTTGAATGGTTGGTTTAGAACGACCTTCGCTGTAGCGAGCCAGGGCTTCTTGTAGGCGGATTTCTTGGTCTGCGCCAGGTTGAATATATTCTTTAATCTCACTACCAACTTTGACACCGTAAATTGGTGGTTGAGCGATATAAACATAACCAGCCTCTAGAACGGGTTTCATATAACGATAAATCAGAGTTAACAAGAGAGTGCGAATATGGGCTCCATCGACATCAGCATCTGTCATGATAACCAGTTTTTGATAGCGAGCTTTGCTAACATCGAACTCAGCGCCAAATCCTGTTCCCATAGCTGTGAAAAGACTACGAATCTCCTCATTAGCTAAAATCTTATCCATGCTCGCTTTTTCAACGTTAAGGATTTTACCACGAATTGGTAAGATGGCTTGGAACTCACGATTGCGTCCTGATTTTGCAGAACCTCCTGCAGAGTCTCCTTCGACGATGAAAAGTTCAGTTTCAGCTGGATTGTTTGATGAACAGTCCGCTAATTTTCCTGGAAGATTTGAAATTTCTAAACCAGATTTCTTACGTGTAACTTCACGCGCACGCTTGGCAGCAACACGCGCTTTGGCAGCCAAAATCCCTTTTTCGACGATTCGCTTAGCAATCTGTGGATTTTCCAAAAGGAAGTCAGAAAATGCATCGCTGAAGAGGCGATTGGTAATCTTCACAACTTCACTATTTCCAAGTTTGGTCTTAGTTTGCCCTTCAAACTGAGGGTTTGGATGCTTCACAGAGATAACAGCAGTCAATCCTTCACGGACATCCTCACCTGTAAGGTTATCCTCGTTATCTTTTAGGAGTTTGTTCTTGCGAGCATAGTCGTTAATGACACGAGTCAAGGCTGTGCGGAAACCTTGCTCATGTGTTCCACCTTCATGGGTATGAATATTGTTAGCGAAACTCATGACATTCTCGTGGTAACCCGTTGTGTACTGCATCGCGACTTCCACTGTAATATCATCCATTTCACCATCTGTGTAGATTGGTGTATCAAAGATAACATCCTTGTTTTCGTTGATGTACTCAACGTAGCTCGCAATCCCGCCTTCGTAGTGATAATGCTTAGTTTGTTCAAGTCCTTCACGTTTGTCAGTGATAGAGATTTGAAGCCCGCGGTTCAAAAAGGCTAGCTCTTGAATACGTTTATTTAATTTATCAAAATCAAATGTCGTTGTCTCAGTAAAAATTTCTGGGTCTGGAGTAAAGTGAACGATTGTCCCTGTTTTATCCGTATCCCCGATCACCTCAAGGTCTGCAACAACATGACCACGACGGTATTCTTGGTAATGAATCTTTCCATTTTTATGAACACGAACATCCAACTGAGTAGAAAGAGCATTTACAACAGATGAACCTACACCATGGAGTCCACCAGATACCTTATATCCGCCACCGCCGAATTTACCTCCGGCGTGAAGAACTGTGAAGACTGTTTCAACTGCAGGACGACCTGTTTTTTCTTGGATATCAACAGGGATACCACGCCCATCGTCGATAACTGTAATGGAATCATCAGGTTCAATAAAGACCTCGATATGACTAGCAAATCCTGCCAAGGCCTCATCGATAGAATTATCTACAATTTCCCAGACTAGGTGGTGAAGACCCTCTTTCGAAGTTGAACCGATGTACATCCCTGGACGCATACGAACAGCTTCCAGACCTTCCAAAACTTGAATTTGACTGGCATCATAATCTTGTGCCTGTTGGTTTTTAATATCTTCTGTCATTTTTCCCCTTTTTCTTACATGTCTATTGCTTGTTTTAAGGACACAATATCCTCAAAGAGATAGGCATCTAAGCCTGCAGCATGTCCTGCTTCTACATCAATGGCACGGTCACCAATGACTAGACCTGACGTTATATGATACTTATCACGTAAATAAATCATCGATTCAGGATCAGGCTTGCGTTTAAAACCTGAACTAGCCGTCACTACTTCTGTAAAGTAAGGAGCTATCTCAGTTTTTGCTAAAATCTCCAATACCTGATCGTTTCGATGAGAAACCAAGAAATTACGGCCACCTTGGTTTGATATTTCTTCCAAGAGTGCCGGAATCCCATCAAATAAAACTGGGTGTTCAAGCTCACGGGCTTCATTTTCCTTATATTTCTCAAGAAAGTTTTCAATACCTGGAGCATACTTTTCGATAGCAAAGGCAGTCGATATCTTCAAAGCCTCGTAAACACTATCGTGTTCCTGCTCAATCCCGAACTCTGCTAATGTTTCTACAAAAGCTGCTGTAGAAGTTTCATAATTATCAAGCAGGGTTCCACCTAAATCCCAGATGTAATCGTGATATTTCATACCCTTCATTATACCATTTTTTATAAAAAAAAGCGATGTTTACCTTGGTTTTTGCCATTAAAAAAGAGAAGAATCTTCTCCATCAAGAAAGATTCTCCTCCGTTTGTTCATTATTTTTCAAATAGGTCTGTGTAGAGCATGCCATTTCTTAGAGACTCAGCATCTCCGCCCAGTGTTTCAACCAAGTAGTAAGCAAAGACTAAAGCTGTTGCTGGTCCACGGCTCGTAATGATATTTCCATCCACTACGACTGTTTCTTTGTGGTAGTGACCGCCAGCAATTTGTTCTTGGACTCTATCATAGCAGGTGAAGTTTCTTCCTTCTAGGAGACCAGCTCGATTCAAAGCAATTGGAGCAGCACAGATGGCTGCCACCTTTTTACCGATTTTCTCAAATTTTTGAAGTTCAGTGATTAATTGTTCATTGTCCCGCAAGTGGGCAGCGCCAGGCATACCTCCTGGAAGGACAATCATGTCATACTCTGATAAATCACCATCAAACACTCGATCAGCCTGAACTTGAATGGCATGTGAACCTGTCACTTTATCTTCAAATCCTACCATATGGCAGGTGATATTTGCGCGGCGCATGACGTCTACGACCGTCAAGGCTTCAATTTCTTCAAAACCATTTGCTAGGATAACTGCAACTTTAGGCATAGCGACCTCCTTATTTCACTTTTTTCAATACAACTTTTTTACGTTTGAATCTTGTTCGACCACTCTTTTCATCAGCCAAATGGGTTTGGTAGCTCATCGATAACAGCAAACCGACACCAATTAGATTACTGATAATAGCTGATCCCCCTTGGGAAATAAAGGGCAAAGGAATCCCTGTCAGAGGAAGAAGACCAGTAACCGCACCAATATTTTCAAAGATATGGAACAAGAGCATCATGATAAATCCAGTTGAGATGTAGGTATAAAATTGATTATTGGATTTTAGGGTAATCTTTAACATGCGATAGATGAGCAGTAGATAGAGTGCAACCACTACAACTGAACCAATAAATCCAAAATCTTCCGCAATTACTGTGAAAATCATATCACTCTCGCGGACTGGAATAAGGAGATTAGACACATTAAAGCCTTGACCAAAAATTCCACCGCTACCAATCGCAATTTGACCCTGCGCCTGTTGATAGGTAGTCGTTTGGGCATAATCAAAGGGATTGAGCCAAGCTAGGATACGATTTATCTGATAAGTTGGCATCCCAATCTGATGCATAAAGGCACGCCCGTCTTTTGTGATAAAGATTGCTAGGAATCCTGCAATCGCCGATACAACTGCTACAAAAATTGGAATAATAATCTTCCAAGAAACACCAGACAATAAGACAAGTCCTGCAAAGATTGCGACAAAAACCATAGCTGTACCAAGGTCACTTTGCAAGGCTAGCAAAACCATAACTGGCATCGTGAAAACAATCATCCACAAAATTAATAAAAAATCTAAACCAATCGTTCGTTCTTTGTCTTTATGTTTCTTGGTAAAGGTTACGATAACGTATGCCAGCATCAAAATATAGGATATCTTCATGAATTCGGAGGGTTGAAAAAGTGTATAACCACCGATTGACACCCAGTTTTTCGCACCAGTTGCAGCTACTAAACTCGGCTTGTAGAAGACTAAAGGCAAGACCATCAAGGCTAGACCGAGTCCATATAAATAAGGCGTGGACTGCCAGAGAAATTTTGTGTTAAAAAACATGACTATGAAGCTAAAAACAATCCCTAGCGATATCCAAGCCAGTTGTTGTCCAAGTATGGACCAAACATTGTTTGGGTAGTCATGACTAACTGCTATATAAATAGCTACAACTCCAATCACCAACAAACAAAATACTGGTAATATTAAACTATAATCGACCCTAGAGTCGAGAGAACGTTTCATAAAAGGCCTCCTTCATTCTTTCAGGTATTCATTTCATTGTTTATTTAAAAATTCTTGAACTTTTGAGAATACTTGCTCTCGGCTAATATTCCTTACTCGACTGGTACGAGACAGAGCCTTGCTGATTTGTTTGCCATATCGTTTACTTGACATACGGCTATCTAAAATCAAAACTGCGGAGCGTTGACCAACTCGGCGCATGGTTCGTCCAATCGCTTGCTTAAGACGAATAATGGCCATAGGAAGCTGATAATCGTAAAAAGGATTTTTTCCTTCCAAACGAAGTTCTTGATTCATCTTTTTAGTAAAGGGATCTTCTGGATTTTGGAAAGGTAGACGAGTCACCACTTCAATAACCCGCGGATGTCTTGAAAAATCGACACCTTCCCAAAAACTTCCCGCCCCAAGCAAGAGCTCACGCTCGCCTCTTTCAAAGCGTTTTTTCAATTGGGCTGGTTCTCCGTGCTTGTACTGGGCCAGATGGGGAACCCTCAAAGCATCTGAAACTTGCAACAATAAATCTTTTGCAGTAAATAAGACTAGAATGGGTTCTTCAAGCTGGAATAATTCTTCTAGAACTTCTACAATTGCTTGTGCATATTCCTCAGATGAAATTTCTGTCACCAACGGAAAATCCTTCACTAATAAAATTTCCTGATTTTCCTGAAACTGTTTGTCCATGCAGTAAAAGGCAGCTTGAGGAAAACCTAACAATTCTGGTAAAGAAACCCTACTACTAATTTCAAGAGTTGCAGAGATTCCTAAAAGTTGACAGGATTCTGGGAAAATCTGAGAAAAGAGCAAACGATGATTGCGACTAGAAGTGATTTCAACCTTCTTACTAGACACATCTGAACTCGATAACCAAAATTCTCCCTCAGATGTAAAAAATCTCTGATAGTCTTTAAATTCTGGTAAATTCAACTCAGAAAAATCTTGGTGGAGCTTGTCAATGCTACTAGCTGGGCACATCTTCCGTTTACCAGATAGAAACTGATCGAGTAGGTAAGAAACTTCAAAACGAATACTTTCTAGCAAGCGTCTTTGAAGCATACCTTCTTCTCTCGATAAAGCTTGGTCTAGTTGATCTAGCAAATCCGTTAACAAATAAGTTTTACGAGAAAGATTTTCCAATGTCAACAAGACTTTCTGGGCTTCATCTAAAATCAAGAGACGCCCTTCTAAAAGACTCGGATCATCTTCAAGTCGGGTAACTAAGTAAGCATGATTGGTCACAAGCAACTTGCAAGAACGAGCCTTGTCCTGACCTCGTTTCCAAAAATCCTCTAGCCAAAAGAGAGAGTTTTTGTGAAGATTACCATCGTGTACCAAGTTCGGTAAAAATTGCTGGTAGCGATATAGCTGACCAATCTCGTCTAAATCTCCTGTATCTGTCTCTGTCAACCAAACTAGAAGTTGCATCTTGAAACGAGTATACAAACGATTGGACTCTTCTTCCTCTAGCGCTGCATGAAAGGCATCTAGCTTCAAGTAATTCTGAGGACCTTTAAGACTATGAATAGAGATTTGGAAAATCTCTTCTAGTTTTTTTGCCTCCTCTTGCATCACCTGATTTTGAAGGATTTTAGTCGGAACACTGAGTAGGATTCCCCCTTCATTCTCAAGTGACAAGGCCGGTAGCAGGTAACCATAGGTTTTCCCGATTCCTGTTTGAGCCTGAATAAAGGAAATGGCTTCCCCTTGTAAAAACTCTTGAACCTTTTGGGCAAATTCTTCTTGTTGACTTCTCTCCTCCAAACCTAGCAAGGCAATATTAGTTTGGAAATCTTTTGAGAGTTTGCGTGGAGAAAGGACTGGCTTCTCTTTTCTTAAGAATAAGCCTTGCACTTCTACCAAATCATGCTCAACGAGGAGAGACTGTTTCTGATAAACTTCCTCGATGACTAGGTAAGATTCATAGAGTAAGCTGTCTGATAAACTCAATAAGCGCTCCAACAACCCTTTTGGCAGTCCAAACATTTTTTGTCTCATACAAAGAAAGAGTTCTGCTGTTGCTTGGGCATCAGATAGGGCTGAATGGGCTTGCTCTAGAGGAATCCCCAACTCTTGGCAAAGAATGCCGAGATTATACTTCTCAAGCTGAGGGTAAAATACTTGAGCCAACTCCACTGTATCGATACGAGGCGTGCGCAATTCATAACCCTCAAAAAAGAGGAATTCTGCCAATAAATTAGCATCGAATTGAACATTGTGCGCAACAAAAATACCGTCTTTGACCAGTTCAAAAATCTTTTCAGCCACCTGAGA
Source organism: Streptococcus sp. CL9.43 (assembly GCF_049737935.1). Classification (NCBI taxonomy): domain Bacteria; kingdom Bacillati; phylum Bacillota; class Bacilli; order Lactobacillales; family Streptococcaceae; genus Streptococcus; species Streptococcus sp. CL9.43. The sequence goes on along the minus strand of NZ_JBKOTS010000002.1, from coordinate 32,113 downwards.
AAACTCCGGAGCCTTTGCCAAACGTTTATCAGTCAAACCCGTTAATTCTTTGATATGAGAATCCAAGTGTTCATGAGGGTTGACATCAGTCGCATACTGCTCAACAATCTCACCATCTTCAATGACTACAATTCCCACTTGGATGATTTTTGCCTTACTTCCAGTACTTGTTGCTTCTAAATCTACAACCACGTACCGATTATTTCTAAAATTCATCACTAAAAATTATATCAAAATTTGCACCATTTGACACCCCTGAACTTTATTTGAAGAGTCAAGTTTCTTGCAAGATTTAAAAAAAAATGATTGAATAGAATTGTAGTAAAGGAGGGAACTCATGAACCCATTAGATTTGTTTAATCAAGTAAAAGAACTCATTGAGAACAAAGATTTTTCTGCAGCAAAAACTTTTGTTGAAGAAAACAAGGATCAACTCGGTGAGTACCTAAGCCAAGCTCAAGCTTTGGTTTCAGGCTCAGAAGGACTTGACGGTCTTGTAGATAAGGTCAAAGGCCTCTTCTAATCATCAAAAGACACCTGGAAAAATCAGGTGTCTTTTTGTATTTTTTTCATGAATGCAGGAATATGTTGACTAATCGTGGTTGGCAGAACTACAAAGTTGTCCTCAGCTAGTTCTTGGGCAATGGCTGAATGTAGATAGGTCGCTACCGTCACTCTTTCATAGAGACTAACTTGTGGGAATTGACCAGCAAAACCAGCAATCATCCCAGCTAGGGTATCTCCCATGCCCCCAGTCGCCTGATATGGACCACCAACACTTAGCTGATAACAATCAGTTTGACCAGCTAGCCAGATTCTAGTCGCAGGACCTTTTTGAACTAGAATCGTTCCTGAAGGAAATCTCTTCAAAGTCTCTCCTGTTTCCTCAGTTCCCTGAGAATCCAAATCTAAACCTGACAAGACTTGCCATTCCCTTTGGTGTGGCGTTAAAACAAGCTGAGCCTTAGGAAATTTCATTCCCGTCTTAGCAAAAATGGATAGGGCGCCACCATCCAGTATGAGAGTCTGATCTTGATTTGAATGATTAAAGACTGTTTGGAGAAGCTCTTCTCCACGCTCATCATCCACTAGTCCAGGTCCGACCAAGACAACACTTGCTTTCTGCAATTGTTGCTCGATCAATTGCTTATCACCAAGGTCAAAAGCCATAGCCTCCGGCAGATGGCTATGCAGAGCTGGAATATTCTCTTTATCCGTTGCTACTGTCACCAAGCCTGCACCACTTCTAACAGCCCCTAAAGCAGCCATAATAATCGCTCCCCCATAAGGATACGTTCCCCCTATCAAGAGAAGACGACCATAGTCTCCCTTATGACTAGAACGAGGACGCTCGATGATCACTTTTTTCAGTAGAGCTTGATCAATCTCTTTCATACACTACTCCTTCAACTTATCCTTACCATGTAGTACTTGAGTAACCTTAGTATTCCAATCCTGTAACCCTTCTCCCTCATAGTCTAGGTAAATCACTCTATCTTGCAATTGACAAGGAATCAAACCTTCAAAACAAGCCTTATCTTTTGAAGGAATAACACATAAATGAAGAAAGGTATCCAAATCTAAACTATCTCTTACCTTCGCAATATGATAGCCATCAAATATATAACCTGGTGCTTGAATTAATTTTTCATACAGAAAATGAAAACTAACGCCAGGAATGAACTTTTCTTGTAATTCCTCCTCAGACGGTGCCCGTCCTAACAAACGCTCCATAGCGAGTCGGTAACCCGAAGTCGTATTAGACCATCCGAACATGATATAGTCAAAATAATCTGCTGGATCAGAAGCTGCATTACGACTATCTGTAACTAGCTCAGCCCCACTTTTACCAAATACTTTTACCGCCGACATGAGTTTTCCAGTCTGAAAAATAGCCTGAGCCACCTCAACTGTACAAGTATGACTACAATAATTTGAAGTCACTAACCTCTTATGTAGATCATAAGTCGAGGCTACTCTTTTATCTGTAGGGGTAAATGGTTGCAGAAAAGGATGCTGACAGAGGTAAGCTAAAATCTCTTTTTTTAAACAAGAATTAATACACTCGATACTTGTTTGGCGTTTATGAAGTTTTTCGTAAGCTATAAATTTAGCAATCTTTTCTAATTCCCACTCTTGGATATTTGGATAATTAATTAGTGCTAAGTGATATATTCCATTCCATTGCAAACTATATTCTCCATTATAAATTTTTAAAATCATCTAATCACCTCACTTTATTATACAATAAAAAGGAGGCGCAAACCTCCTTTTGTAATCTTATATCTAAAATTTAATACTCATTTCTGCCATTTTAAATATAGCTATAGAAAATACACTCTATTGAGCGAATGTTTCTCTTATTTTCTATCCAATGTCCGAAGTGCAGCCTGATAAGTCTGCTCCATCAGCATAGTAATGGTCATTGGACCAACTCCACCAGGTACAGGGGTGATATGACTAGCAATTGGTGCAACAGCATCGTAATCAACATCTCCACAGAGCTTGTCATTTTCATCTCGGTTCATCCCTACATCAATGACAACTGCACCTGGTTTGACAAAGTCGGCAGTCACAAACTTGGCGCGACCGATAGCTACGACCAAAATATCGGCTTTAGAAGCTACTTGGGCTAGATTGTGGGTGCGAGAGTGGGTCAAGGTTACAGTTGCATTCTTAGCCAATAGCAACTGGGCCATGGGTTTCCCAACAATATTTGAACGACCAATGACAACCGCATTTTTACCTTCTAAGTCAATCCCATATTCATGAAACATTTCCATAATCCCTGCAGGTGTTGAAGGAATCATAACTGGGTGACCAGACCAGAGACGTCCCATGTTGAGAGGATGGAAACCATCCACATCCTTTTCAGGGTCAATTGCTAGTAAAACAGCTTCTTCATCGATGTGTTTTGGTAATGGAAGCTGGACCAAAATCCCATGCCAAGCTGGATCTTGATTGTATTTAGCGATTAATTCTAACAATTCCTCTTGAGTAATGGTCCCAGGAACTCGCACGACTTCACTTTGGAAGCCTGCAGCGATAGCAGAACGCTCCTTGTTGCGTACGTAAACTTGGCTTGCTGGATTTTCTCCGACTAAAATAACGACCAATCCTGGAACCAAACCTGTCTCTTCCTTTAATTTGGCTGTTTTTTCAGCCAACTGTCCTTGTAGCTTGGCTGCTAAAGCCTTTCCATCAATCATCTGTGTCATGTATTATCTCTTTTCTAAAAAATATTCTCTATTATAACAAAAAATCGTTCGGCATTCTAACACTTCTTACCTAAGATACCCTATAGTCTGAAACTATAAGAAAAGGCTCAGTTGGAGAACTAGTCATTCTCTTACTGGAGGATAAAGGAACTTCACAGAATAAAGATATTAATTTTTGATTCTGCATTTAAAATAATGTATAATGTAAGTAATGGAAGTCTTACAATAAAAGGAGGAAATCCATGCCAATATTTAATAAATATATACTATTTTTTATATTTCTTATACTAGCATTATACTCTGATAAGCTTTTCAAAAAGAACCAACAAGTTTGGAAAATTATTTTCGCAGTATTAGGTATACTTACAAGCATTACCTTCTTATTTTAACTACAAAAAGTAGGCATCAGCATTTGCTGATGCCTACTTTTTATTTATAACTTTAATCTAAACTAAGTAATGAAGTTTTGCTCTAACTTGTCGAACTATCCACCTAAAAAAAGTCGAAATGGATATAATTTTACGACTCTTACAAAACCTTACTCAAGAAATCCTTGGTTCTTTGTTCTTGGGTTTGTTCAAAAACTTGCTCTGGAGTTCCGTCTTCGACAACGACACCGTCAGCCATAAAGATGACACGATCCGCCACCTCACGAGCAAAGCCCATTTCATGCGTTACGATAACCATGGTCATTCCTGACTGAGCAAGTTCTTGCATAACTGCTAGTACTTCTCCTACCATTTCTGGGTCTAGAGCAGAAGTTGGTTCATCAAAGAGTAGGACATCTGGTTCCATAGCAAGACCACGGGCGATAGCGATACGTTGTTGTTGCCCACCAGACAGACTTTGTGGATAAGCATCTGCCTTATCTGGTAACTCAACCTTTGCCAAAAGCTCATGGGCTCTCTTTTCAGCAACTGCCTTACTTTCCCCTTTAGTCTTAATAGGAGAGAGTGTAATATTTCCCATTACCGTCATATTTGGGAAGAGATTGAATTGTTGGAAAACCATTCCCATCTTTTCGCGCATGGCAAAGAGGTCATTTTTCTTATCGGTAATGTCAACACCTTCAAATATAACTTTTCCTTTAGTAGCTTCTTCGAGGAGATTCATCGAACGAAGGAGGGTTGACTTACCGCTACCAGAAGGTCCGATAATCACCACTACTTGTCCTTTTTTGATTTCAAGATCAATTCCTTTTAAAACTTCATTTTTCCCAAAGTTTTTATGAAGGTTTTCAATTTTTATATGTGTTTCAGTCATTATTTCTTATCTCCTTGTCCCATACGATTTTCAAAAGCTTTCAAGGCCAGTGTCAAGATAGAGGTCATAATCAAGTAGTAAAAGGCTGCAAATAAGAGCGGTGTTAAAGGTAGGTAAGTAGTTGTTGATACTGTAGTAGCTCCATTCCACAACTCCATAACCCCGATAGCTGACAAGAGCGAGCTATCCTTGATAATAGTGATAAACTCATTTCCTAGAGAAGGTAAGATATTTTTGATAGCCTGGGGCAAAATGACATAACGCATGGCATTCTTAGGACGAATACCTAGTGAATAAGCTGCTTCTAATTGTCCCTTTGGCACTGCATTAATCCCAGCACGAACTGTTTCTGATACATAGGCACCACTATTCATAGAGATAATCAAAATCCCCGGAATCAAGCGAGTCAGATCAACATCTAAGATCCCAATTTGAATAGTCGGAGCACTAATATGCATCAAGGCAAATGCAATCATAATCTGCACCATCATTGGAGTCCCACGGAAGACCCAGATATATAGATTAGCAAACCAGGCAAGTGGTTTAATCTTTGAACGTTGTGCAAAGGCCAGCAGCACTCCTAGAATGGTCCCCAAGAAGACTACCAAGATAGATATGATAATTGTTACAACGGCTCCATAGTTAAAATATGGTAGATATTTCGGTAAAAAAGAAAAATTCATGGATACTCTACTTTCTGTTTTTAATATTTAAACTTAAAACTTGTATAAGGATAACATATATTGCATAAAAATTCAACATTTTCTCCTAATATTTTCAATAAATTTTCAAAGACGATAGAAATAGCGAGAAATCTTAGTTTTTTTCTAGTCAAGTCGAGTCTGTTTATGGTAAAATAGTAAAGATAAGAAATGGAGGAGAATCAAAATGGAATCACATTTGGTTAGAATCATCAATCGCTTAGAAGCAATGACTAAAGATGGTGGTAACTTGAAACGTAACTTTGAGCGCGAAGGAGTTGTTGTCGCAGAGGTTGCTTTTAACCACGACGAAGAAAACGGACCACTCTTTACACTTCGTGACGTTGAAGCTCGTGAAACATATACATTTGATAGCATCGACCTCATTGCGATGGAAATCTACGAACTTTTATACTAATTGTTGAATAAATGCCGGAGAAGTCTCCTGCTTTGACCAATGAAAATCCTTTTTGCATGACAAATAGGATTTTTCTTTTTATCCCTATATTTCATCTACAAAACTCTTTTATCATGAGTTCTAAGACTCAATCTTTTTACTTGCTTTCCCCTTCAATCATGATATAATGAGACTAAAGAACTTTGACTATTTTTGACCTTTCTGTTTTAGTCAAAGCCAAGAAAGAAACGAGGTAGTGATATGCTCTGTCAAAATTGTAAAATCAATGATTCTACGATCCATCTTTACACCAATCTTAATGGGCAACAAAAGCAAATCGATCTTTGCCAAAATTGCTACAAAATTATCAAAACAGATCCTAACAATAGCTTATTCAAAGGCATTACAGATTTAAACAATCGTGATTTTGATCCATTTGGAGACTTCTTTAACGATCTGAATAACTTTAGACCTTCTTCAAATAATAATGTTCCTCCAACCCAGTCAGGTGGTGGAAATGGTGGCAATGGTGGTTTTGGTTCCCAAAATCGCGGGCCAGCTCAAACACCTCCTCCTAGTCAAGAAAAAGGACTCTTGGATGAGTACGGTATCAACATAACCGAGATTGCCCGCCGTGGAAATGTCGACCCTGTTATCGGTCGCGACGAAGAAATCATCCGTGTCATTGAAATTCTCAACCGTAGAACCAAAAACAATCCCGTCCTTATCGGAGAGCCTGGTGTTGGTAAGACAGCCGTTGTCGAAGGCCTCGCTCAAAAAATTGTAGATGGTGATGTTCCCCACAAACTTCAAGGGAAAGAAGTCATCCGTTTAGACGTTGTTAGCCTTGTCCAAGGTACAGGAATTCGTGGACAGTTTGAAGAGCGCATGCAGAAACTCATGGAAGAAATTCGTGAGCGCAAAGATGTCATCCTCTTTATCGATGAAATTCACGAGATTGTCGGTGCTGGTTCTGCCGGAGACGGCAATATGGATGCAGGAAATATCCTAAAACCAGCTCTTGCTCGTGGCGAACTCCAACTAGTTGGTGCTACTACCCTCAATGAATATCGCATCATCGAAAAAGATGCTGCCCTTGAACGTCGTATGCAACCTGTCAAAGTTGATGAACCAACTGTGGAAGAGACTATTATTATTCTCAAAGGTATCCAAAAGAAATACGAAGATTACCACCACGTTCATTATACAGATGCTGCTATCGAAGCTGCTGCTACTCTTTCTAACCGCTACATCCAAGATCGTTTCTTGCCGGACAAGGCTATTGACCTCCTAGATGAGGCTGGTTCTAAAATGAACTTAACTTTGAATTTTGTGGATCCTAAGGTCATCGACCAACGCTTAATCGAGGCAGAAAATCTCAAGGCCCAAGCAACTCGAGATGAAGATTTTGAGAAAGCAGCCTACTTCCGTGACCAGATTGCTAAATATAAAGAAATGCAAAAGACCAAGGTAACGGATCAGGATACTCCAATCATCAGCGAAAAGACGATTGAACACATTATTGAGCAAAAGACTAATATTCCAGTTGGTGATTTGAAAGAAAAAGAGCAGTCTCAACTCATCAACCTAGCAGACGACCTCAAGGCTCATGTCATCGGTCAAGATGATGCAGTTGATAAGATTGCTAAGGCTATCCGCCGTAACCGTGTTGGGCTTGGAACTCCAAACCGTCCAATCGGTAGCTTCCTCTTTGTTGGTCCTACTGGTGTCGGTAAGACAGAACTTTCTAAACAACTGGCCATTGAGCTTTTTGGTGCTGCTGATAGCATGATTCGCTTTGATATGAGCGAATACATGGAAAAACATAGCGTTGCCAAACTCGTCGGTGCCCCTCCAGGATACGTAGGCTATGATGAAGCTGGACAATTGACTGAAAAGGTTCGTCGTAACCCCTACTCACTTATCCTCTTGGACGAGGTTGAAAAAGCCCATCCAGATGTTATGCATATGTTCCTTCAAGTATTGGATGATGGCCGTTTAACAGATGGTCAAGGTCGAACTGTTAGCTTTAAGGATGCCATCATTATCATGACCTCAAATGCAGGTACAGGCAAGGCTGAAGCTAGTGTTGGTTTTGGTGCTGCTAGAGAAGGTCGTACCAACTCTGTCCTTGGAGAATTAGGTAACTTCTTTAGTCCAGAATTCATGAACCGCTTTGATGGGATTATCGAATTCAAAGCTCTCAGCAAGGAAAATCTCCTACAAATCGTTGACCTTATGTTGGATGATGTGAATAAACGTCTCTCAAGCAACAACATCCATTTAGATGTAACAGATAAGGTGAAAGAAAAACTTGTAGACCTTGGTTACGATCCAAAAATGGGAGCTCGTCCACTCCGTCGTACGATTCAAGACTATATCGAAGATGCCATTACAGACTACTACCTTGAAAATCCAAGTGAAAAAGACCTCAAGGCAGTCATGACAAGTAAAGGTAAAATCGTGATTAAGTCCAAAAATAAAACGGAAACAGTCGAGTCAAACGACTAGTTCCTCACATACAAAAGAATGTTCTTGCTTGACAGTGAGAACATTCTTTACTATTATAGAAAGAAAGCGCACTCACGAAGGAGAACTTTATGGCAAATCCAACATTTGGAGAAAAAAAAGAGGGAGTAACCTACAAAAATAGATATGGCGTTTATGCAGTCATACCTGATGCAAACCATGAAAAGATTATCCTCGTACAAGCTCCAAATGGTGCATGGTTCTTACCAGGGGGCGAAATTGAAGAAGGTGAAAATCACCTTGAAGCTCTCAAACGAGAATTGATTGAAGAATTAGGATTTACAGCTGAAATCGGCACCTACTACGGGCAAGCTGATGAATACTTCTACTCTAGACATCGTGACACCTATTACTACAATCCAGCCTATCTCTACGAAGCTACTTCTTACCAAGAAATCCAAAGACCTCTCGAGGACTTCAATCATCTAGCTTGGTTCCCAATCGATGAAGCTATTACTAACTTAAAACGCGGAAGTCACAAATGGGCGATTGAAGCTTGGAAAAAACAACATCAAATTTAAACTATCTTTACCAAATTTCCCAAAAAGTGCTATAATAGACATAGAAATACAGGAGGAAACCCTATGAAGCTTATCAATACTACAAATTCACACTCGCAACTTGTTAAAAGTCAGCTAGAAAGTACCGACGCAACGCTTGTAGAGGTTTATTCTGCGGGAAATACAGATGTTATTTTTACTCAGGCTCCACTTCATTACGAAATCCTCATTTCCAATAAACATCGGGCAATCCGTGAAAAAGAAATGGAAATAATCAAAGAATTTTTCCTCAATCGTAAAATTAATCAACAGGCTATTGATAAGGCAAATATTAAAACCCTCTATTCTGATAAATTGATTGAGATTTCAATCCCTACAAAATAGAATTAATCTACCCTACAGTTAAAACTGCGGGGTTTTTTAATACCTTTTCTTGTTTATATCTTTAAATAAATTATTGTGAATAAAGCTTTTTTGTGAAAATTTCACACTTTAATCGAAAAATGTGAGAAATTTCGTTATAATAGATAGAGAGATTTTAATGAAGGAGTTTGATATGAAAGAAATAGTATACAGAGAAGCCAGGCTAGATGAATATCAAAAAATTGGAAAAGTGTTGGCTGGTGCCTTTATGGACTACCCTTTCATGACTCTTATTAAAGATGATTTAAAAAAACCAGAATATTACCAAGCATTCTTAGAATTATTGGATAGCCTTCTGACCAGACTCTATATCAAAGGAGAGACCTGTCTGATAGCTGAACAAGACGGGGAAATCATGGCCGTTGCCCTCCTGCAACAAAAGGATTTTTCCATTCTATCTTATTTGCTGAATGGTATGGTCAAGCTTTTCCGTTTTATTACTCTGCGCAATCTCTTGAAATATCTTGATTTGGTGGAACGTTCCGAACAGCATTTGAAAAGATCAGGAAATTTTGACTGGTATTTGATGATGTTGGGAGTCAACGCTTCTAGTCAAAACCAAGGAATCGGGAGTGCTTTTCTACAAGAAGGTGTTGAACCTTATCTTAAATCCAAAGGCTGCAAACGCTTGGGCTTGATTACTAGTACTGAAAAAAATGTTTGCTTCTATGAAAAAAACAAGTATGAATTACTAGATTCGATGATGTTAGAATACGGAACAAAATCTATTGGAAACTGGGCTTTTGTAAAAATACTGGATAACTAATTTTAAACATAAAAAAGATTGGTCTAAGGACCAATCTTTTTTTTAGTTTACTTAACGGCTTCTTTCAAAGCTTCTACTTTATCCAAGCGTTCCCATGGAAGATCAATATCTGTACGTCCCATATGTCCATAAGCCGCTGTTTGACGGTAGATTGGACGTTTGAGGTCAAGCATTTGGATAATTCCTGCAGGACGAAGGTCAAAGATTTGACGCGCTGCTTTTTCAAGTTTACTTTCAGCTACTGTTCCTGTACCGAAAGTATCGATACGGACAGATACAGGTTGAGCTACCCCAATCGCGTAAGCCAATTGCACTTCTGCTTTCTTAGCAAGACCTGCAGCAACAATGTTTTTAGCAATGTAGCGAGCTGCATAAGAAGCTGAACGGTCAACCTTAGTCGCATCCTTACCAGAGAAGGCACCACCACCGTGACGTGAATAACCACCATAGGTATCCACGATGATCTTACGGCCCGTCAAACCTGAGTCTCCTTGAGGACCTCCGATAACGAAACGACCTGTTGGATTGATGAAAAATTTAGTTTCATCGTCAAGATATGAAGCTGGAATCACTTCTTTGATGACCTTGTTAATCACATCCTCATGGATCTGTTCATTGCTGACTTCTGGATCATGTTGAGTTGAAATAACGACAGTGTCCACACGCACTGGTTGATCATTTTCATCATATTCAACAGTAACTTGAGATTTAGCGTCTGGACGAAGGTAGCTAATTTCACCACACTTACGTAGCTCTGCCAAGCGACGAACCAACTTGTGGCTGAGTGAGATTGGCAATGGCATGAGTTCTTCAGTTTCATCAACTGCAAAACCAAACATGAGACCTTGGTCTCCAGCTCCAATCAAATCAAGTGGATCTTGATCCGCATTCCCACGAACCTCTAAGGCTTCATTAACCCCTTGAGCGATATCTGGTGATTGTTCTACCAAGGATGGGTGAACTCCTACCGTCTCCGCAGAAAAACCGTACTCTGTATTGGTATAACCGATTTCTGCAATCGTATCACGAACCACTCGGTTAATATCGACATAAGCATTGGTTGAAATTTCACCGAAAACATGTACTGAACCAGTATAAACAGCTGTTTCAGCAGCAACGTGCGCCTCTGGATCTTGCTCTAGAATAGCATCCAAGATAGCATCTGAAATTTGGTCTGCAATCTTATCTGGATGCCCCTCAGATACAGATTCAGACGTGAATAATTTACGTTCTGACATAAAAATGTCCCCCCTTAAAAAATATTCGTTATAGAGTTACAAAGAACTGGTAGGAAGAGTATTTACAATCAATCCCACCACCTTATCGGGACCATATAACCTAACTATTATAACACGAATCTTTGAAAAATACTCGTATGATTACTATTTTTCTTACTAGGAAAATGTTTTCTAATCATAACCAAATAAAAACTCTTAAAGTAGATGAGTTTCTACTCTAAGAGTGATGTTATAAACTAATTATTTTCTAGATAAAACTCAAACCGTTCTCCGACGTATTGACTCTTTACATACTCAAAAGCCGTTCCGTCATCAAAGTAAGAAACCTGAGTCAAACCTAAAATAGCATGCCCTTTTTCAACTTCTAAGTAATGAGCTATCTTTTCTTTGGCTAAACGTGCGTATATGGTCTGGTGAGATTTACCAATTCGATAACCATGCTCTTGCAAGGTTTGAAAGAAGTGCCTGGTTACTTCCTCTTTTTTGAAATTTTTGATAAATTTCTCAGGAATCGACGCCACTTCATAGACAACAGGAACCTTATCCGCATAACGAACACGCTCCATACGAATGATATTATCAGTTGGCAGTAAACCTAGTTTAACCACTTCTTGCTCATTTGGAATGGTTCGACGATAAGAAATCAAGTGACTAGACGGAGTTTTCCCTTGAGCTTTAACAATCTCCGTAAAACTAGTTGTTCCACGCATTCTTTCCTGAACACGTGTACTTGAAACAAAGGTCCCACTACCTACACGTCGTTCCAAAACCCCTTCTTCAACCAAAAGAGAGATTGCTTGACGTAAGGTCATGCGGCTAACGGCAAATTCTTCTGCTAAATCTCGCTCACTTGGAAGTCTTTCCCCAATTTCCCAACTTCCCTCATCAATATCTTTCTTGATTTGGTCGTGGATTTTCATATAAGCTGGTAACATGCTTGATCACTTCTTTTCTTTATTTTTTCCATTGTACCGTAACTCATAGGGAAAAGTCAAACCGCACTTGTTTGGTTGGTAATTCTAACCCTTTTATGATAGAATATTCAAGAAGATATTTCTTTGAAGAAAGGGAAAAGATGAGCAACATTTCAACTGATTTGCAAGATGTCGAAAAGATCATCGTACTAGACTATGGTAGCCAGTACAACCAACTCATCTCACGTCGTATTCGTGAGATTGGTGTCTTTTCAGAACTAAAAAGTCACAAGATTTCGGCTGACGAAGTCCGTGCTATCAATCCTATCGGGATTGTACTTTCAGGTGGTCCAAACTCTGTTTACGAAGAAGGATCGTTTGATATTGATCCAGAGATTTTTGAACTCGGTATTCCGATTTTGGGAATCTGTTATGGTATGCAGCTATTGACTCACAAGCTTGGAGGAAAAGTTGTTCCTGCCGGCGATGCTGGTAATCGTGAATACGGTCAATCAACATTGACTCACACAGAATCAGCCCTTTTTGCGGGTACTCCAGATGAGCAACTTGTCTTGATGAGCCACGGTGATGCTGTTACAGAAATTCCTGCTGACTTTGTTCGTACTGGAACTTCTGCAGACTGTCCTTATGCATCTATTGAAAACCCTGATAAGAAAATTTACGGTATCCAATTCCACCCAGAAGTTCGCCACTCAGTTCACGGTTATGATATTTTGCGTAACTTTGCTTTGAATATCTGTGGTGCCAAAGGCGACTGGACAATGGATAACTTCATCGAGATGCAAATCAAACAAATCCGTGAAAAAGTTGGAGATAAACGTGTTCTTCTCGGACTTTCTGGTGGTGTTGACTCTTCTGTTGTTGGGGTTCTTCTCCAAAAAGCCATCGGGGATCAATTGATCTGTATCTTTGTGGACCACGGTCTTCTCCGTAAAGGGGAAGCTGATCAAGTTATGGATATGCTTGGTGGTAAGTTTGGTTTGAACATTGTCAAGGCAGATGCTGCCAAACGTTTCCTTGATAAATTGGCTGGTGTATCTGATCCTGAACAAAAACGGAAGATTATCGGTAACGAGTTTGTTTATGTCTTTGATGACGAAGCAAGCAAACTAACAGATGTGAAATTCCTTGCTCAAGGGACACTCTATACTGACGTGATTGAATCTGGTACGGATACTGCTCAAACCATCAAGTCTCACCACAACGTGGGTGGACTTCCTGAAGATATGCAGTTTGAACTGATCGAGCCACTCAACACTCTTTACAAGGATGAAGTTCGTGCACTAGGTACTGAACTTGGCATGCCAGACCACATCGTGTGGCGCCAACCATTCCCAGGACCAGGACTTGCTATCCGTGTCATGGGAGAAATCACAGAAGAAAAGCTTGAAACAGTTCGCGAATCAGACGCCATCCTTCGTGAAGAAATCGCTAAAGCTGGCCTTGACCGCGATATCTGGCAATATTTCACTGTTAACACTGGCGTTCGTTCAGTAGGTGTTATGGGAGATGGACGTACTTACGACTACACCATTGCTATCCGTGCTATCACTTCTATCGATGGTATGACAGCTGACTTCGCTAAGATTCCTTGGGAAGTTCTCCAAAAAATCTCTGTTCGTATCGTAAACGAAGTTGACCATGTCAACCGCATCGTCTATGATATTACAAGTAAACCACCTGCAACCGTTGAGTGGGAATAAAGTTTCCTATAAAATAATAAATAATACTGCTGGAGCATGGACTACAGTGGTATTATTTTTTATAATTTCAATATTAGGATAATTTCTCGACTCTCAACTCCTCTTTTTAAATCCTTGAAACCATGCTATAATATAGTAAGTATAGCTCCAATAACCTAATGATAAAGATTTCTTACATCATCCGTAAGTGTTATTCTACTCTGATTCATATTATAATGAAAGTAACAAAAGATGGAGGTGTTTCACATGGAAACAATTTTACGAGTAGAATCATTAAAAAAGTATTATGGAAAAGAGCCGAATATCACCAAAGCCTTGAACGGTATATCTTTTCAAGTTGTCAAAGGTGAGTTCTTAGGGATTATGGGGAGCAGTGGTTCTGGGAAAACAACCCTTCTTAACTGTCTCGCTACTATCATCAAACCAACTGACGGCTCCATTCAAATGCAAGAAAAAGATTTAGGTCAGTTAAAAGGTAGTCAATTAGCAGATTATAGAGGCAAGGAAATTGGCTATCTCTTCCAGAATTTTGAGCTTTTGGACAATCTGACAGCCAAAGAAAATATTTTACTCCCCTTGTCTTTGCACAAGGTCGATGCCAACGAAAGCAAGGTTCGGTTAAAATTGCTTTCCCAATATCTAGATATTTCTGAACTTCTGGATAAGTTCCCATCTCAATTATCAGGTGGTCAACGACAAAGGGTAGCTGCTGCGCGTGCCTTGATTTTAGACCCTAAGATTGTATTTGCAGATGAGCCCACAGGAGCTTTGGATTCAAAAAATGCGACCATTTTGATGCAAAAATTATCCGAAATGAATCAAGTGGAAGAAACCACCATTCTCATGGTGACCCACGATTCAGTCGCTGCCAGCTTTTGCAACCGCATCTTGTTTATCCAAGACGGAAAACTATTCCATGAAATTCGACGCGATTATCCAAGAGAAAGTCAAGAAGATTTTTACCACAGAATACTAAAGGTCATGGCAGCCCTAGCTGGAGGTGATGGCAATGTTTTCTAAATTAGTCTCAAGAAATAGCAAGAGGGATCGAAAGAATAATGGCTTGTATTTCAGTTCCATGGTTCTTTCTATTATCTCCTTTTACATCATCCTTTCTTTGTCCCATCAAGATGTGATGATCTTTCTCAAACAAATAGAGAGTGACGCTGTAAATAAACTCTTTAGCATGATTCCCATTCTTTATGTAGCAACCCTCTTTATTCTCTTTTTTCTAGTCTACTTCGCAAGCAGTATGCAGATGGAAAGGAGAAAACATGAATTTGGTGTCTATCTAACGCTAGGGATGCGAAGAAGCAAACTGTTCTTGTTGCTCCTACTCGAGGATTTGAGAAACAGTGTCCTTGCCCTTGGAATAGGCCTTCCAATTTCTATCTTGATTTCAGAACTAATCAGCCTAATAACCGCTAAAATTGTGGGACTAGGGATTATTGAACATCAATTTTCTCTATCTACCACAGCTCTACTCTATACAGTCATCGGCTTCCTAGCCGTAAAATTAGCTGTTTTTGTCCTTTTAAGTGCAAAGACGGCCAATATGGAAATCGGAAACCTGCTTGCCTATTCACCCTCTGGAATGAAGAAACTACTCCCCAAGGGGGTATACCTTCTTGCTTCTGTCCTCGGAATTTTGCTTCTAGGAACAGCCTATTACTTGGGGATGAGTGGACGAGCTTGGGAGAGTGTCATAACCATGGGCATCACTGTTTTCTTGGGGACTCTAGGAACTATCCTCCTCTTCTTTGGTATGCGTTTATTTATAGACTTTTTGGTCAAGCTTGGAAACAATCGAAAACTTCATGCCTATAATTTTAGACAGATTCAGGAATTAGTTATCCAGCGCTCAACTATACTGGCCATCTGCTCCCTCTTAATCTTCTCTGCCTTGTGCCTCTTTGGAGCAGGTGTTGCCATTGCAAGTGGCAATTCAAGCAATCAAACCCACGTATTGGATTATACATTTAGAGATAGCAAGCAGGATACAGATGAAAATCTTGATGTAAGTACAGTAAAAAAAGAGCTTGAAGCTGCTGGACTAGAATCACAGTTTTCAAAGATTCTGCAAATTAAAGTAGGCAAACCTAAAGAACACGAGTCCGTGTCCTTCGAAGAGATTATCAAGGAGTTGAAAAAGCAAAAAGACAGCAAGAACAAGGAAATTTTGCTCCAAAGATTTAAACAGTCTACTACTTCCCACCTCATACCAGTTTCCGAATACAATGAACTTAGAAAGGTTGCCAATCTCCCTCCTCTAGAATTAACTAGTAAGGAAGCATATTTGTATATGGGGAAAGATTTTCTGCCAGATGAAAGTCTCGTCAACTCTGTCCTAAAGACAAAGCCTCAAATCAAAGTCATGGGAAATGATGTAAAATTGATTGGAGAGGTTCAGTCTTTACCGATTGTAACGGATCGTGAAATCACCCTCTCTGTTGCCCTCATAGTCCCAGATGAAGTCTTTATGAACTATACAGACGGTCGATACTCGAACTATGTCAGCGGTATCTTAGCTCCTGAGCTAGTCAAGGAAAAAGGCCTGATGAGGGCTATCTCAGATACCAATGAAAAGCTAAATCAAACCTCTCTTGGCTATGAAAGCTATATACAAAATATGGGAAGACAATTATTTTACATTATCTCTGCCAGCTATATCACCATCTATCTGGCTATCATCTTCCTTGTTGTGGCAAATACAATCATTGGCGTTCAGTTTTTGATGGGACAAAGACAATCCTACAGACGATACCAAACCTTGATCCATCTTGGAGCCAACTACGAAACTCTTTGTAAATCGTCAGAAAAGCAAATCAACTGGTATTTTGGTCTACCAATAGCCCTTGCACTTATCAGTAGTAGCTTCGGAGTGAGCTCCCTCCTCACAGGAATATTACCAGCCAGTGCAAGAATGGCCATGGGGCAGAAATTTATCACAGCCATGGTGATAATACTGCTGTTAGCTGGATTTGAAGTCATCTATATAAGAATTGTAAAGAAAAATAGCAACAAGTACTTGTTGTCATTGATGGAACCCAAAAGAGGTGAATAAAGTAGAATAAAATAGGAAAAGGAGGAGCCGGTATGAAGCATATTCTGGTTATTGAAGATGAAACCTTGATTCGAGATGAAATTGTCATTTTGTTAGAGAATGCGGGTTATCAAGTTGATAAGTTGACTGACTTCAAAGATACAAGCCAGCAAGTATTGCAATACGATACGGATTTAATCATACTAGATTTGAATTTGCCAGGAGAAACAGGTTTCCACATTTGTAAGAATCTCAAGTCCAAACGCTCTGTGCCCATATTGGTTCTCACCTCCCGTGAACAACTAAAAGATGAGATTTACGCCCTAAAATTAGGGGCTGACGAGTACTTAACAAAACCTTTCAAGAAAGAAAGATTCTTGGCTCGTATAGAAAACATCTTGAAACGCTATGAAGGTAGACAAAATTTGCTTGAAAAAGATAATTTCCTGCTGGATAGAAATACCTATACTCTTTATATCAACGGACATTCGATTTTACTCCCTAAAAACCAAGGGAAATTGTTAGAAACCTTATTAGTGGCAACTGGTTCTGTCGTCACAAAAGAAGAACTAAGCATGAAACTGTGGAATACAACTGAGTTCATCGATGAAAATGCCCTACAAGTAAACATTGCAAGGCTGAAAAAGATGATGAAACAGGTTGGCATTGCCCTTAAAGTCAAGTCCGTTAGAGGTATTGGTTACAAGCTAGAAGAGGTAAGTCCAGATGAAACATAATCTAAAATATCTAGCTAGTTATCTGCCTTGGTTATTTGTTCTCTTAGCATTTGATCTATTTACAGCTGTCCTGCTTTGGCTTTCAGATGTGAGAATGTTTCAAGCTCTCATCCTTCTCTATATTTTAGCCACCGTCCTGCTTTTTTTCATCCTATCTTTCTTACTTATAAGAAAAGAAAGAAAAAAAGCCGCTGCTTATAAAGCCTTCATAGCCAATCCTAAGATCGATACTGAGCTTGAATTATTGAATTTATCAAGTGCCTCAGAGAAAGAAAGCATTGAAAAAATAGCAGATACACTTTATCAAAAGCAGGCTCAAATAGGAAAACTCAACTCATTACTAGCCGAGTACGAGGACTATGTTGAAAAATGGGCGCATGAGATTAAACTTCCTTTATCGCTTCTTTCCCTCCTTTTAGACAATCAAAGTGACCAACTACCTGAGGATACTGCTTTTAAATTGGACTATGTGAAAAATCAAATCCAAGGAAATGTATCACAGATCTTATTCTACTACAGGGTGAAAAGTGAGAAAAATGATTTTCTATTTGAAGACCTTGACCTAGAAGAGTGTATCCAAGATCTTTTGGAGAACTTTGATCCCTTGCTCAAAGAAAAGAATTTTACGATTAAGTTAGAAAACATACAAGGAACCTGCTACACCGATCAACGCAGTTTTGGATTTATCCTGTCTCAAATACTAGCCAACGCCCTTAAATATAGCTCTGACAAACCAGAACTCAAGATTTCTATGTCAAGTGACAAGGGGCGCAAAACCCTGATTATTAGGGATAATGGGTGTGGAGTTAAAGCTTGCGACCTCCCTCATATCTTTGAAAAAGGATTTACAGGTGATTCAGGAGAGACAAGGAAAAAATCAACAGGCATGGGTCTCTATCTTGTCAAACAATTAGCAGATGCTTTAAAAATCGACATCGTAGTAAAATCCGAATGGATGCATGGATTTGAAATCTCTCTTTCTATTTCGTAATTTTTCGATTAAGAAAATTGCCTAGTCATAGAAAGCACATATTTTATACCAAAAAGGAAAGCTGTACTGACCCCCAAAAGTTGGACAAATAATTATTGAAAGGATTTAGTTCTGTATTGCACAGGGCTAAGTCCTTTTAGTTTGACTTTAATTCGTTTGTTGTTTTAGTTCTGGAGAATAATGACGATTCATCCCTTTCTTGACGATATCTATGCCATAACGGTCAATTAATTTCATCATGTACTTTAGACCAGAAACATCCACTCCAAATCTTTTCGAAAGCTGTTTGAAGCTTTGTCCTTGCTTTCTTAGTTCATAAATCTGAACTTTATCTTCATAATTCAATTTCATAATAAAACACCCCAAAAGTTAGATTTTTTCTGTCTAACTTTTGGGGTGCAGTTCAAATTTCTGACGGGATTTTAATATTTCATGATGATTCTTACCAGAAAAACTTTCGATAAATTCTAGCAATCGTTAAAAGGATAACGTAAAGTATACCTAAGATGGTTAAAACTATTTTTCCAGTAGTCACTTCTGAACCAATAATCAATATATGAAAGAGAGGAGCGAGACCGGTACACACATATATCAAATAAGCAATAACATTTATTTCACCAATCCCAGCAATAAAATTTTTAAAATCTTTCATTTATCTTCTCCTACAATCTACTTTTAATTTAAGTATATTATAAACTTCAGAAAAATAAAAGAATGTTATGATTAGATTTTAAGATTCCCAATATCTTCTACTTATGAAATCTGACAATCCCAATGTTGAACTATAAAAAACAGTAAAACCACTTGGTTTTACTGTCTGATGTTTAAAATGTTTGACGTTTAGCCTTACGTTCTGCACGTCCACGGGCACGACTTTCTGCGCGTTTGGTTTTACGGCGTTTTTCATCGACCGCCCACTGAATTTTCTTCTTATAGCCTGGTTTGACTTTTTTCTTTTTCTTTTTGACCAAGCCAATCATTTCGATATCCAGTTTTTCTTGTTTTTTCTCACGATTGGCACGGCGGTCACGGTCATAAGTGTCTTGGAACTCTCCATCTTTAACAACCTTAGGTACAAACTTAATTCCTAATTTCTCCAACTCACGAATATCAGAGTCATCACTTGGTTGATAGAGGGTGATGGCTGTACCTGGTAGACCATTACGTCCAGTTCGTCCAACACGGTGAACAAAGAAGGACAAGTCTTGTGGAATAGCATCGTTGATAACGTGGCTAACACCTTCGATGTCAATCCCACGCGCAGCTAGGTCAGTTGCTACGATATACTCAAAATCAAGGTTCTTCACCTGATTCATGATCCGTTTGCGTTCACGAGGAGCAATGTCTCCATGGATCTTAGCCACCTTTAATCCTTGAGCTGTTAGGTAGCTGTGCAATTCATCCGCACGAGTTTTTGTATTGACAAAAATCATGGCAAGATACGGCTGCATGACTTGAGTCAACTCATAAATCTGAGCGTTCTTGTCTCTACCCTTGGTCGAAATCAACCAGTTGTCAATGGTGTCAGAGATAACTGTCTTGGTCTTGATCTTTTCCATGACAGGATTTGACAAGTACTTCTTCAAAAATGGTTGCAGTTTTTGTGGGATAGTCGCTGAAAAGACCATAAACTGCAAGTCCTTAGGAAGACTTCCTGCAATCTTATCAACTGTTTCCAAGAATCCCATATCCAAGGTCATGTCGGCTTCATCGACTACAAAGGTCTTAGCCTTGTGAATAGCAAGGTCACCAGACTTGACCAAATCATAAATACGACCTGGTGTTCCGATAACGATATGGGGCTGGTTGCTTGCGAGTTTGTCAATTTGGCGAGCCTTATCTGTGCCACCAACATAGTTCACAACACGAATCTCAACATCTGAATGTGATGCGATCTGACGAGCAGCTTGGTAAATCTGAGTCGCTAATTCACGACTTGGAGCTGTGATAACTGCCTGCACACTGTCACTCTCTTCATCCAACTGTTGGAAAATTGGAAGCAAGAAAGTATGAGTCTTACCTGAACCTGTTTTTGATTCACCAACCAAGTCACGACCTGCCAGGACAATAGGAATCAACTTTTCCTGAACCTCGGTAGGAGTCGTAAATTTCAACTCCTCCAAGGCTTTTTCTATATATTTTTTAAATTTAAATTGTGTAAATGACATAATTTCCTCGATTCTATCTATCTACTCATTATACCATAATTTAGTCTATTACAGGGGATGGATTTCCGTCAAGAATAATACCATGAACATTTTAACAACCAAGCATACATAAGAAATACTCCTAGTTACGATGAACAAGGAGTGTTATAGGGTTACTTAAGCTTCCATTCGTCTCTCAGCCAATCACAAAAATAGTGATAACGTTCCTTAAGAGCTTCATGATGCCCATAAGCATCAAATGTGCAATAAGTCGAAGGGACTTTCTCTGAAATCAGATCATGTAGATCTCTGGCATAAATAGGAGCCTTAGACAGACGATTGGAATGATTGGCACCTTCTGTCTGACCATTTTGCAGATAAATCAGGCTTTGGCTCTGTATCAAGTCATGTTCCCTACAAAAGTCTATAAAGTCTGGATACCAGAAAGAGCCACAGATAGAAAAGATACAGGTCGCAGGAAGATAACTACTATAGAGACTATAGACAGCAGCAAGACCACCCAGTGAATAGCCACCATAAGCAATTCTACTTTCATCAATCAAGTAGTCTTTCTTTAGCATTTTTAAAATTCTTTGAAATAGCTTCTGATGGTATTGGTCTACCTTCCCACCAAAATCTGGTGCCCCTTCTTTCAATGCATCAGACTGCCAGGGTGTAAAGTCATCCAGACGATTTTCTGGAATCAAACCCACCAAAATCACTGATTGGGATAGGTCTGACAAATAGTCCAATTGCCCATCATTTAAAAGCACAAGTGGATAGGCTTGTTGAGGATCATAGTTTGAAGGAAGACTGATCCTAACTTGAATCCCTTCCCAGCTAAACTCCTTATTTCTTGATAAAGTCATTGATTTTTTCAAGGGAATCAATCACTGCAGGACCGTAATCCATCAACTCATCGTAAGAGATAGTCATGATTTTTTGATTCTTGATTGCAGGTACATTTTCCAAAACAGCATTTGCCTTCATCAAATCCACTGCTTTTTCATCTAACTTTTGATTACGATCGCTGGTTACATAGATAATCAACTCTGGATCCATTGATACTAGATTTTCCAAGGTCAAACCAGAAGTTCCTGTTGCGACATTGGTATAACCAAGTTGGTTGAGCAAGCTTTCCTGAAGAGCTGACTTGTAGGCACCAAAGGTTTCGTCATTGTAGGCCACCATAATCAGAGCTTTTTTCTTTTCACCCTGTGTTTCTGGGTTAGCTTTTTTAACCGCATCGATTTTAGCTTGTAATTGTTCTGCGTATTGATTCGCCTTGTCTTGGACATTGAAAATGGTACCAAGATTCTTCACATCTTCTACGATATTTCCTAAATCTTGTTGGATAGTGGAAAGTGAAGCTTTTTGCGTATAAACAGGGATTTTGTTTTCATTCCAAGCACTAATGGTTCCCATTGACTTTTCAGAAAACATCATGTTGCGTCCCATCAAGGCATCTGGTTCATAAGAAAGAACTGTTTCTTGTGAGACAGATTTTTTATCACCAATGTGAGGGATGGCTTCAATAGCATCCTTGTATTTACCAGTTAACGCATTATCAGGATTGAGCATACCGACAATTTTATCCTTCAAACCGAGTTCAAGTAGAATTTCAGTTGTTGAGAGGTTGTTGGTGATGACTTTTTCAGGAGCCTTTTCGAAGACTTGTTCAACTTCATTTCCTTTAGCATCATAAGTCTTGATTGTTACAGGATAGCTGGTTTCTGTATTAGCTTTTTGACTAGCTTCTGTTGTAGCCGGTGTCGTTGCTGTTTCTTTAGATGCGTTACCACAAGCTGCCAAAGATAAGGTAGCTACTGTTACAAGCAAAATACTGAGTGTTTTTTTCATGTTTTTATTTTCCTTTTTAATTTTTATAAATAGTGAATCATAGCTTGCTGATCCTCTGTCCAAATTACCTTACTTTGAACGCCATAGACAGCCTGCAATGACTCGGGTGTGATGGTCTCTTTTGGAGTACCTTGGTAAACAATCTCCCCTTCTTTCATTAGGTAGAGATAATCTGAATAGCGACAAGCTAGCTGAATATCATGCAAGACAGCTAGCACATTGATCTGAAGATTTTTGACAATGCTCAATAAGTCTAGCTGATACTTGATATCCAAATGATTGGTCGGTTCATCTAAGAGCAAGAGGGTCGGCTCTTGGGCCAAGGCGCGTGCTAACAGAACCCGCTGCTTCTCTCCTCCTGACAAAGAAGAGTAGAGTCGATTTCTCTTTTCGAGCAGATCTACCTTGACTAGAGCATCCTCAACCAAAGCAAAGTCTCTGTCTTTTTCCTTTTGCAAGAAAGAGAGATGAGGAGTTCTGCCCAACATGACAATCTCCTCAACCGTACAATCAAACTGAAGTTGATTAAACTGCGTGATGACTGCCATCTGCTTTGCCGTTTCTTTGACGCTCATTTGTTCTAGAGGCTTCCCATCTAAAGAAATCAAGCCCTGATTCGGCTTTTCCTGTCGATAGAAGAGTTTCAGCAAGCTGGTCTTTCCACTTCCATTTGGTCCCAAAATAGTATGAAATTGGTTTCCCTCAAGTTTAAGTGAGACTCCTTTGAGAATCTTTTTTTCTCCGATTCCAAAGTGAATATCCTGACACATTAAGTCCATATCAGACTCTCACCTCCCTTCGTCTACTTGCAACCATGTAGATAAAGAAAGGTGCACCTACTAAGGCTGTGAAGATACCAATTGGTAGTTCAGTATTTTGAATCAAAACGCGAGCAAAGACATCTGCCCAGACGACAAAGAGGGCGCCTAGTAAGGTTGCAATCGGAAAAAGCCTTTTGTAGTTTGTACCTACCAAACTTCTCGCCAAATGCGGTGTAATCAAACCGACAAAACCGATAATCCCACAGGTCGATACCAAGATAGCTGTCATCACAGCTACAATCGTCACATAGAGATACCAATAAAAACGCAAGGGAATTCCCAAAGTCAAAGCCGCCTCATCACCCATCATCATGGCATTGAAAACACGGTATTGGGAAGAGAAAAATAAAAAAGCGATTCCCACGATTATAGTTGGTAAGGTTAAGTGACCCCATGAGGTCCCCGCTAAAGAACCCATGGTCCAAAACTTGATGGTCATAACGCTATCAGCATTGGCCCCAATAGAGATAATAAAGTTTGAAAAAGCCAAAAATAGGGCATTCACTACCGTACCCGATAAGATTAAGCTAGAAGTTGTCATCATACCCTGCATGGACGCAATGAGAAGAACTGTAACTGTTGCTAAAATCGCTCCTAGGAAAGAACCTAGACCAATCATAACTTTAAATCCAAGAATAATACTCAAAGTTGCTCCAAAGGTTGCCCCGGCTGAAATTCCTAATACATAGGGCTCCGCTATTGGATTGTTGACCGTTGACTGCATGACACTACCACACATGGAAAGGCCTGCACCAACAATCAAAGCAAGAAAAACCCGTGGCAATCTCATATTCCAAACAATAGCAAGCGTAGACTTTGAAATGTCTCCTATCTCAAAAGGAGCCCCTAACTGACTCAAAATTATCCGATAAGTATCACTCAAGCTAATTTGAACAGACCCCATAGAAACTGCCAGAAACAGAGAAATCCCCAAAGCTCCTAACAGGATAGCTAGCAAAAAACAATATCTCAGGTTTTGATGGCTTCCAGAAAATTTGGAAAGCATGAAACCCTCCTTTAACAAAAATTAAAAATTTAGACAATTTTCATAATTAGTATACCACATTTCTAAATCAGGGACAAGACTAGAAAAATGCACACAAAAAAGCCCTCTGAAGTCAGAGAGCTGATTTGAGCTCGGGCTAAAATCCTAGTGAAAAAGATGAAACTCCTTGTGTTCATCGAACACTGTGTCCTTTCCCTATTTTCATACGGATTTTTATCGCTCTTAGCATCATGATTCTTGCTGGATAAAACGTTTATAGACTAGACGGCAAGCCGAAGATTATACTTGAGTATATCGAGGTAAGGTGACAAAAATAAAAAGCTACTCAACTAGAGTAGCCTTATTTCAAGATGTGCTCAATTGAACACGGCCTAAGCACTTGGCAAAAAAGATAAAATCTCCTAGAAACTGAAGTTTCTTCGTCAATTTTCCTATTTTTGCTGTGTGCTTTTGACGTCCTTTGTATCTTGAATTAGCGACGAAGTCCTAGAGAGTTGATCAACTCACGGTAACGGTTAACGTCGTTTTTACGCAAGTATGCAAGCAAGTTACGACGGCGACCGATTTTCTTCATCAATCCACGGTAAGTAGCGTGGTCTTTTTTGTGTTGTTTGATGTGTTCGTTAAGGTGGTTGATTTCCCAAGTAAGGACAGCAACTTGAACCTCTACTGAACCTGTATCACCTTCGTGACGTGCATATTGTGCAATGATTTCATTTTTTTTCTCTTTTGAGATTGCCATGATGTTTCTCCTTTTTATTTGGCTTCATCCGAGTGACAGGTTGGCATGCCTGCAACCAAGAAGAAGTTATTTGTCTTTACGACATTTCCTATTCTACCAATAACTAAGTTCTTTGTCAACTGATTTACTATCCATACCTTAAATGTGCTATAATAGTTATAGGAAGGATATCTAAGTAGACAGCTTGAAAAGAGAGGTGATTGACCATGCGTAAATTGTTCAAATATCTCCCCTACTATTTGGTCGTATTTTTCTTTTATTGTCCACTTTATGGATTATTTATACTACTATTACAGAATCCAAAACTAACGGAGCTCTATCTTTTAAATATATTCATCATTTCGCCTGTTGTAGTTTTTATAGTCTCTCTTCTTTATAGCTACCGATTTGGTTTTTCACTTCATTGGCTTTTAGGCAGTTGCTTACTCTATGGATTTACTATCATTCCTTTCAGAGAATTTATCATTGTTTATTTCCTAGCCTATGAAATTCTTATTCTACTAGGTACAGTTATTGGTGCCACTATCAAGTATCTAGTTCAAAAACTGAAAAACAAAAAACTTTCACAAAATCCTTGAAAAATCTCGCAATCATGCTATAATAATGCATAGAGACAAGTCACTTAGAACCTTTCTACCAGAGAGTGCGTGGTTGCTGAGAACGCATAGAAAGACTATACTGATACTACTCTACTAACTTTTATGCAAACATAAAACGGTGGCCACGTTAGAGCCAATCAGAGGTGTCCCTCTTTTTTGAGGAACATAAATGAAGGTGGAACCACGTTGCGACGTCCTTTTGAGGATGTCGCTTTTTATTTGGAGAACTATTATAACTAGCTTAGGATAGAATATAAACAAAAATTGAATATGGAGGTTGTTATGAAGAAAGCATTGCCCTGGGTAATTTCCTCTACCTTCCTTATAGTCTATGTGTGGCTAATGAAAACTCTTAGTCTATGGGGCCTGGAGTACATTGTTGTCTTTTCATTTTTTGCATTTGTTCCTCTTATGCCATTTCTTGCTCCTTTTCTCGGCATCTTAATGTTTTTTAAGAAAAAGAGACTCGTTATAGCAGGATATCTTCTAAGTCTTACTGCTGGGATTTATCTGTTCAATGCACTAAGAAGCTATCCGATAAGGATATACATGAGTGGTGAAATGACTGATGAGCAATATTTGTCTTTAATCCTTTCCTTGGTAAGTTATTTACTTATTTCTACAGTTTGTTTTATTTATAGAATGAAATTGTTAAAGTATCATTCAGTTAGATAAACAAATATAATTGTTCTTTATAACTAACCCATCTCTATTTCTTCAAACCTCTATTTTAAAATACGATAAATTTTTAAGGAGAAAACCATGATCAAAATTACATTCCCAGATGGCGCTGTTCGTGAATTCGAATCAGGCGTTACTACTTTTGAAATTGCCCAATCTATCAGTAATTCCCTAGCTAAAAAAGCTCTTGCTGGTAAATTCAACGGCAAACTCATCGACACTACTCGTGCGATCACTGAAGATGGAAGCATCGAAATCGTGACACCTGATCACGAAGACGCTCTTGACATCTTGCGTCACTCAGCTGCACACTTGTTTGCACAAGCAGCTCGTCGCCTTTTCCCAGACATTCACTTGGGTGTTGGTCCAGCTATCGAAGATGGTTTCTACTATGATACAGACAACCAAGATGGTCAAATCTCTAACGAAGATCTTCCTCGTATCGAAGAAGAAATGCAAAAAATCGTTAAAGAAAACTTCCCATCTATTCGCGAGGAAGTGACCAAAGACGAGGCGCGTGAAATCTTCAAGAACGACCCTTACAAGCTTGAATTAATTGAAGAGCACTCTGAAGACGAGGGTGGCTTGACCATCTACCGTCAAGGTGAATATGTAGACCTCTGTCGTGGACCACACGTCCCATCAACAGGCCGCATCCAAATCTTCCACCTTCTCCATGTAGCTGGTGCTTACTGGCGTGGAAATAGCGACAATGCTATGATGCAACGGATCTACGGTACTGCCTGGTTTGACAAGAAAGACTTGAAGAACTACCTTCAAATGCGTGAAGAAGCCAAAGAACGTGACCACCGTAAACTTGGTAAAGAATTGGATCTCTTTATGATTTCTCAAGAAGTGGGTCAAGGTCTTCCATTCTGGCTGCCAAATGGGGCAACTATCCGTCGTGAGTTAGAACGCTACATCGTCGATAAAGAGTTGGCTTCTGGCTACCAACACGTTTACACTCCACCACTTGCTTCTGTTGAACTTTACAAGACTTCTGGTCACTGGGATCACTACCAAGAGGACATGTTCCCAACTATGGATATGGGAGATGGGGAAGAATTTGTCCTTCGTCCAATGAACTGTCCACACCACATCCAAGTCTTCAAGCACCATGTTCATTCTTACCGTGAGTTGCCAATCCGTATCGCTGAAATCGGAATGATGCACCGTTACGAAAAATCTGGTGCCCTCACTGGCCTTCAACGTGTGCGTGAAATGTCTCTCAACGACGGTCACCTCTTTGTAACTCCTGAACAAATCCAAGAAGAATTCCAACGTGCCCTTCAGTTGATTATCGATGTTTATGACGATTTCAGCTTGAATGAATACCGTTTCCGCCTCTCTCTTCGTGACCCTCAAGATACTCACAAGTACTTTGATAACGATGAAATGTGGGAAAATGCCCAAACCATGCTTCGTGCTGCCCTTGATGAAATGGGCGTTGACTACTTTGAAGCTGAAGGTGAAGCTGCCTTCTACGGACCAAAATTGGATATCCAGGTTAAGACTGCCCTTGGAAAAGAAGAAACCCTTTCTACGATCCAGCTTGACTTCTTGCTCCCAGAACGCTTCGACCTTAAATACATCGGAGCTGATGGTGAAGAACATCGCCCAGTTATGATCCACCGTGGGGTTATCTCAACCATGGAACGCTTCACAGCGATCTTGATTGAGAACTACAAGGGTGCCTTCCCAACATGGCTTGCACCACATCAAGTAACCCTCATCCCAGTATCTAACGAGAAACACGTTGACTACGCTTGGGAAGTAGCTAAGAAGCTCCGTGACCGTGGTGTCCGTGCTGATGTGGATGAACGTAATGAAAAAATGCAGTTCAAGATCCGTGCTTCACAAACTAGCAAGATTCCTTACCAATTGATCGTTGGTGACAAGGAAATGGAGGATGGAACTGTCAACGTTCGTCGCTATGGACAAAAAGAAACAAACACTGTGCCAGTAGATGAGTTTGTAGCAGCTATCCTAGCTGATATCGCCAACAAATCTCGTGTTGAGAAATAAAACGATCACAGTCTGAGAAACATTTTTCAGTAAGAAAAAGCAACAACTGAAATAGTTGTTGCTTTTTTATATTTTGATTAAGCTGAGCTAGTAGTGATTGGTCAAACCACCACAAATGATATTCTCATCAACAATCCTTTCTATCCATTAACTTTTGGATATAGGATATCCTCCCAAGATTTGCTTTCATGAGTTAGATAAGTTGACTATCCTTAGTCCTTGTCTGCCTCAATTTCTTTTACGATGTCATCTTGTGAATCTTTTTCAGAGAGTTTTTGATCGATATACTTGTCAATGTTTTCGTAAAATTCCTTAATCGTCTCACTATCTAATTTTGCTGAATTATGGAATTGCTTGACTTTCAATTGAACAGATTGAATACCGTAAGAGTCCTGCTTTTGGCGAATGGTTTCTAATTCTTCTTCTGAAATCGGATCTCCAACAACCGTCAAGACCAATTCATTATTACTTGACTTGTAGACTTGATTAATGACCGTATGATTGGCGAACTCATTTTCTACAAACTGTTTGATCCCTTCTTTTCGCGCTTGATCCATCGTCAGAGTGACTGCTGAATAGCTGGCTGGAAGGACCAATAATACAATCAAGGATATCAACCCAATTTTCATTTTAATGTTTAGCTCATTAAATGAACTTAAGGGAGATTTTCTCATAAAAATTCTTGTTCCAACAATGTTGATTAGCATGATAAAGACACAGTTGATTAAGAAAAGATAAAGAGCCCCAAATAAAAATCGTACATTTCCATTAGCTAAACCATATCCTGCAGTGCAGATAGGTGGCATCAGAGCTGTTGCGATGGCTACTCCTGGTACGATATTGTTTGCTTCTTTTTTCCTTGAACCAATGAAACCTGCTATCCCACCAGCAATAGCAATGAGAACATCCCAAATGGTTGGAGAGGTTCGTGCAATCAACTCGCTACTTGCATAAGATAAGGGAGAAATCCAGAAATACAGAGTCGAGACAAGCAAACTGACCAATACTTGAGTAAATAAAACCTCTAGAGATTGCTTGATTAAACGCGTATCAAAAATAGCTAAACCGAATCCCAGTCCAACAATCGGTGTCATAAGAGGGGAAATCAGCATGGCTCCAATAATGACAGCTGTTGAATTCATATTTAGACCTATAGAGGCAATAAAAATCGAACACATCAAAATCAGTGTATCTCTTAATCGAACATGAAGGTCATCATATAGTTTCTCGCGGAATTCACGTGTTGAATAGTTTCCGGTCATTGGTTACTCCTTTTATTTCATATAATCTTGTTTCTGCATGGATGATGGTAGGGAGACTTCTATCTAAACTGACATATTTTTATTCTTACCTGTAATTCTTTTGAACATTATCTTTTTATCCATCAATCCATCCTTGATATTATATCAAAAATTTTACAGTCTTTCTCTGAAGAAATCAATTCATTTAAAAGATAGAGAAAGGAAGAAATTTTTGTATCCTTATCCGTTGAAGAAGAAAAACGATATCTCCTCTGAAAGTAGATACCGTTTTAATGTTTAAACATGATGAGTTTGTAGCAGCAATCCTAGCTGATATCGCCAAAAAATAACGTGTTGAGAAATAAGAGATAAAACCTTGTACAAAATCCCAGCTCTAAAAAAGAGGCTGGGACAAAAGTCCTAGCCTCTCAATTGTCTTTGGATTGTCGAGCAAGACGCAGTGGTTGAGCGGGCTCTACTACGCTTATTTCATCAGTTTTTACAGTCCTACTCAACTGTGCGGAGGTGGGACAACGAAATCGAATTCTAATGAATTAACGATTTCTGTCCCACTCTCTTTTTTGATGTTTCTGTTTTTACATTTGAATAATTCTACGATAACTTCTTGAAGTAATCATAAAGATAAGTACGTAGATGAGGGCAAAGATACCACAAATAGAAAGTGTTACACTTAACATCATAGCTGTATCTACTACCCCAATGACCTTAAGAATCAAACTTAACATATGATAGGCAAAAGCCAAGTGTAGAAAAGCAAAGATTACAGGGAGGAAGAAAACAGTCAAGACCTGCTTGTTAATGGTTTGTTTGATTTGTTTTTGATCCAAGCCCACTTTTTGTAGGATGACAAAGCGTTCACGATCCTCATAACCTTCTGAGATTTGTTTATAGTAGATAACGAGTACAGTTCCAATCATAAAGATGATAGAGAGGAAAATACCAATAAAGAGAACTCCTCCAAAGAGAGCATTCATTTGGGCAATTGCGTCACTTGCAGTGCCTCCACCATAAACCATGCCGTCTTCATTTTTGAGATTATGACTAAAATTATTTACAAACTCCTCAAAATCATCAGATAGCTTTAACTGTTCCTCTAGACTAGCTGTTACATCCATACCACCGTAGAGCTGTGTGTATACAGCTGAATCCTGGTACTGTTCCAAAAAACTTTGAATATCAGCTACTACAAGATAGTTATAATCCGATACCAATAGTACATAGGGATTAGAAACATGATTGGCAATAAAATCCTGCTGGATTGCTTCCTTGATTGTATAGTTCTGATTGTTCAGACTAAATGCTTTCTGATTTTTAAGTTGGTCATTTCGAGCCCAAATTCCTACTTCGTTACCAGTAAGGTTCAGCTTTTGTCCAGTCATTTTTTCATAATCTTTTTGATCAAAAACCAGGAAGACTGTCTTAGGCATGACATTGTTTTGCCCTTTTTCAAAGATGGTTAATTTGGTCCCCTCTTGACTAGAAAGACCGAAACTTGCATAACTGAGGACGTCCTTATTGCTGATGGTTAGGTTCTTTTCGCTAGCGTATTGAGTCAAAAGCTTGTCTAAATCCTCAACTTCTACATGTTGTCCCTTAACATCAAAATCGTGAGGATACATGAGTTTTTTCATATTCTCAGATCCGTTGTAGATACTAGTAGCTGCAGACATAGTAACCAAAACCATGGTTGAAAGGATGGCAATGGTTGCTAAACCGACAGCATTTTTCTTCATACGAAAGATAAGGTTAGAAACAGATATGAGGTTGTTGGGTTGGTAGTAATATCTCTTGTTTTTCTTGAGCAACTGTAAGAAAACTGTAATACCAGCATTGAATAAGAGATAGGTCCCTACAATAACTAACATAACCGCAATAAAGAAAGTAGCGACAGCTTTGAAAGCATCTGTTACGCTTAGTGCTAAGTAGTAGCCACCACCTAGTGCAATTAGCCCTACAAGTGTCTGAAGAACTAGGAAACGCCCCTTCTTCTCACCCTTCGCTTTTTCTCTAGAAAGCTGGAGAGCATCCATACGGATAATACGTACAGCGTTCAGGAAAACGATGACTAAAAAGATAAGACCAAATACAAGAAGGATTGAAAGCACTACGGACCATTGGAAAGTTGCAACTAACTCTACCTTCATCTTTGCAAGTTTAAGTAGTAAAGCGAAAATCAGATTATCAAAGAGGGCACCAATTCCAATCCCGGCAGTGACTGTTACTAGCCCAAATATCAAGAGTTCCTTAAAGGTCATACCAATCAAATGGCGCTTTTCTAAGCCCAACATGCCATATACACCCAGTTCTTTTGAGCGATTTTTCATGACAAAACTATTGGCATAAAGCACGATAATGGCAGATGCGAGTGTCACAACGACAAGCCCTAGTTGTAGGGTAAATTGTATAGAAGATGCACCACGCAAATCCACAATTTTAGGATTAAAGGCTAGAGAGTAAAAGAGATAGCTGATAGTGACTGCCAAAATGACAGATAAAGCAAACGGATAATAGAGTTTGCGGTTTTTG